>NZ_KB906398.1:321270-642541 GCF_000381345.1 Deinococcus apachensis DSM 19763 | reverse complement strand
AGAGAAGGACGTTGTGCTGTATGTGTGCGCCTCCACTCACCACCACGTAGGCACACATATACCAGAGCGAGTGAGAGGGGAAGCAGCGTAGGAGTTGCTCAGTAGGTTGATTAGCTTGAAGGTGTACCATTTCAGAAGGGGTGAATGAGAATGCTTGAACCCTACGGGCGATAACAGTACTCCTTTTAATCAAAGCGCTTCAGACAGTTGGTTCAGACGCGAGGGCCTGACTAGGTGTTAGGTAGTCTGAAAGGGGCTGCATTATGCAGTTTTCCATAAGGCGAATAGTGATTGGAATAGTTATTGTTGCCGCTGTGGGTCTCGCGGGTTTAGTCCTTGGTCTCAGTCAAATATTGAGGGGAGCCTCCAATTTGGGAGGGGCGAATCTAGAACTGGTTAAATGGGGGCTCCAGGTCTTAACTGTAGGCGTGATTGGTATCGTTGTGTCTTTAATGACTCAAGAGTGGAACAGGCAACGTACGAGGTTGGAGACTTTAGAAACGACACGACTAAAATTTTATGAGGATCTTATTGCCGCTCATGTGAATAATAAGCGTGCCCGGCGGCTGCTTCGTGCATTTAAAAGTGTTTCCCCTGAGAACAAAAATTTACATCTGATTACTGCAAAAGTATATGATGATTACCTGGCAGTTATAAACAACGTCCAACTTGAGCTAGAGTCTTTAAATAGACGGCTTAATTCAACTCCAGTTCTATTCCTCAAAAGGGAAGTTATAGGGGTTCACATAAGCATAGTTGAAGAAGCGCTTAAAAGACTTGTCAGCGAATACGAAAGAAATCGCTATCATTTTACCTTTCCCCACTCCACTATGGCAATAGGAAATCTCCGTGTTCTTGATGACTATCTGAAACCTTATGACCAAAGCGATATAGCTAAAACGATATTCCGGCATATTAGTTTTGCTGAGAAAGAGATATTAATAGATTTAATTGGCGACGACCCTAAGAAAAGATAAGTAAAATCGACATAGGTCGTTATCTGCTTTCACATAAATTTGATAAAGAATACTTCATTAATGAGCAGACTCATTGGAAGATAAATAAGATCGCACCGAGAGCGAGAGTGGAAGGTCCAAATTACCCGGGGTCCAGCGTCAGCCGCACCCCACCCCCCGGCTCCACCCGCACCAGCAACCCCAACCGCAACGCCGCCACGTGCAGGTCATCCTGCCGCAAGGCGTCCGTAAGCGCCCGCTGCACGTGCTCCGTGTCCGCCACCCCCTGCGGCTGCCCCTGCTCGGCCAGCGCGAGCAGCCGCGCCCGCTGGGCCGTCAGCATGGCCTTCGTCTCCGCGTACTCGTCTTCCGAGTCGATGCCGCGCAGGTAGGCGTTGCGGGCCTTGGCGAGCTGGTTGTCGAGGTCGCGCACGGCGGCCGTCGTGTCCACTGTCACTGGGGCCGGGCGGGTCAGGGCCTGCGCGAGGGTGCCCGGCTCCCGGGCCAGGTTCTGCAGGGCCTCCCAGACCACCTCGTGCAGCTCGGTCGTGCGGTAGAGCGAGCGGTGCGTGCAGCCCTTTCGGGTGTGAACGGCCAGGGCGCGGTCCCCGCACTTGTAGTAGCGGTACTCGACGCCCGTGCGCTTGGACTCGCTGCCTTTGCCCCCGACCATCGCCGCCCCGCATTGCGCGCAGCGCAGCCGCCCGGTCAGGGGGTAGACGTCCGTGCGGCTTCCCCGGCGTCCGGCACCCGTGGAGCGGTACTGGAGGGCGCGCTGCACGGCGTACCAGGTCTCGTCGCTCACGATGCGCGGGGCCGGGCAGCTCACGGCGTCCGCGAGGGGCCGCCGGGTCACCCGGTCCCGGCCGTACACGTACTCGCCGCGGTACACGCTGTTCGTCAGCAACTTGCGGATCGAGTCACGATCCCACCCGGCCGCGCCGCCCGGGCTGGGCACGCCCAGGCGGCGCAACTCCTCGCGGATCTCCTGGGTGCCGAGGCTCAGGGCCTGGGTGTAGATCCAGCGCACCCACTGCGCGTGCGGTTCGTACACCTCGCCCCGCTGGTAGCCGTAGCCGTTCAGGGGCCGCAGGGGCTTCCCGGCTCGCACCTTGCTGCGCTTGCCCTCGCTGAGTCGCCGCACGATGCGCCGTCTCTCCGCATCGGCCATGACGATCCGCACTCCGAAGTTCAGGGCGCCCGCGTCATCCTCCAGGTCGAGCATGCCCTCGATGGCCGTGTGGACCTGGAGGCCTGCCGCTTGAAGAGTTTCCAGCAGGGCGTACCCGGCGCGGGGGTGGCGGGCGAGACGGTCCACCGCGTAGATCACCACGTCGGTGTAGGCAGCCGCGTCCGCGAGGAGTTGCCCGAAGCCCTGGCGCGTCTCGGTGACGCCTGTGATGGCGTCGGTGTAGACCCGCTGCACGGTGAGGCCGTTTCTCTCGGCGTACTCGCGGCAGGTGCGTTCCTGCACGGCGAGGCCGAACCGGTCGGCGGTGTCGCCCTTGGGGTCGGAGATGCGTAGGTAGACGGCGGTGCGGCGGGTCATCAGGGCGCTCCTTCGCCATTTGCACAATGTGCAGGCAGTGTTGACACTGGGGTGTCACAGGGGTACAGTTCGGTCAGACGGGGCCTGCTTTCGAGCAGGCTCTGGCTCATTTAGGCGAATCTGAATTCAGAGCTAGATGTAGAAGTTCTTGGATTCTGGAATCTCGCCGAGCCTGAAGGGACGCGTAAAGTTCCGGAGCGTGCTTAACAAAAGAAGAGACGATGTCGAGGTAGATGGGGCGACTGAGAGCATCAACCTCGGAGCCTCTTGGGGGAGGGCTGGAGCTGCTCTCACCGTCAAGTGCGAGTACGTATTTTTGGTGGTCTTGGGTTACCCTGTCTACCTTTATGTTCGGCATGAATCTCGCATCTTGCTGTCGTTTTAGATTTAGCCATGCTACTTGTCCTCCTGCATATGTAACAACATCTGTCATTTGAATAAGTTGTTCATCCTCGCTTGACAAGAATTTGGGGGCAAAAGCTGACTGCGCGACGCCTTTGTTTTTCAGTTCTTCAAAGACCTCTAGAGTAGAAAATCCCTTGCAGTAGTCATAGTTGTCACAGATAACTTCATAAGAGAGCCCTCTATGTGAGAACATGCGCTCCATAGATGCGAGCGTAAGAGATAGTCCTTTGGCATAAGGATTGCAAAGTATTGAAATTAGTTCGTTGTATGCTTTGTATCCGCAGGCTTCTATGGTTTCCCTATCATCCCACAATCCGCTCTTTTTTAATCTCTCAATTTCCCTTTCCTTATAGTTGACGTGGTGGCCGTAGTGTACGGTTGGGCCAACATGGCGAACAATCCTCATTGCCTCTGCAAGCCAGTCCAGATGTTCGCGCCAGTAATCCTTATTCTTGGCACCCGGCCAGCGGTAATACTTCCCGCTCTGTACCAGCCACTCGGCATGAATCTCGGGGAGACGGTCCCCCTCAAGCCTGGGATCCAGGGGCAGACCTCTCTGCAAGAGACGGCCCTTGATTTCCTGCTGGAGCTTGGTCCACCGCCGGACGGCCATCTCTGCTTGTCGTGGTGTGAAGACCAGGTGGCCCATCACGAAGAGTTCGTCTTTCTCGAACTCGTCGATCACCACAATTCTGTCGACAGAGACTTGGTAGTTGGTCATGACTCCCCCCAGGTGCCGAGGAGCACGCCTTCATCCATGGTTTGGAGCACGATGCCGGGGAAGCGTTCACGCGGGTCGGGGATCACATCAAAAAGATCGGCCTCCAGCCAGATCGTGGAGGCGAAGTCGATCAGCATGTTGCGTTTAAAGAGCATGGCGGCCCTTCTGTAACTGTCGCTCTCGTAAATCACCCGGTCCATCGCGATTTCTAATGGGGCACCGGTTACGCGGGCCAGGTAAGTCATTGTGGTGGGGCTAAAGCCGTACCGCTGCATGGCTTTCTGGAAGATCGGGGGCGGGATCGCAATGAGGCCCGCGATGTGGTTTGCCAAGGCTTCCAGATTGGAGTGGGCGCACTCGGGTGCGTAGTACATGAGTAGTTCGGCATCAATCTCGCGCCAGTTCATTAGGGCGTGGGCAATCTCGTGGGCGAGAGTATGGCGGCGGCGAAACCCCCGGAGGGAAACGGGGAGCTGAATGGTGGGAGGGGGGTCGAGATTGATGGAGGGCACGGGCCCGTCGGTGACCTTGATGTCGAGTGCTCTCGCCAGTTCCATTGGCGTGGGCCAACCCATACGTTCCAGCATGAAATGAAGGTCGTCGAACAACTGGCTGACCGGATCGCTCATTACTCTTCCGGCCAATCCTCAGGCTCGACGTTGTTCCGGCGGAGGCTCTGAAAGATCTCGAACCAGCCGTCCTCGTCAGGCTCCTGCCCTCCGCTGAATCGTGTGCGGTTCAGGTACTGTTGCCAGCGCTCCTCGCGGAGCTGAGGGTGCCGCTCCTGCTTATCCGCGATCATCAAGGCGAGGTTCGGCCAGAGCGGTTGCTTGGCAGGACGCCCACGCTTGGGAGGGTGGAAGAGCGTCTTAGGGTCGAATGGTTTAGAGGCCTCCAGGGCGCCCGGAAGAGGCACCTCAAGCCCCGTCGCTGCTACAAATTCTGCAACTGACCAGTTCAGGGCATCGAGCAGCCGGGCGAAGCGATCCATGCTGATGCCCGTGGGGTTCTGTACCCCCCGCTCGATCTGACTGATGAGGCTCTGTGAAACGTCCGTACGGGCAGCCAACTCCTCCTGGCTGCCGACCACTTCCTCCCGCCGATGCTTAAAGGCCAGCGCCCAATTGGGCTTTTGAGAGCGTGGTGGTGGCGGTGTCATGGTGAGGAGTGCCCCGTACATGGCATACCAGTACGCTACTGCTACCTAGTAGGTTCCCCCTAGTAGAAAACTGTTGACAGGGATATGGGTGGGTAGTAGAATTCTACTACCTCAAGGGAGGTGGGCAGCATGACAACCGGACCACTCATCTACCCGCTACTCTCAGTTTTATACTAGGAGTGTATGACCACCCTAAAGCGTCTTCGAGAGGCCACCGGCATGAACCGTGAGGACTTTGCCCGCCTCACTGGAGTCACGCTGGCACGGTTGGAAAAACACGAACAGGGCAGGCATGGCATCTCGTTAGAGGATGCTGCGACATACGCCACTTATCTCTCCAATGCTCTGAACAGGACTCCCAGTAAACTACTGGCAGAACTCGCACAGCTCCCGGAGGAATCCGCATGACCCGCCGCCCCCGCCCCACGCTCCGCGTCGTGTCCATCGAAATGGCCGACGGCTCGGACATCGACAGCCCGGAGGCCCGCGCCCGGATCGCCCGCGCGCTGCTCTCCATCCCCGTTCCTCAGCCCGCGCCGCTGGCGCGTGACGAGCAGGCGCAGGCAGTTCGCCCCGCCTGAAACGAAAAGGGCGGAGCCCCGAAAGGCCCCGCGCTTTTGAACACCCCCACCTGCCTCTTTGATCCCCGGGTCGGCAAACCATCGGATCAGGGAGGCCCCAGAAGGAGGCTTCTGACTTGTATCTTAACACCCCCATTACCCCCGGTGTGAGGTTTCTCACACAACTGCACCCAGTCCACCGCGCTCCCGGCATGCCGACCAACGAGCAGCGCGCCCTGCTGGCCTGACCAAACGAAAAGGACCGCGTCCGAAATACGCGGTCACCCGGTTTGCCGACCTGAGGTACTTGTGAATATACCGCACGATTCCGTGAGCAAGCGCGACAAAACGCGCACCTGGAAGTTGAGCATCGCCGCACGCATGGACGGCGTGGTCGTCTCCCGGCTGGCGTACACGGTCACCCTGACCCGCCGTGCGGGTGAGGTCACCGCCGAGATCAACGGCGAGGGTGCAACCGTGCTGCGCGCCGAGGAGTTGCTGGAGTGGGCCGCCGACTGCGGCGGGCTGGAACTCGTCAGCGAACGCTATCTGGACGGTGGGGAGGTGGCGGCGTGACGGCCATCCTCCCCGGCCTCGCCATCCGCCAGATCGCCGGAGCGGACGGTGCCGCCCTGGTCATCACCACCGCCAGCGAGCGCGCCAGCCTCTTCCTCTCCCGCGAGGACTGGCAGGTGCTGGCGCAGGCGGCGGGCACGGTGGCCGCGGCGCTGAGTGGCGCGGTACAGGACTGCGACTGCACCGACTCCGGACGCAACCAACCCCTTATGGACTGCCCGGAGTGCCGGGGACGGGGGGTCCGCTGATGCGCCGCCTCGCCCTGCTGCTGCTGCTGGCCTACGTCCTGGGCGTGCTGCTGTTCCCGGCCGCCATCAACCCCGAATCCAGCGCCTGGCTCCGCACCGCGTTCCTCGCCGACTTCTGCGCCGCGGGCGTGACGTTCGTCGTGCTGCTGCGGCGACTGCTGGCGAATGACCTCCCCACCTCGAAGGACGTGGCCCGATGACCGCGATTGAACACGCCCGCCCCGAACACCTGCCCCTCGCCCTCCAGCCCCAGGGACTGGGCCGGGACCAGATCGACCTGGTGAAGCGCACCATCGCCAAAGGTGCGACCGATGACGAGCTGAGCCTCTTCGTGCAGCAGTGCAACCGCACCGGCCTGGACCCCTTCGCCCGGCAGATCTACGCCATCAAGCGCTGGGACAACAAGGAGCGCCGCGAGGTCATGGGCGTGCAGGTCAGCATCGACGGCCTGCGCCTGATCGCCGAGCGCAGCGGGAAGTACTCCGGTCAGGTCGGCCCGGTGTGGTGCGGTCGGGACGGCCAGTGGCGCGAGGTGTGGCTGGAGAGCACCCCGCCCGCCGCGGCAAAGGTGGGCGTGCTGCGCTCGGACTTCCGCGAGCCGCTGTGGGCCGTCGCGCGCTGGGACAGCTACGTGCAGACGAACAAGGAGGGCAGGCCCGGCCCGATGTGGGCGAAGATGCCCGACCTGATGCTGGCGAAGGTGGCCGAAGCGCTGGCGCTGCGCAAGGCGTTCCCGCAGGACATGAGCGGGCTTTACACCAGCGAGGAGATGGCCCAGGCGGACAACACAGCACCGGCCCCCGCCGCGCCCGCTGCCCCCCAGACCCGCCGCGCGGACATCACGCGCGAGGTGGCCGAGCAGGCGGGAGTGCAGCCTCACACCCTCCCTGATCCCGAGCTCGAAGGGAAGCTCCACGCGTGGGCGGGCAAGATCGCCGAGATGTCCGAACGGGTGCGGAAGGTGGCGCCCCGTGAGGACGTGGAAGCGATCACCGGCACGTACAACTGGCGCGGTGACCTCACCGCCGCCCGCGCCTGCTACGACGACCTCAAGGCCTTGGGACTGAAGCACAGCCAGAAGCCCCAGGAAGCGGCCCCCACGCAGGAGGCCGAGCTGCTGCTCAGTGACAACCAGCGCAAGGCCCTGTGCCAGTACGCGACACGCGCCGGGGCCAGCACCAGCGAGGACCGGCACATGCTCTGGGCGCACCTCCTGACCCTGCCGGAACCGGTCAGCACCACGACCCTGACCGAGGAGCAGGCCCACATGCTGCTGGGCGTCCTCGGTGGCCTGAACGATCCCGACCTGGAGTACGCGCTTCAGAAAGCCCGTGCCGCCTTCACGCCGCCCATCGACGCGGACCCGCTCCCCTTCTGAGGCCCTGGCATGACTGCCGCCGAGTACCGCCACCTCGAACCCGTCGTCTACCAGTGGTTTCCGGACGACGTGGCCGAGTTCCGCGCCCTGCACCAGGTCGTCAACCCCCGCGCCCCCCTGCGGGCGGTGGGGGAGGCCAGGGCCGCGGGGCTGGCGCGGATGACCGACGACGAGGTGCTCAGCCTCGCCGCCGCACTCCGCGCCGCCTACCTCCAGCGCCCCAGCGAGGTGGATCGCCTGTGGGCCATCGTCTGCGCCCGGAGTGCCGCATGAACGCCCAGCCCCACACCCCGCCCACCCCGCAGCCCACGCGGATCATGACGGCCGCCGACCGGGCCGAATGGCTGGAGGACCTGCGCGAGCTGTCGGCGTTCCACCGGGAGGTCGCCCTTAAGGTCCTGACTCAGCACTACGGCGAAGACCTGGTGGCCGAGTTCCGGAAGGAGCTGGAGCAGTGAGCAGTGCCGCGACCGGCTGGGCGTGGCAGCAACACGTCCCGAACGGCATCAAGACCACCCTGCTCGCCCTCGCCGACCTCGCGGACGGCCGGGGGCGGGTGCAGGAACCCCAGGAAGAAATCGCCACCCGGGCCGGGTGCAAGGACCGCACCGTGCGGCGGCACCTGGCCTGGCTGGAAGAGCACGGCCTCATCCGGCGGGAGCGCACTTACCGGGATGACGGCGGCCGTGATGTGGACGAGGTGCAACTGATGATGAAACCCGCGCGAAAAGCCGACCTGGAGCCGGTGGAAGCCCCCGGACAGGCTGACCAGACCCCCCCCGGACAAAGTGTCCACCCCCCCCTGGACAACATGTCCGACCTTAGAGATAAACATCCTTATTCCTTATTGGGATCTAAGTCTTCTACCAACAACAACAGCGAGTCGAGCCATCAGCGGGACATGCACACCCTGGCCGAAGCCGGGTTGATGGAGGTGTGGCGGGACTGGGCCGGGCTGGTGAAGGCGGCGCCCGTCACGCTCAAGGCGCAAGCGGGGCAGTGGGCCGCCTGGGTTCGGGAAGGCAGGGCTGACGCCCTGCGCGCTGAAGCGCAAAGCGTGATCGAGCTTGGAAGCTACGCTCACCCCTTCGCCGGGCTCAAAGCGCGCATAAAGGCCCTCCAGAACGTTGGCGCTCAGGCACCCGAGAAAGGTTCCGCCCCGCCGCGCCCAGCGCTTGTGGCGGGGCAGCGCGTGCGGTACCCGGACGGCAGCGAGGCGACGGTCGTGGCGGTGCTCAGCCGCGGCGTGGCGACGGATCACCCGGACTACCCGGACGTGCCGCTGGGGCAGGTCAAGACGCTGACTGTCCTGACCGAGGTGTCCGAATGACCGCCCCACGCCCCCTTCCCCAGAACCACGACCTGGAGCGGCAGGCCCTGGCCTCGGTCCTGATCGATCCCCTGGCCTGGCAGCACCTGGCGGACCTCCCGCCCGAGGCCTGGTACAACCCCGCCACCCGCGAACTCGCGGGCCTGATGCACGAGTTGCACGCCGCTGGGCTCCCCATCGACGACACCGGGCTGATCCTGGGCCGGGCAGGCGAGACCGGGCGGGCCCAGCTCGTCAACGGCGCCTTCCTGGGCGCGGTCATGACCGCCGAGACGACCGGGTTCTACGCCGAGCACTACGCCCGTGAGCTGCGCGCCCTGCACGGCCGCCGGGAGGCCATCCGGCGTGCCCACCAGCTGGTACACCACGCCACCGAGGGCGACCTGGGCGCCGAGGAGCTGGCGACCCTCGCCTCGCAGGTGGCCAGTCCGTTGGACGTTCGGACCCGTTCCGGCTTCACGACCCATGCCGACGCCATCGACGCGGCCCTGGCGGAGATCGAGAGCCCCACTCCGAACGCCCTGAGCACCGGGTACGCGGACCTGGATGACCAGATCCTGGGCTTTGAGCCGGGGGCGATGTACGTCCTGGCTGCCCGCCCCGCGATGGGGAAGACCGCGATGGGCTACAGCTTCGCCCTGAACGCCGCCAAGGCTGGGAAGCACGTGGGGGTGGCGAGCCTGGAGATGCCCGCCAAGGCGCTGGCCCTGCGTGCCCTGGCGACGGCCGCCTCGGTGGACCTGAACAAGATCCGGCAGCGCACGACCACTGGGCCGGAGCGTGAGCGGCTGCGCGTCCACGCGAACCGCACCCGCGCCCTCCCCATCCGGTACATGGAGGCGACGGACCAGACCGGGGCCAGCATCGCCCGGGACGCCCGCAAGCTCAGGGCGGCCGGACAACTCGACCTACTCCTGATCGACTACCTGCAACTCATCGAGAGCGGCAAGGGGGGCAGTGAGAACCGGGTGCAGGAGGTCAGCCAGGTCAGCCGGACGCTGAAGAAGCTGGCCATGGAACTCCAGATTCCGGTGATCGTCCTCAGCCAGCTCTCCCGCGCGGTGGAGATGCGCCCGAGCAAGAAGCCCATCCTCTCCGACCTGCGTGAATCCGGTGCGGTGGAGCAGGACGCAGACACCGTGATGTTCATCTACCGGGACGAGTACTACAACAAGGAGACCGATCAACAGGGGATCGCCGAGATCATCGTCGGCAAGCAGCGGAACGGGCCTGTCGGGACCGTGAAGCTCGCCTACAACTCCGAATTCGTGCGTTTCGCCAACCTCAGCCGGGCCGAGCCCGCGCTGCTCTAAGGAGACGACATGCAGACCTACGGCATCTACGCAGTCAAGGTGAAGGGCATCAACGTCAAGGACGACAAGGACAACGGCTGGGTAGCCGATGTGAAGTGGGCGTTCATGGCTGGCGTGACCGGCGAGCGGAAGTTCACCCTTGAGCACATGCCCGTCCTGAAGGGCGCCGCGGCTGAGAACGGGAGGATCAAGCTGGAAGTCACGCCCATGCTGGACGGGCAGCCCCTCCCCGCCGTGTACCTGCCCGTCCACCTGCGCGGCAACATCACCATCGGTGACGACGGCAGCGTGAACTGCACCACCCGCGTGACGTTCGACGAACTGGAGACGGCGGGCCTGGGCGTGGACAGCATCCTGAACAGCGTCAACTGCCTGGAATGCCGCGTGAGCGATCAGCCGACGCTCGAAGAGCAGATTCAGCAGGAGCTGAGGGCCGAGAAGCAGCTCCAGCAGGACGTGAAAGACCTGCTGGCCGAGGCGGCGCCCCTCCTGAATCCGCCCGCGCTGTCCCAGGTTTCTGAAGTGCCCGGGCACGAGACCGCTGAACAATTCCTCGCGCGGGCCACCTTCGGGCAGCTCAGCACGCTGCTCCAGGCCATCGGCTACGACCCCACCGACTGGGATGACCCCAAGAGCAGCGACGACCAGGACGCCGCCGAGTGGCGCGAGCTGCTGCTGAAGGACTGGGACAGGGTGGTGGCGAGCGGGGCGCTGGAGGGCATGTACGAGGTCGAAGAAGACCTTCCCTTCCCGCCCAGCAGCACCGACAGCGGCACGCAACCCAGCGCCTGAACTCAACCGGGGCGGGCATCCAAGCCCGCCCCACTGGTGACCTCATGACTCAAGTTTCGTTAGAGCAGCCGGTATCGGTTTCTCCCGACACGCTCCAGGTCTTTGTACTTGGCCGCGTCCCGACCAACAGCATTGACGCACATGACCACCGTGACGTGGTACCAAATTGTAGAGGCCAAGAATTTGGTCTGGCGATCTTCCATGGCTGTCAGGACGTCATCTGCAGTAAAGGTTCGATCAGGTCGGCGACGACTCAGCAACCTGGCCACTTGCAAAATCTCCTCCCGACAACTCATGCCCCTCATCTTTGGCAGCCATTCGTGGCCCCTGTCAAGACTCGCGGAGGGCAGCCAGCATGACCATCACTCCGACGGACCTGGCCGACCTCCTCGCCCCTGAGGAACGCACCGACCTCGCCCAGTTGGAGGGCCGCATCCGGGCAGGCTGGCAGCGGTTCGTCGAGGTGGGGGAAGCCCTGCTGACCATCCGCGACCGTCGCCTGTACCGCGAGTCGCACCGCACCTTCGGGGACTACTGTGAGGTCGTCTGGGGTTGGTCCCGCCAGCGGGCCCAGCAACTCATCGACGCGGCAGCCACCACGCACACCCTCGCGTCAACCGTTGGTGTCCAGCCGGAGAACGAACGCCAGGCCCGCGAGCTGAAGGAAGCCGCGCGGATTGTCGAGGGACTCGAACCCGAGAAGGTCATCGCGGTGGCGAAGTACCTGAAGACCGCGACGGGGAGCGACAAGCCCAGCACCAGCCAGGTCAGGGCAGCGGCGGAGGTGGCGGCGGCCATTGACGCGCACGGGACCGTTGCACACCCGGACACGGGCGCCGAGGTGCCGCTGCACGCTCTGACGGGGGAGCAGCGAGCAGCGGCGCTCGTCGAGAACGTCACGACCGGCACCTATGAACGCCTGCAACGCCAGCAGCAGCACATCCAGGAGAGCTTGCAGGCCAACAGCACGGGGCGGGGCGGGTGGACGGACTGGTGCATGACCTACGCGGCCCAACACCTCACCGACGACCAGGAACTGGTGATCCGGGTGTTCCGCGATGAGAGCGGGAACCCGCAGGCACAGGCGCAAGTGCAGCTCACGGGCACCGGCAACGTCCTGGTGTTCGGGGAGCGGGCGCCGTACCTGAAGAAGGCCGTGCTGAACCTCGTGGAAGAGGTGAAGGGGTGAACCCCTTCCAGACCCGCCAGCAGGCCGAGGCGTACCTCTCACGCATCGCTGACCCAGCGGCGCGTGAGGCCACACGGGCGCGGCTACTGGACTACGGCTACCACCTGGACGAAGTGGCTCGCCCGACCCCCGAAACTCGCCCACCTGTGACGGCGCGCCAGGACGTTGTCCCTGCTCCGGGTGGGCGAGCTCAGCCCGCGCCGCTCGACCTCGCCCGTGTCATCCCCGGCGCCCTATTCTTCGCCCTGCCTTGGCCGCCCTCCCTCAACAGCATCTGGCGCGCGACGGTCGTGACCGGCAAGGGCGGCAAGCCGCAGGCCCGTATCCTGCTCAGCCAGGAGGGCCGCGCCTACCGCCGCGCCGTGAAGGAACGGATGCAGGCGTACCGCATCCACGCGCCCTACACCACGCCGCCCGGCGCTCGCCTTGCGCTGACCCTCACCGCCTGCCCGCCGGACAAGCGTGCCCGGGACCTCAGCAACCTCCCGAAAGCGCTGGAAGATGCCCTGACGCATGCCAAGGTCTGGGCGGACGACAGCCTCGTCGACGAGCTGCGGGTCGTGCGGGGCGAGGTGTGCCCGGGTGGGCGGGTGGTTGTGCAGATTACACCCATCAGCAGCGGACTGTTCAGGTCGTGCGGTGATTTGGGGGAGGAATGACCAGCCATGACCAGCCGAAGAATGCCGAAAGTCTGAGCAACTATTTTGCTGCCCTGTGCCGTACCCGTACTAGGTGGGGCGTTACTCGGTCCAGGCTGACGCTTTTGGAGGAGGTGTACGAGGCGTCAGTGCGGACGAGCGTGAGTGATGGCAGGGAAGGCGCAGACAGATGCCACGCCAGTTGTTTATTGAGTTTGAGGGCACAGTGTCAGCACCACCCGCTCGTCCACCAGATTGGACCGCCACGGAACGACCTGTTGCTGAGTACTTCCACTGGGAAGGGAGATGGTTGTGACTGCCATGCCTCCCGAGACCGTGCGCGGGTCGAAGCCGCTGGGGAATTGCAGGGCGAGCTGCCAGCCGCTGTTCCACGCCAGGGATGTTGCTGCTCCCTGTGCAGCGGGCGTCATAGCAATTGTGGACTGGCCTGCCTCAAGGGTCATCGGATTGGAAAAGCGCGAGCCGGAACCCTGGGACAGCACCTTGTACACAGCCGCCCTCACCGATACTTTCTGGTTGCAATGGTTTTGTACCACCACTTGGCGGGGGAGGGTAGCTGCGCGTTGGGCAGCGGCGGCAGCGAGAGGGCCAACGCCATCACCAGGCCCAACGCCGACGTAGACCAGGCGCACCCGCACCTGGTAGGTATACCCGCAAGCTCCATAGCAGCGACTGACGTAGGTAGCCCTCACGCGAAGCGCCGTCCTCCAAGGTCCGGAACCCAGCGCCTGGATCTTCGAGAGCGCGGCCGAAAAGGGCTCAGTGACCCAGGTTTGGAGTGGTCCTGGCAGCGCGTCGCCCAGGGGAGACGTGATCGGTCGGCTCTTCAGCCGCGTGGCCTGCTCGAAGGCCTGCTGAGCATTATTGAGGGTAACTACCGGTCCTCGGGGATCGAATCTTCCCCCAAGTACGACCGAGGCCCGGACGCTTGCGGCGACGTTAGGGGGAAGGGGTTGCAAGGTCGCACTGTCAATGACGTAGCCGTATGGGGCATTCCAAGGGTCCGAGATTCTGTTTTGGGTTGGGCTGGCGGGAATCAACACGGGAGCATAGAAGGAGCAGCCCTCGCCCACAATGCGAGGACAGGATTGAGCCCCAGCCGTTCCCCACACTGCGAGCCACGCGATCAGACCAGTCGCCGCTGTTACTACCCGCATAGACGCCTCCTGAGCTGGGGTGAAGTCCAGCCGAGGTCAGCTTCCTCCCCTTACCGTGACCGCTCCGTGACTGACTCCAGCCAGACCACCGTCCCCCGAACCGTCCACATCCACATGCGCGGTTTGCAGGACGCTCGGGGCCAGTACGAATGCCACGGCGCCAACGCTATCGCCCTAGCGATCCAGCGTACCACCGTCGTGTCCTCCCCCAGCCCCCCGTTCTTCTGAAAGGTCAGTGTCAACCCCGTTGAGTGATCATCCCCTCACCCGCCGCGTCATTCCCCATTCACGCCCTCGGGGGCTGTACCGAACTGCTCTCGGTCCCCATGCTCCGACTGGAGGACCCCCGCTTGACTCAGCCCGCCGCCTTACTGCCCACCCTGCGCCTTGCCGTTCCCGCGTCCCAGGCGGCCCAGCGCCAGTACTGGCGGCACGTCGCCAACCGCCTGGCCCTCGCCATCTTGGCTGACGCTCGCGAGCCGATCCTCACCGCCCGCACCGGCAGCACGAACCCCACCCGCGCTCCTTCTGCCCCGCCCCGCGCACCCGTGGGGAGCGACGTGTACCTCCTGCGCGCCGAGCCTGTCGAGCTGCACCTGACGGCCACACGCGCCGTGATCATCACCGAGCCGCTCATGCTCCGCGTGTTCGTTCACCCCGGCGTCCTGCCCGGAGTGGCCCAGCGCTTGGCCCTCGCCACCCTGCGGGAGTGGCCCACCCCGACCACCACGGAGCCGCTCTTTCCGTACATGCGCGACCGTCAGCAGTTCCGGGTGCGCCCAGGCCTCAGCGGCGACATGGTGGCTCTGTTCGAGACCCTCCTGGCCCCGCACGCGGCTGACCTCCTCGCTGCTATGGAAGGCACTCGGCGGGTGGTGGACATGTGTAAGTCAAGCCCGGCATAATGGGTACAGTTCCAGAAATGTTTAATCCGCCCGCAAGGGCGTTTTTTTGTGCCTGCACCTGAGTGCCGACCTACTGCAGGAGTTCGAATGCCTGCCGCATGGCCTGTTCGGACCCCCGGAGAATCGTTCGGAACGATCCTGAGTACACGACCAGAGCTGCAGTCGTGACGACGTAGTAGAGCACCAGCGCGACGAGGGCCGCGATGAACCATAGGGCCGGATAGGCAAGCTCATAGTCGCCCACGGTGTAGGGCGGGGAGGAGGTGGCGACCAAGCCAATGACAAAGAGAATCAGGGCCACGGCAAGGAAGACGGGATACCGGACACGCCGGTACGTCAGGGCATTGATGTTGTGGATCGGGATGGAGACCTGGGTGGTTGACTCGGTGAGGAACGCGGTTTGCCCGATACGGCTGAGCACGAAGCCGGACTCACCATCAACCCTGAGGTTGTAAATTTCGCCGCTGGTCATGACCCTGATGGTGCCACTTCTGCCTGCAAGGCCGTGCCGCACATCAGGCATCCCAGGGAGCAAGCCTCACAAGCTCCGCCTGCCATCTGCACACGTTCTTGACATCCCCCGGATACGCTGTCCGTACCCAACAACTTAGGCCGCCCGGGTGAAGGCGGCGGGCAGCCCCACCGAGCGTGGGGCTTTTTGCTGTCAGGAGGCCGTATGCGCGAGTACATCTGGACGTTCCAGACGGCAGAAGGGGCTCGCGCGGTGGCGGCTGCCCTCACGCGCCAGAACGAGGAGGGGCGGCAAGCCCTGCACTGCCGCCCTCGGCGGTTTTACGCGCTGGGCCTGTGCCTGTACGCCGCGCCCGCTGACCCTCTGCCCAACCTGGGCGATGAACTCACCCTCATCACCTGCCAGATGGGGTGGGTATGAGCAAGAAGGCCGACAAGCGCGCCCGACGCCGTCAGCAGCAGGGGTACGGCCTGCCGGATGTGAAGCGCGATTACCTCGCGCACCTGGAACGCCGGGGCCGCCTGCTCACCACGCCGGAAGAATTGCGGCGCTGCTCGGTGAGGGAGCCCTTTTACCTGCCCGAGCTTGGACTGACCCGCGAGTGCTGGAACGTGGAGTCGAAGTCTGAGCCGGTGCCGGTGATCCGCACCGGTTGACCTCACCGGATCTCTCGGCGATCCAGCATCCCCCGCACCGCGTCCAGCAGGTCCTCGTCCGCCAGGCGATCTGCATCCGGCACGGAGACGATCTGCCGATCTACCCGGACCGTGGTGCTCTGCCACACCCCGTAGGTGCCCGGATGATTCACCCGCTTGATCGTGATGACTCGCCCCTGATGCCTGGCGTTCATGACCCACCGTACTCCCACCCCTGAGGAGGTGACCGTATGACCCCGCCCGATGCCCTCCAGCAACGACCATTGCCCAAGTTAGGCTCAAAGGTCGTGAAGGGTGAGGGAGAGGTGCCGGTGATCAGGAGCGGATGCGTTCCAACCTGAACTGCCAGCCCTCGGGGCCAGGACCGTACTCCTTGATGACGTGCGCCGCCACGTTCCCCTCACGTGTGTGGACCGTGCTGGGTGTTGCCGACTGATACATGCGGAGCAGGTCGATGACGGCATCCGTGGGTTCATGAAAGTGCAGTTGGAGGTAGCCCTCGCGACTGGACACGATTTCTGCGCCGCTGGCATCAATCTCGGGCATGTCGCAACGCTACAGGCATTGAGGGCGTCGTACAGGAGCAGGAAGTAAAGATCAGCTGCGAGGATTCTTCAGGGGTATGAGTTCCCTGTTAACTCGCATGCATCAGCCGTAGAGGAGGTGACCCGCCCAGATGTCCGAACCTGACGCGAAACCAATCACCGCCGAGGAGCTGGGCGCGGGCTGCCAACTGGGGAGCCGTTCAGTTCGCACTGCTGAAGTGAGCAACCGTTGGTTGACGCGGGCGGGTAGGCTGGGGCGCATGGAGAAAAAAATAGTCCAGATCGTTATCGTGAACGGAAATTCTTGGGACGACCTTGAGATGGACGAGACTATGGTGAGCGACCTCCGCAGGCAGTTTCAGACTGGGCATGGGACCTTCCAAATCACCCTGCCGAATAAAAATCAGGTGGATATCGCCATGCAGCACGTGACCCACATCGTGGTCAGGAATCAAAGACCACCGGTCATGCTCTGACACATCCCAACGCCATCACCCCCGCCACCCGCACCCGGCGGGGTTTTTCGTTGCCTAAGGAGGTGACCCATGGCCGCACCGAAACGAGACAACGCCCGCGCTGCCCGCGCCCTGGTGGACGCCGCCCTCCTTGGGGACGCGACAGCTTGCACGAAGCACGAAATCACGCTCAGGACGCTGCAAAGGTACCGCGCCGCCCTCGACGACGATGAAGAGTTGTCGTCGTTCTACAGCCAACTGTCGCGCGCCGTCACCACGCAGAACTGGGCCCAGGAACTCAACATCACCCTCGTCACCCTCGTGCGCAGGCAGGAGGAGATCGCCCGCGACCTCCGCAACCCCACGGCTGAGAACCTGAGCGCCATCACCGGCGCCATCAAGGCGCTCGCCGAGATCGCCATCACGAGGGAGGTGTTAGGTGCTGGAGATGGTCAGCCGGATTCAGGCGACCCGGAAACGGGTCGCCAGGATTCAACCGCGTAAACCAACGGTTGTCAGGGGTGGGAAAACCGCCCAGCAGCGCTGGCTCCTCACCACCCGCCTCAACCAACTGCCCCCCGCAGGCGACTGGTTCGTCCGGCTGATCCTCGCGGGCTGCGGCTTCGGGAAGACCCGCACGGCTGCGCGAGTGACCTGACCACCTCTAACGGAAAGAGCTCACGTCAGTCAGAGAGGGCCTGCTGTCCTGTGCTGTCTATCGTGAACGCTTCGAGCAGCAGCCATGCCCGTTTCACCGCGGCCCCTAGAGGTACAGCTTGTGGACCGCTCTTCGGTGCTTCTCGAACACCGTCGCCTCGGCCCTCTGGCGATCTGCTCGGCTCAGCCCCTCCAGCAGGTAGCTGTGCTTCTGCTCCCAGTCAAACAGCTCACCCAGGTGATGGCTCCACCGCTCCTGGTCAGACATGGAATCCGCACCCGGGGGAAGCCTCAGGGTTGGGGGGTACGCCTTGACGTACTGTTGGCCCGGCGCCCCGTGCTTGATCGGCCCGACCCGGGCCGCCTTCTCCACACGAGCCTGCGCTTGGCCAGCCTGCTTCCTGGCAGCGTCAAAGGCCACGGTCGCTTCAGCCACGAGCACGCGCTCTTTGAGGTAGAGCTTGGCTGACATGTCCACCTGGCGGCCCCAGCGGTTCACGCGCAACGCGTTCGGCTCCTCGCGGTCCGGCGGGCCGAGGAGATCACGGATCATGGCGGGCCGCCAGCCGCGTTCGATGAGGTCCTGGGCCGAGAGGGCAGGGGCGGTCACCAGCGGCTCTTTCTCACGTCCTG
Source organism: Deinococcus apachensis DSM 19763 (assembly GCF_000381345.1). Classification (NCBI taxonomy): domain Bacteria; kingdom Thermotogati; phylum Deinococcota; class Deinococci; order Deinococcales; family Deinococcaceae; genus Deinococcus; species Deinococcus apachensis. Next base: position 624,226 of record NZ_KB906398.1, on the reverse strand, counting down.
GAGGGGGCGCGAGGGCGCGGGGCATGCAGCAGGTTCAGGGCGAGCGGGTGACAAGAACGGAGCAAACATGGAATTTTCACTCTCCCACTTGGACGCCTGCCTCGTCCACCACAACCCACCCACATCGTTAAGGAGGTGACCCCCATGACCAAACGCGACCCCAAGCCCAAGACGACCCCGAAGAAGCAGAGCGGTAGCGGGGCGCGCAGCGCCGGAGGCCGCCCCACCAAGCATGACTGGAGCGCCATCCGCCGCGAGTTCATCCGGGGCGACGACACGGTGACACTCAAGACCCTGAGTGACAAACCTGGAGCGCCGACCTACGACGCGATTAAAGCCCGCTCAGCACGGGAGGACTGGGCTGAGCTGCGCGCCGAGTTTCGTCACCGCGTGGACACCAAGACGCGCGCCCTCAACCTTGAAACGGTGGAGGAGGTCCGCCTGCGTCAGGCCGAGATCGGCAAGGCCCTCCAGACGGCGGCGGTGCGCGGCCTGACCCACCTGAAACCGGAGGAGCTCGGCGCGTTTGCCGTCGCCCGTCTCGCCACGGCGGGCGCGCAACTGGAACGCCAGGCGCGCGGCATGGAGGAGTTCACCGTGCGGGTGGAGGATCTCCGCAGCCCGGCGGACCTGAAGAACCTCACCACCGACCAACTGATGGAGCTGCTGGAGCGGAGGCGGCGGGCGCGTGGCGCGGCAAAAGCGTGACGACCTGCCCGACTGGCTGAATGACGACGTGATCTTCGCGGAACTGGCCGAGCGGGAACTGGCCGACCGCGGTGCCCTGCCCGAGCCAGAGGAGACGGGGCCCCTCACCCTCCGGGAGTTCGCACACAAGTTCTGGGACGTCCTGGAGCCCGGTACGCCCCTCGCCTGGGGCTGGGTGCTCGACGCGATGTGCCTGCACCTGGAGGCGGCGGCGCGGCGGCCCTCCAGGTGGCTGCGGTGGCCGCGCAGGGGCCTCACGACCCGGAGGAGACCCGCGCGGTGCTCGTGCGGGCGCTGGGGGGGAACGCGAAGCTCAACGCGCTGATGGAGGAGACCCCTCCGGGGTTGCGCTCCGGCACCTCCCGGCGGGCGTGGGTGACGGACATCGACCCGGAACGCGCGCAGCAGCTCGTGACCGAGGGACGGGAAGCAAGACCATGCATCCCTGGACGGCGATCACGCAGCTCCTCGATCAGGAGATCGGGGCGAGCATCCAGCGGGGCCAGGGGCAGGGCCAGGCGGTGGTCACCCTGCCCGGCGCGTACCTGACGGCGGAGGAGAAGGCCGCGAAGGCCGCTCAGCATGAGGGAATTGAGCCGGGCCAACAGTGGCAGAGCCGCGCGTCTGGGAAGCTGTACGTGATTGAGGAAGTCTCCAGTCAGAGCGTGACGGTGGAAGGCGTTGGGGAGTACCCGTTCCAGAAGTTCCACCAGCCCTTTGCTCGCCCCGTGAAGTAGCCGTACCCGCCCGCCCTGGCCCGCTGCCTCGGCGGGCGCAGGAGCACCACACATGAAGAAGCGCCAGATCCCGACCTACAAAGGCACGCACCCCGATCACCTCGCCACCGCCGAACAACTCCGCCAGCAGGGCCTGAAACCTCACCCGCCCGAGCCGGTCGCCCTGCTTGCCTACCAGCGCGGGGACACCACCGGCCTGTGCGGACTGCACGAGCGGGCCACGGCGGTGCCGCTGGAGAAACACCCCGCGGGGTGACGCACCCCATGGGGGGGACTGTCCCGGCCGGGAGCGGACGCGCCCTATAGGGCCCCGAGTCCGCCCCCGAATGCCGTGCCCGGACGCGCGGCGACGATGCCTGCATGAGCCGCGTGATTTGGACAGCCACCGTGAAGCCTCTCGACGCCCGGACCCCCACGAAGGGCGGGGACCACCACGAAGGGGACTGGCGGTACCGCATCCTCCGAGTGCAGCGCCTCCCGGACGGCCGGTACCGCCTGACCCTCCGCTAACCCGACCGCCCTACCTCCGCGCCCCACACCCTGACGGCTGGGGCGCGTGCCTGTGCCGAGGTACCCATGACCCAGCTAGAAAGCCTGAGCGCCCGCATCGCCCGACTGGAAGGCGCCGTGCGGGCCGGACAGGACGCCGAAACCGAGATCACCCGCCTGCTCGACCGCGTGGAAGAACTCCAGCCCATCAAGCACGCCGGGCTCCTCGCCGCCCGCCAGCTCGCCCCCATCGAGGCGCTGCTGAGCGGGGAGGACGGGCATATCCCTGTGCCGGTGATCACCATCCCTGCCGAAACCGTACAGGAGGCCCAGGAAGAGGCTCCGGAACCGCAGAGCGCCCCGGACCCCGGAGTCGCCTCCAGACACCTCCGAGCCCGCCACGGGGCTGGAGGAGGGCGGCGAGGAGCCCTACCGAACGGGGATGGACGTGCTGCTCGACTGGATCGAGGCGCAGGCCCCCGGGCGGGAGTTCACCTCCCTGGACGCGACGGCGGAGACGGGAGTGCCGGACAGCAGCGTCCGCACCTACCTCGGCCCCATCGTCAAGCAGGGCACCTTCGGCCTGACCCGCGTGGAGGGCACGGGGAAGCCCGGCATCCCCTCGCGGTACGTGCGCGCTGTCCCCGAGCCGGAGGTCGCCCCGGGAGAGCCGCCCGCCCCTGACGCTGCCCCGGCCTCCGCCGTGCCCGTCGCAGACCGGGAGGTCGTCCTGGGCGCCCTGCGGATTCACGGCCGCCCGATGAGCGAGAGCCTGCTGCTCGCGCGGGTGGGCGGGCTGAAGGTGACGGCCCTGCGCGCGACCCCCGCCGACCTGCTGGCGGACGGGCTGGCGAGACGGGACGGGCACCAATGGAGGGCGGCGTGAGCGAGGGGGCGCCGGACCTGGACGTGTGCCTGCCCGGGGGCCCGAGCGGGTTCGACGGTCGTCTGCTCGCGTGGGTGGTGCCGTCCGGGCTGCACGTGTGTGTCGCGCGCCCGGGTGAGCCCTCCATGACGCTCGACCTGGGACCCGAGCACGTGCTCGCGCTGGGGGAACTGGGGCGGGCGCGGTTCGGGGGCAGGCCGTGATTGACCCCGACACCCCCTTCCGCCCGCTCACCCAGGAGCAGGCCCACTGCCTGATCGCCCTGCACCGCGACCTTGAACAGATCAACACCCACGGCCCCGATGCGGCGGGCCTGAATGAGCGCATCGAGGCCCGCCGCGCCCGCCTCGCCGAACTCGGTATCGCAAGGAGCGATCAACCATGACCATCCTGCTCGCCGTCCTGCTGGCCCCCGTGATCGTCCTGCTCGCCGTGCTGCCCGCGTTCCTCGCCCTGGTGGGGGTCGGGACCGCCCTCGCTGCCGCGTTCCTGCTCACGCTGCTCGCCCTGGATTGGGTGTTCCCCGGCTGGCTGGGCTGCACCGGGTACGAGACGCGGGAGGATGACGCCGAGCAGGTCGCCTACCTCACCGCGAGGGGCCAGTGAGGCGCGTGCGCCGTGCCCGTCCGGACCCCTGCCGGTTGTGCGGGATGCGGGGCGGGCACTGGAGCGGGTGTCGGATGCTCCCTCAGCGCCCGCCCACCCCGGACTTAATACAGGCCTTGGGGGACGAGGGTTGAGCCTGGAACTCTGGCTGCCCGGGGAGTCCATCTCCTTGAACAACGTGTACTTCAACCGGCGTGGCGGGCGAGGGCGCGTGCTCACGCCGGAAGGGCAGGCGTTCAAGCAGCACGTCGCGTACCACGTGGGCCGGGCCCGCCCCAACGTCCCGCCCGGCCCGCTCGCCCTGACCGCCCACCTGTACGGCCGCTGGAGCACGAAGAACGGTGACCCCCGGCGCCGGGACCTCTCCAACGCGATCAAGGTGCTGGAGGACGCCGTGTTCGACGCCCTCCAGCTCGACGACTGCCGCGTGCGCGCCCTGAACGCCCGCGCGATTCACGACCCAAACCCGCGCATGTACGTGCGCCTGGAGGCCCTGTGACCCCCGAACCCCTCGCCTCCGTCGCCATCGGGGACATTCACGGGCGCCTCGACCTGCTCGACGCGCTGCTCGCCCGCTTCCCGGACCGCCGCCTGGTGTTCCTCGGGGATTACGTGGACCGGGGCCCGGACTCGCCCGGCGTGCTCCGGCGCGTGCGTGCCCTCGTTGAGTCCGGGCAGGCCGTCGCGTGCCTGGGGAACCACGACCTCATGATGATTGACGCCGTCGTGGAAGGCGGGGACCCGCACCTCTGGCAGATGAACGGCGGCACGGAGACGGAGGACGCCTACCTGGGCGATCACGCGGCGATGCTCGGGGACGCCCAGTGGATGCAGGAGCACCTGAAGCCCTGGCACGTGGAGGGCCGGGTGCTGTTCGCGCACGCCATGCGCCCGCACCCGTCCGACCCGGTCGCGCACCTGTGGGGCCGCCCGTTGGACACGCCGGTCTACCCGCTGCCCGCGGGCGTCACGGTGAGTGTTCACGGGCACACGCCCATGGCGGCCTGCCCGTTCCCGATGGGTCTGGAGGACGGGACGGTGGTGTGGTTCATCGACACGGGCGCCGTGTGGACGGGCAGGCTCTGCGCGCTGGACTGCGAGACGTTGACCCCAAGCGTGGTCCGCCTATGACCCTCCCGCACTTCCTCCCCTGCCCCCACGCGGGCTGCTCAGCCCTCCTCGCCGTCCCCACCCGCACCCCTGAAGGCGAACGCGCCCGCTGCGGCCTGTGCCGCCAGCCGACCGTGTACGCGCGGGGCGTGCTCGTGGCGCCAGTGGGCCCGCTGAAAGGAACGACATGAACGACAAACTGGTGTTGAACCTCAACCAGTCCGTCTACGTCCGATTGACCGAGCGCGGCCGTCAGTACCTGCGCGAGGAGCACGCCGTGTTCTGGGCCGAACACGCGCCGCCCCCACCCTTTCGCGTTCCCCCGTATCACGAACCGCTGGCCGACTCGGAGGGGTTCGTCGCCTTCCAGCTTCACAACTTCATCAGCAGATTCCACCCGCTGATGCAGCCGGGCGTTGAACTGGCCGCCTACTTCGAGGACGGCACGGACCTGTACCTCGAACGCGCGGCGGTTCGTGAAGTGCCCGCACCCCCACAGGAGTAACCCTTGCTCACGCTCACGCGCCCGCTGGAGGCCCCGCACTTGACCGACCCCACCCAGACCCCGGATGCGATGCCGGAAGGCCCGCAGGAGGCCCCCGCGAGGCCGCGCACCCGCCCCGTCCCCCGCGACCACCTCCCCACCATTCAGGAGCGGCGGGAAGCCCGCGAACTTGCCCGTCAGTACCGCGCGCTCGCCGAGGACTGGTACCGCGCCCTGCGGGCCTGGGACGTGCGCGAGCCCGCCGCCCCGCCCCCCATCTCCTACGCCCCCTTCACGGACGGCTGGGAGCCGGTCACCACCCTCGGGGAAGGCGGCCGGGACCTGCCCACCGCCCTCATGACGCCCATCGGGGAGCTGCGCGAGGTCGAGGTGGGCCGCCTCATCAGCACCTGGGCCGCGTCGAGCGTCCCGGACCGGCGCGCGGCTGGCGCCTTGCTGGAACGGGTGCGGGGCGCCTTCACCGCCCCCCGCTCCCTGCTGGAGGACGGCGGCTGGGCGTACCCGGCGCCCCGGCACGCGGGGTACGCGGTGGCCGTGCTCTCCCTGGCCGTGCAGTTCGGGGACGCGCGGGCGGAGGCGGCGCTCGTGTACGCGCAGGCCGTCCTGCGCCGCCAGCATTGACCACTCAGACTTGAGAGTTACCCTCACCTCTGATACATTTTTTGTTAAAGTCCAGAATCGTCTCTGCGCCCTCCGGGGCGCTTTTTTTGTGCCTGCCCACGGAGGCCCCCCCGCATGTGTGACCACCCCAAAGTCCTCGCCGGGCACCTCCGGGCGGACGACAAGCACGCCATCGGCTACTACTGCCCGACCTGCAACACCGTCACCTACGAGGCGAGAGGGAAGCAGCCCCTGCGCCAGAGTCGGTCGGGGGACACTGAGGCGAGGGAGCGCGCGATCCGGCAGTGGCTGGCGTCGTGAGGTGGGTGCGCCTGTACCGCCCGCCCCGGTACCGCGTCTGCCGCAACGGCCTGCGCCGCCGCGCGTGAGAGGGGGAGGGATGTGGACCCGAGACACCCGCCGGAACCCGTGCGTGAGAGCCCCTGGGACTGGACGGGGAAGCTCAAGCGGCGGTACCGGGACATCAACGCCCTCGTGACGCCCCTCTGGGACCCGCCCCCGCTCCCGCAGCGGCACGTGCTGCACCCGGAAGCGAGGACGGTCAGCGAGCTGAGCGCGATGCTGGACGCGATCTGGGGCTAACGACGTCGCGAGACGGTTGTTATTTGAGCAACGTCACGGCCTCGCCGTAAAGCACGAGCATCTGTTCCTCGACCCAATCCCTGGTCAGGGGAAGCCGCGTGACCGCGCCGACCCGATCTGGACTGCCGGACCCACCGAGGTGAACGATGAGAAGTTCGGGTTCGTTTGAGTCGGGCATCAACTGCCACTCCGCGTGCTTGTAGGTGCTGTTGAGTCGGATTTTGATCCACGGGATCATGTGGAATTGGTCAGATTGTCCAATGGAGCCTTCTAGGCCGCTGCCTTTAGCGACCTCGAACATTTTCTGCGCGGTAGGCACGATCAGCTCGTTGAACTCCCTCTCTGCTGCAGATTTGAAAGTCTTCTCCCGGTCACGCTTAGCCTGCTCGTCCGCCTGACGGCGTTGTTGGGTGGCATCGGCTTGGTCGCGGATTTGGCGCAGTTTTTCCTCGAAGTCACTCATATCCCCATTCTCCCAGAGAGGAGGTGCCCCCATGCCGCAACCCAAGAAGCAGCCCCGGCCAGCGGGGGGGCACAAGAGCGTGGACGGCGGCCCGGCCCGCACCCGCCCCACGTACACGCACGAGCAGAAAGTGGCGATATTGGCCGCCCTCGCCGCCAACAACGGCAACATCAGCAAAACCGCGCGCGAGACGGGCGTCTCCCGGGACAAGCTGCGCGAGTGGCAGGCCTCAACTCTCCAGACCTCGCCGGAAGTCGTCACCCTTAAAAAGGAACTCAGCGACTCCTACCGGAGCAAGCTCAAAAGGGCGCGGGAGGCGGCCCTCGACCGCATGCTGGAACTCCTCCCCCACGAGCACGACCTGCACAAGGTGACGGGCGCGGCGAAGATCCTCAGCGAACTCAACATTACGGAGGAGGTGGCAGATGACCTCAGCAACAGATCCTCGGCTGGCGTTCCTGCCACCGATGGCGCAACGCCTCCTGCGGATGCGCCAGCAACGCGCCTCAACTGAGTCCCCAGCCCTTGAGGTGGGCAATCGTACGGGCGAGCCCGCCCCCGAACACTACGAGGACTGGTTGCGCGAACTGTGGCCCGCCACCTACGTCTCGGCCCTCGCCGACTGCCAGCACGATTTCTGGCGCTGGCTCTGGGCCTGCGATCCCGCGCGCAGTTCCAGCGGGGTGTTCGTGTGGCCCCGTGGGTGGTCCAAAACGACCAACGCCCGCCGCGCCCCCATCCGCCTCGCCACCCGGGGCTACCGCTACGGCCTGTACGTGCAGGCCAACCAGGACATGGCCGACGACAGCGTGCAGAACATCGGCCTGATGCTGGAGAACCCGCGCATCGCCCGCCACTACCCGGACCTTTCCGAGCGCAAGGTGGGCAAGCACGGGGACAGCAAGGGCTGGCGCCGCAACCGGGTGTGGACTCGCTCCGGCATCGTGATTGACGCGGCCGGGCTGGATACCGCGGTGCGCGGCCTGAACCTGGAGGACGTGCGCCCCGACTTCATCGTTCTCGACGACATCGACGGGCGGCACGACAGCCTCGCCACCACCCGCAAGAAGATGGAGACCATCAAGGACTCCATCATCCCGGCGGGCGCGCCCAACCGGGCGATCATGGTCATGCAGAACCTGATCATCCCGCATGGCGTTGTCACCCGCCTCGCCAACGCCAACCCCGAGTACCGGGCGGACTTCCTGATGGACCGGTATGTCTCCGGCCCGTACCCCGCCATCGAGGGCTTCGAGTACGAGGGCCGTCCGGACCCCGAGACGGGGCGCGTGCGGTGGTTCATCACGGCAGGGGAGAGCACCTGGCCGGACGCCCGCCCCGTCCGCCCCACGCTGGAGGCCGAGCTGAACGACATCGGCCCGGACTCCTTCATCCGCGAGAAGCAGAACGACGTGGCGAGCATGACGGGGAGCCTGTACGAGGGGTTCGACCTGGACGCGCTGCTGCGGCCCTTCCCGGAACTGGACGACTTGGAGGACGTTCACGTCTGGATCGACCCCGCCGTCACCGACACCAAATCCAGCGATAGCAACGGCATCCGCGCGGGGGGCAGGCTGCTCACCGGGCAGGTCATCGGCCTGTACTCCTGGGAGGGACGGGACGGGGTGGACGGCACCATGCGCCGGGCGCTGCTCAAGGCCGTGGAACTGCGGGCGAGCACGGTCGGCGTGGAGACCAACCAGGGCGGGGACACCTGGGCCACCGTCTTCCGCGCGACCTGGGACGCGCTGGTGGCCGAGGGGTTGATTCCCGGGGATACCCCCCGCCCCCGGTTCGAGCAGGTGAAGGCCAGCAGCGGCACGGGGGGAAAGCGGGAACGCTGGCAGCTCGCCAAGGCGGCCCGCGAGCGTGGCGAGTACCTGGAAGCGGTCGGCACCCACGAGGTGCTGTTCCGGACACTGCGGCGCCTCCCTGAGAACAAGCCCTATGACCTGGCGGACGTGGACGAGTGGCTGCGGCAGGGGTTGCGCGCTCGGCGCAAGGCGTCTGCCGTCCCCGCCCCCGCCCCCGCCGCGGCCATCGACCTCTCCCTGATCGGGGGCCAGAAGCGCCCGACCTTCCGCAAGTGAAAGGGGGTGACCCATCACCCGTAACGTAGACCTTGGCATCGTCGGCGTCGGCGGCGCCCAGCCGTCCTGGTTCCGCGCCTACCTCCCCGAGGAGGGCGTGTACGCCGCCCAACTGTTTCAGGAGATTCGGGACAGTGACCCCATCGTGGGCGGCGTGTTCCTCGCCCTGGAATCCATGTTCCGGCAGGTGGCATGGACCGAGCAGCCCGCGAACGACACCCCGGAGGCCGCCGCCTGGGCCGAGTTCCTGGCCGGGTGCCGGGCCGACATGAGCCACACCTGGCCCGGCTTCATCGCCGAGGTGCTGAGCATGCTCGTCCACGGCTGGTCCTACTTCAACGTCGTGTACAAGCTCCGGCGAGGACCAGACGAACCCGACGCCCGCTACCGCAGCCGCTTCACGGACGGGCGGCTCGGCTGGCGCAAGTTCGCCCTGCGGCCCCAGCGCACCCTGGCCCGCTGGGAGGCGGACGGGGACGGCGGCATTCAGGGCCTGTGGCAGCGCACGCCGAGGGGCGAGGTGTTCATCCCCATCCAGCGCGCGCTGCACTTTCGCACGATCGAGGCGGGTGGGCACCCGGAAGGGCGCAGCCTGCTCGTCAACGCCCGCCGGTCCTACCGCTACCAGTCCCGGCTGGAGGAGTTTGAGGCGGTGGGGGTGGAGCGCGATCTCGCGGGCATTCCGCACGTCACCGTGCCCGTCGAGCACCTCAGCCCGGACGCAACCGCCGCCCAGCAGGCCACCGTCCAGCTCGTGCAGGAGATGGCGGCGGGCCTGCGTGCGGACGAGCGGGCCTACGTACTCACCCCGGCAGAGGACTACGCGGTGCGGGAGGAGGACGAGGACGGGAACGTGAAGTACCAGCGCCTGCCCACCGGGTACTCCTTCAAGCTGCTGTCCTCCGGCGGCACCCGCGCCCACGACACGGACCGGATCATCCGGCGCTACAGCCAGCGCATCAGCGCGTCCCTGCTCGCCACCTTCCTGCTGCTGGGGGGCTCGGAGGGCAAGGGCGCGCAAGCTCTTAGCTCCGACCTCACTGACCTGTTCGAACTGGCGGGCACCGGCATCCTCGACGGCATCGCGGAGGTGCTCAACCGCTTCGCCGTGGGGAACCTGATGCGCCTGAACGGCGTGCCCCCGGAACTCTGGCCGCGGCTGGAGCACGGCGGATTGAGCGAGTCGGCCTGGCACGACCTGCTCAACCAGATCGGCACCGTCATGAACGCGGGCGGCATTACCCACGACGGCAACCTCGAAACCTACCTGCGCCAGAAGATGGGCCTGCCGGAGAAGGAAGACGCGGCGGCAGAGGAGGACTCTTGAACAGGATGCAGTTTCTGACCCGGGCGCTGAGCAGCGGCGGGACCTGGGCTATTCGGCCCCACGCGCTGGAGGAACTCCAGCAGCTCGTCGCCAGCCGGGGGCTACCTGAGGCCCCGGACACGGGCGCCGAGCCGCAGGCTGCCGAACGTGTCCCGATGGCCCGCAACCCCGGCAGGCAGGTCGCCGTCCTGACCTTCCACGGCACGGTGGTCAGCCGCGCGCCCCGCTGGGCGCAGGCCTACGGGTACATCAGCCCGCAGAACTTCGCCGCGGAGGTCCGCGCCCTGGCGGATGACCCTACCGTCAGCGCCATCGCCGTGTGGTGCGATTCGCCCGGGGGCACCGTTGCCGGGACGGTGGAGGCTGCCGAGGCCGTTGCCTACGCCCGGGGCAAGAAGCGGGTGACGTTCGCCTGCGCGGACATGACGTGCAGCGCCGCGTACTGGATCGCCTCGCAGGCGACCGAGATCGTCGTCACCCCCACCGCCCTGGTGGGCAGCATCGGCGTGATCACCGTTCACGCGGATTACAGCGGGATGCTGGGCAGCCTGGGCGTCGTCGTGAGCTACATCCGCAGCGCCGCGAAGAAAGCGCTGGGGCAGCCTTACGAGTCGCTCTCCGAGGAGGCCCGCGCCGAGCGGCAGGAGATGGTGGACGCCATCCATACCCAGTTCGTGCAGGCAGTCGCCAAGGGCCGCCGCAAGGCCCGCAACGTCGTCGCCGAGCAGTGGGCGACCGGCCACGTCTGGACCGGGCAGGACGCCGTGACGGCGGGGCTGGCCGACCGCGTAGCCTCCCTGGGCCAGGTCCTTGCGGAACTCACCGGCAACGCGGCCCCTCCGGAGTCGCCCGCGCCGCCTGACGACGAGGAGGACCCCGAGGCCCAGACCACCCCCTCACCAGCTGCCACCGGCGATCCGGAGCCACCGGATGCTGAGCAGACCAGCCCCACGGAAGAGCCGCCTCCCGATCCGGAGGCGGCTTCTTCCATCGACCCCACGACCGCGCCAAGCGCGCAGGAGGCCCAGACCATGAACATCGCCGCCATTTCCGCGAAACTCGCCGCAGGCGAGAAGCTCACCGCCGAGGAACGCCGCTTCCTCAACGACCACCTGGGGACGGAGGAGGGCGCGGCAGCGGTTGCGCCCTCCGGTTCCACCACGCCGAGCGCCGGGGTTGACCCCTCCAGCCTCAGCCCCGAGGTGCGCGCCCTGCTCGACCAGGCCACCGCCCGCGCCGAGTCCGCCGAGCGTACCGCCAACACCGAGCGCGACACCCGCCTCAACCGCGAGTTCCGGGAACGGGCCCTCGCCCTGGGCCAGCCCGCCGCATTCGGGGCCACCCTGCGTGCCGCGCACGAGAAGCTCAGCGCTGAGGAGTACCAGGCGCTGGAGCAATCTCTGAATGCGACCGGCGCGCAGATGCAGCTTCTCGGCGAGTCGGGCAGCAGCCAGGACGACCGCAGCGCTGGCGGTAGCACCGGCAGCGTGCAGGCCGAGTACGCCAGCCGCGTCGAGGCCGCCATGAAGGCGGACCCCAAGCTCTCCCGCGCGGCCGCCGGGCAGAAGGTCATGCGCGACGATCCGGCCTTCGCCGCCCGCTACCGGGGCCGCTGAACTTCACTGCCTCTCGGCCCTCCGCCCTCTCGTAAAGGAGCACAACTGTGGCAACCATCAAGCCCACCAGCAAGCACGCGGGCAGCAGCGCCCGGGACCTCACCCCCTACCAGTGGCGGGCCGCCAAGCTCGTCGGCGCGGCCAGCAGCCAGGACAGCGCCACCGCTGAGCAGGATCAGCAGATCGACGTGGCTGCTGCCGGGGATCACGTCGTCGGCATCATCGAGTACCCCGGCGACAAGGCCGGAACGCCCACGACGCTCCTGACCGGGGGCCGCCTGAAGGTCAAGCTCGGTTACGCGGGTAAGGCCGGGGACCGCATCAAGGCGGGTGCGGACGGCGTGGCCCTGCTCGCCGCCGCCGGGGACAAGGCCTTCGGCACGCTGCTGGAGGCTGGCCCTCTCGGCGCCATCGTTTCCTTCGACTTCGACCACCTCACGGCCTGAGCAACACCGCACCGCTGCGGCCACCTCCCGCGGGGTGGCCGCTCGCCTTTGACTCCACTCCCCGAAAGGACACGACATGCGTCACCTGCTGAATGCCGGGCTGAGCCTCGGCGCCCCAATGGCCCTCGACTACAACCAGACCACCGGCCCCCTACCCCCCATGCACGCGGGCGGTCAGAGCGACCGCTACCTCACGGACATCGCCGTGGCGGACATCGAGGCCGACCAGGAGTTCCTGGCGCCCCAGGTGTTCCCCCGGCTCGACGTGGACCGCGACCGCGGCGGCTACCAGGTCTGGGACCGCGGCACGCTGCTGCGCCCGGAGTTCCGGGACCACGCTTACGGCGACCGCCCCAACATCGCCCACACGAAGATCGGCGAGGGCAACTACCGCGTGACCCACCGCAGCCTGGAACGGGTGATCACACCCAACGACCGGGCCAGCAGCCGGAATCCCCTCCAGCCCGAGGAGGACGCGGCGCTCTACCTCGCCGCCCAGGCGCGGCTCGACATCGACCTGCGCTTCACGGACGGCTACCTGACGCCGGACGCCGGGTGGGCCTACCAGTACCAGGGCGTGGCGGCCAACCCCAACCAGGCCAGTGACACGCCGGAGTTCCTCCAGTTCGACCAGCCCGGCGTGAGCCCCGGCCGCTTCGTGCGGGGCCGCTCGCAGCGCATGACGCTCATGACCGGCCGCAAGCCGAACGTGGCCCTGCTCGGCGCGGACGTGTACGCCTCCATGGTGTTCAACGAGGACATCGTGGACCGGGTGAAGTACGTGCAGGAGGGCGTGGCCGACCGCGACCTGATCGCCCGTTACCTGGACGTGGACCGGGTGCTCGTGGCAGGGGGCGCGTACAACGCCGCTCTGGAGGGCATGCCCGACGACTTCGAGTACCGGGTGGACCCCAAGGGCATGCTGCTGACCTACGCCGCCCCCCGCCCCAGCCGCACCACGCCCAGCGGCGGGTACATGTTCGTCTGGGCCAACCTGTACGAGCAGTTCCAGGGCGACAACGAGCGCATCGCGGAGACGCTCGCCCTGCTGCGCCGCGGCTACGACGACCGCACCGGCACGCGCTGGGTGCAGGCTCACACCGCTGTGGGCTTCGGCATCGTGGCCCCCGACCTGGGCATGTACTTCAGCGACGTGGTCCAGGCCAGCGCCGCCGACTGGTGAGCGCCGTGACCGGGACGAGCCCTTACGTCGCGCTCCGCGCCTTCCGCTTCGGCATCCAGGACCTCCAGCCCGGAGACCCGGTGCCGGTGGAGGCCGGGCGCAATTACCAGATGATGCTGCGCCTGGGCCAGATCGCCCCGGCGCCCGAGCCTGCCGGACAGCAGGAGACCCCGCCGGACGGCCACACCATCCACCTCCCGAAAGGGGTCAGGGTGGTGTTCGTCTCGCAGGACGGGGCGCACAGCCTCGTGCAGTTCCTCAATGTGGAAGAGGCTCCGCTGGAGGCCCTGGAGGGTCTGGGGTTGGAGCCTGGGGCCCGCGTCGCCCTGGTGACCTTCCCCGAGGACCCGGACAACGCCACCTTCGTGCCGATGGACAGCCTGCTGCCCGAACAGCCCACCCGGCGCTTGATCGAGGACCTGACGGCGCAGGCCCGGGACGCGGAGACTTCGGCCCTCGCCCACCCTGCCCCCGCTCAGGAACAGGAGATCGCCGCGCTGAAGGGCAAGGCGGCCTTCCTCGAACTGCTCGTGCAGGCCATTCGCGCCGAGGGGACGCCCCTGAAGCCGGACACGCCCAGTCTCAAGGACCTCCAAGCGAACGGCCTCCTTACCGAGGAAGGGTTGCGGCTGCTCGCCGCAGGCGAGACGGGCCGGGCCAACCTGATCGCGCTCGACCGCATCGGCGAGAAGACGGCCGACAAGATCCTCGCGTACCTGTTCCCGCCTGCCCCACCCGCCACCCCGGAGGGTTGACGTGACCGCCCCTGCCCTAACGGACGAGCAGCTCCAGACCCTCCGGGTATTCGTCACCGCTGCCGCCTGGACCTATCACGAGGAGGAACTCTCGGATACCGAGCGTGTGAACTCGGCAGTCACCTTCGCGGTCTATCAGGACCTGCGCCTGGTGGCCGCCGACATCCTCGACGCTGCGGCACTCCACGCCTCGAAACAGGCGGCGGGCGGCAGCGGCGGCGTGAAGCGCTTGAAGATTGAGGGCGAACTGGAGGTGGAGAAGTTCGCTCAGACCTCGACCTCCACCGTGGACGCCTCCACTTGGGCGGCGCTCGCCGAGCGGCTGCGGGGCCAGGTCAGCTGGGCCGGGCGCAGCGGGCTGGTACCTTCGCCGCTGGCGGGCCTGCGGACAGGGAGCAGCGGTGGGCCGACCTTCACGGTGACCCGGCGCGGTGACCCGTGAGCCTGCTAGACGAAGTAACGGCCGCAATCGCGAAGGTGCAGGGGGACGCGGAGCTGCTGGAGCTGCGCTTCCGGCACTCGGGCAAGTGGAGCGATGGCACCACCTGCCGCTTCAGCGTGCGCGACCCGGCCAGAACGGATCAGGGAATCCGGCTGGCCCAGCGCCTCACTGGCGAGCCGAATGTGCTCGACGTTCGGCTGCTCTCCGTGGCCCCTGACCACGAGCCGCCGGGCGAGGGGGCGTCCATTCCCTGGGACGGGGGAACGCTGACCCTGGTGAGCTGGGGGCAGGTCAGCGACTTCACCGGGCAGGCCGTGGGCGTGTGCCGCCTCACGAGGTAGTTCGTGCGTGCCATCCTCACTGACCTCCACGCCCGCCTCACGACCGCGCTCGGCCCCGACGTGCCGGTCCTCCTGCCCGAGCAGCGTGAGCAGCCCGTGCAGGGGCGTAAGCCCGGGCAGGCAGGCGGACTGAGCGGGTACCTCCAGGCGCACCCCGCAGGGTACGTGCAGTTGGAGGAGCCGCAGGGCATCACGGACGACGGGGTGACCGGCGTGTGGTGGGTGCCTGTCGCTGCGCTCGCCCCCGCGCCGGAGGCTACCGAGGCCCTGGCCGCGCAGGTCCGCCGCATCCTCTGCGGCTCGCCGCGCGCCCCCGGCCCCTACCTGCCCCGCATCCCCGACACCACCCGACTGCTCACCCCGGGCGCGTACCTCTGCCGCCCCACCTACGAAATCCTCGCCATCGACGGCGCCCTTGCCGTCCAGGAGTGATTCATGCTCAACGTCATCAACACCGCCACGGCGATCCTCGCTGCCAACCTCGTACGCGAAGGGCGGCAGGTGCTGTTCAGCCCCACCGAGGCCTTCGGCACCCTCCCCGCCGGTGACTTCGCAGACATGGGGCTGTTCCCTCCCGACGCGAAGATCGCCCCCAGCGCGGCCGTGGACCGCAGCGACATCCAGGCGCAGAACCGCCTGGGCGGCCCCCCGGTCACCGTCGCCACCGACGTCACCCGCATCACCGTCACCTACGACATCCCCGTCCTCACGCCGGACGAAACGGTGCGTGCCCTGCACAACGGGGCGCCGCCTACGACCATTGCCGCTGGGCCTCTGGCCGGGTCCACCGTCAGCCCTTACGCGCCGGGCGGGTCGATCACGGGCCGTCTGATCGTCGTCTCGCGCCGTGAGGGCAGCGACCTCGTGAAGGTCGCCTGGCACCCCCGCGCGTTCCTTCAGAGCAACGGCACGGGCGACAACCAGAACCGCGAGACGGCCCAGTTCACCGCGACCGTGCAGGCCTTCGACTACACGCCCGGCGCGGAACTCGCCGCGTACAACGCGCAGATCACGCTCTACGGCGCCCTGTTCACGGTGCCCAGCGCGAAACTGCAGGCGCTGCTCGACATCCTGGCCGGGGAAGCCCTCCCGGCAGCCTGAGCCCGCCCTCATCCGGGGCCGCCCCATCAAGGTGCGGCCCTTTTCCCCACAACACGAGACTTCTTTTTAATTCCCCGGAGGCCTGATGCTCCCCATTCGCCAGACCGTCCGCCTCTCCGACGGCACCGTCGTCCTACACGCCTGGGGCGCCGACGTGGCCGACGCGCTGCTTACCGATCTCCTCACCCTCACCCTGACGTTGGGGGCCCTGCGGGACGAGTGGCAGGCCTTTACGCGCGGCGACATCGAGGACCGGGTGTGGGCCGCCTTCTGGCGCCTGGTGCAGGCCAGCTTGAAAGGAGCGCCACTGCCCCGCCCGCTGACCTGGGCTGACCGACTCGCCCTCCTCGACGCGATGTGGCACCTCAACGACGAGGAGGCCTCCCAGGGAAAACTGACGGCCCTGGTGAGCCGGGCGCAGCGGCTGCTGCACCGCGCGAGCCAGGGCCACCTGACCACACCTTCGACGAGTACGTCCTCCGGGTCTTCGGCCCTGCCCTCTACGCTGAGGTGATGAGCTGGCCCCGGCGGCTGATCGTCCGGGCCGCCCAGATTCAGGGGGAGCGGGACGCGGAGGCGCGGCTGACTGCTCTCACCGACGCCTCTATCGGGGCGGGCCTGAAGTTCGGGCGGGAGTACATCGACCCGGACGCGAAAAAGACGCAGGGGGGCGCGTATTACTCGTTCGCCCCCCTGCAACGTCATCAGGCCGCACTGGAGCGGCAGGCCCGCCCGTGGCTGCACACTCCGGAGGCCATCCGGCAACGCCGTGAGGCCGAAGAGGACGCGCTCTGGGACCAGGCCGCGCAGGTCATGGGAGGTGCGCGGGCATGATCAACCTTGAGGCGCGGGCGCTGACGAACGCACTGATCAAGCTGGAGCAAGCCTGCGACGAGTTGCCCCAGATCGCCGAGCAGGCCCGGGCCGAGGCGCTAGGGCACCTTTGGATTGGAGCGGATAGGAACGTGTACTCCACTCCGCCTGGGGCTCGCCCCCGCACCGGGGAACTCAGGGAGGGGTTGGATGCCAGAAGCCGAGCGACGAAGAATACGGGGACCGTGGAGGTGCGCGGCACGGCGGCCCATACCCTCTGGGTCGAACTGGGTCGGGAGGGTATGACCATCCCTGCGCTTCAGGCCCTGGCGGCGGCCAATTCCAATCCCTATGCGCCGATCAGTCTGGGTCGCAGCGGGCTCAACTACACGAAAGCAGGGCCGATCCTGACACCGGCGCAAGCCTTTGCGCTATTCCGCCTCAAGGAGTTGTTTGTGGGGAAGGTGCGAGAGCGGCTGGGGTAGGCCGTGCGACCAAAGTCCACGTTGGCACGAAAAAGCCCCGCCGAAGCGGGGGTTCTGTTGAGGAAACCCAGATTTCGCCTTACTTCTTGCTGCGAGCGCCTCGCTTGGGCTTAGCCTTGGCCGCACCAGCTTTCCGAGCGTTGCCCAACGCCTGCCCCTTCTCAAAGCTGGCCTGCATCTTCCGGCGCGTCTCTTCCGCCAGCGCCTTGAAGTCTACGGCCCCGGCCTCGATGTTCTCCACCGTCACCTTAGGCTTGCCACTCCCACGGGTAGGGGCAGTCGCCAGTTCCGCGTCCACACGCTCAAACCACGCCTCGAAGGCGGGCGTCACTTCAAAGACCATCTCCTTCACTTCCTTGCGGCTGGTCTCGTCACTGCCACGCTTCTTGAACTCCTTAGGCAGCGTGAAGCGCCCAGGAACTTCCGCCGCGTCGACCTCACCGTCACGAACGGCATTGCGGAACTGCTTCACAAAGGTGTCGCTGCGCTGGGGGTTGGAGAGTTTTTGGACCTGCTCGCTGAGTCTTGCGTAGGGCATTTATTTACCGTACTACAGCAGTACACACTTTGGGTAGTCTGCCGTGAAGGGAGGAGCAGTGCAACTTTCGAATGAAGGAGTCGTATTCATGACAAATGCTGACTGCCAGGGACGATGTAGAAAATAGGGTGACGGCCTTACCACCCCAGATTGACATGAAGTTTCCAGCCACAACCAAGAAACGTCGGCTCGTGGAGTACTTTGTGTCGCCAAGACTCAAGTCGTGGGCTCAGTCAGCTCGAAGTCTAAGTCGTTGGTACAACGCGTGGGTCACATTCCTTGTGCTTCTCTCTATGCTTCCGGCGTCAAGCCTCTTCTTCATAGTCTGGCTTGTAGGACTGACGGACGGCAAAGGCCCCCCAAAGGGCACTCGACCTGAGGACATCCTCGGAGCCTCGTCCTTTGCTCTGTTGGTTCTGATCGTGATCGGGAGTTTCTGTCTGTCGCGGGCACAGGCAACGCCAGCAGCCTATGCGCTGAAAGCCAAACGATACCGGCTGGCAGGTGACGCCCTGTTGAGGTCCAGCTTGGCAGTGCTAGGGGCGGTACTGTACGGCTTGATCGCGCAAGCCCGCGCCCAAGGTGCCTTCAACAGCTCTGGCAACTGGCTGTTTGGCCTGTGGGCATGGTTGTCGGTCCATAGCGCCGCGTTCTCGTATGCCTTGGCCTTCGTGGCTGGCACGTTTGTCCTGCTAGCCGCGTACCAGTACATGCGCGTCTTGTTTCGAGAGATGGAGGAACCTGAGGACGTATAGGGGTAGGGAGGGCAGTGTGCCGCGAGGGCGTCAAGCCCGGCCCCGCACGAGGTCCAGGTGCTGTTCCTGCCCGGCTACATGTGCATCGTGGCGACGGCAGGGGTAGAGCAGGTGGGGAGCTGCAAACTCGCCGCCTGCCTATGCGTGGGCGGTGTACGTTTAGGGGCATGGAATCGGCTCTCTGGGACGCTGGAAACTTGGTGGTTAAAGCATGTCGTTCTTGACGTTTAAGCCAGACTTAACCGGTTACGCTTTCTCGGAGCAGGATCTTTTAGAAGCACAAGAGGGTCTCATTAAGCACGTTGATCGTGTGGCACCGCAATGGAGCGAGAATCGAACAAGCCCTTTTTGCAGAAGATGGTATTCTGACGTCATACCCCAAACTCTGTTTCTAATCGATTTGTGGAAAACAATCCGGTTCTTAGCTGGTAGGGTAATACCCGATCATTTGCCTAGACTGGATGATAAGATGCGTTCGCTTATAATGGCGACCAGCGAAAAACAGTTTATGGACAACTGGGCTGAGTTGCAGGTGGGGCACATGATAGCTTCAAGGGCTGTGCCAATAGAAATTGAGCCTTTGCTATCACAGCAGCAGTACACGTCATCCTCCAAGCCGCCCTCACCAGATTTTGGAGCTATGATTAATGATGCTCGAACGCTATTCGAGGCTACGGTTATTAGAGTTCAATCTTTGGATGACTATAGTAGTGTTTATGAGTACATTAACAATTTTTTTATGAGTCAATTAGCTCTTGGATTATCCAGATCTGTAGATATATCCATCCCTTTTCTTATAGAGAGGAAGGACGTGAGTCATCAGCAACTTCGTTTGTGCTTCCACAGCATCAGAAATAACGAATATGGTGATGTGTACCTAAACATGAACGGCAAAAGTGTCCACGTGCAATGGCGACCCCTGCCATTTTTTATTTGGGAGGAGGGTGACCCCTTGCCCAAGATTGAAGGAGTGTTTGCCGCTCTTGGATCTGAAGGGGTGGAATTTGGTGGGGGAATGGGGGTGAATGCACACATGAGAGTAGAGGATGGAGATCTTTTTGTGGATAAAATTAGACGGTCATTGACTAACACGTTAAGAGGTAAAAAGCGACAATTAAATAATGGTATGCCAAGCGTACTCTTCTTATGCTTAACACAATCTGCCAAGATTCCAGAGGAGGCCGTCGATATCATACAAGAATTGCTTGATGAGGAGGTGTATAGTAAGGCGGACTATGACTGGTTATCCGCAGTAGTTATACACAATACTAAGAGTGACTATAGCAACAATCCAAGTAGTAGTGGAACCTTCAGCGTAAACCCTAATGCTGAGCATCTCGCTTCACAAGATTTGATAGATGCCCTTAGGCTTGAAAAGACCTTTTTTAGGTGGAAATACGAGTTCGGTAGGTTGGGCTGATAATCTCATTTCTTCGTCGTGAATTTAGCCTTGACCTCAAACCCTTCTCTAGGTAAGAAAAGCCCCTGCCGAGGCGGGGACTTTCCATTGCGACTGTCTAGGACAGGGGCAGTCAGGAGGATGGTTTGGCAGTGCGAGAAAGCCCACGCCGGGACCGGCTCCTTCATGCGCTATTGGTATGGCGGCCTCTGGATTGGTTACCGTGAGGTGCACGGCTGTCCGGTTCTCTCCCTTGCTTCCCTCCGTACGGCCGAGCAGGAGGTCGTCATGGTGAACGTGCGTGTTCAGAACGTCAACGGCGCTCACATCGGTATTTTTCTGTTCACGCAGGTCCCACGAAAAGAGGAACTCGTGGGAATCCCCGGAGTAGGGCCTTTCCGAGTCTTGGATGTTCAACATTCGGCGGGTGACCCTCAGGACAACAATCCTCCCGCTTGGTCCCTCATCATCGTCCGTCCCGGAAACTGAGACCTAGCCAAGCTCTCACCGAAGCAATGGCGGGGGCTTGCTGATGAGCAGCATCCGAATGGCACAGCGCCATGCACCTAGTAGGCGTGCATGGCGCTGTGCTGTTTAGAGATTCCCACTCCCCCTTTCAGGAGTTGCACCATGCCCGAATCCACCCTGCCACCCCTGAAGGGGGTAGCCATCCTTGACGTTGCCCCATTTCGCAAGGGCGCCCAGGACATCCAAACCGACCTGCGCGCGATCCGTGACCTCGCCAAACAGGTCGGTACCCTCAAGATCACCGCCGACCTCTCTGCCGGGCGCGACGTGCAGCGGCAGGTCCGAGCCATCCGGGATGCCGTGCAGGAGTTGGTTCCCTCGGATATGCAGCGGCGTATCAGCGACATGTTCGGGGGGTTCCAGCTCGGCGCGAATGCGGCCAAACAGAGCGCTTCCGCCTTCGAGGCGCAGGCTGCCGCGATCCGTGCCCGGCTTAACGAACTCGCCAATGGCGTCAGATTGACCCGCGCGGAGTTCCAGAGCGGCGTAGGCACCCCTTCCCCCGAGGAACTCCAGCAGCTCACCCTCCAGATGAACCGGCTACAAGCCGAGCTGAAGGGAACTGGGAGGCAGGCCCGGGAAACGTTCGGCGAGTTCTCCAATGAAGCTGTGAAGGCGGCGAATGCCACCCGCCTCGCCGTGGCGACGGTGGAAGCGGCCCATGACCGGCTGCCCCGCCTGGGACTTGGGTCCCAAGTAAAGCTGGGCGTCTCCCAGGCATTCGCCGAATACGGTCCGCAGTTGGGCTTGATGACCAATCGGCTGGTCGGGCTGGCCAAGGGGTTCGAGACCTCCCGCGTTCAGAGCGTCCTGTTCGAGAAGACCCTCCAGAAGAACGGCGAGCAGGTGGCGCAGGTGCGCGACGAACTGGAAGGGCTCGCCGCGCGGTACAACGCCCTTCCGCAGGACATCGAGGCCACGTACAAGGCCCTGCGCCGCTCCGGGTATGAGACTGATCAGGCCAAAAAGGCCATTGAACTGTACGCCGCCATCGCCACTGTTCGCGGCCAAGACGTGGGGCAGGCGCTCGACGCCTTGGCCACCGATGTGGAGCGGTCCAGCACGATCCTCAGCAACGCGCTGGGCATCTCCACCGACCAGATCGCCAGCCAGGAAAAGTACGCCCAGAGCCTCGGCAAGACTCGCGATGAGCTGACGGGCGCGCAGAAGGCCCAGGCGTTCCTGAACGCCCTGATGCGCGAGGAGGGCGACTCCCTGACCCAGGCGCGTGATGCCCTGGAAGGGTACGGCGGGGCGGCCGGTCAGCTCGGGAAGGAAGTGCGGGAGGCTCAACGGTCACTGGGGGAGGCCCTCCTGCCTGCGGTCCTGAACACCACCCGGGCCCTCACGGGTTTCCTGGACTGGTACAACAACGCTCCGGGACCCATCAAGGTCGTCACTACGGTGCTGATCGCGTCGGCTGCGGCCATTGGCCTGCTTTCCGTGCCCATCGCCTCGGTCGCTACCCTGTACGGCACCCTCACGGCAAGCGCGGGCACGGCCGCAGCCGCCGAGACGGCGGTGGCTGCCGCGACCACCCGGACAAACGTCGCCATGACCATCAAGCGGGTCTTGATGACGGACGTGGGCGTCCTGTACGCCAAACTGAACGCTCAAGCCCTGCTCTACCAGGGCAGCATGGCAAGCAGCGCCGCGGCGACGAACACCCTCACCGGGTCCCTCGCCGCCCTGGGCACCACTCTCAAGACCGTTGCAGCCTCCATCAGCATCTACACGGTCGCCGCCACCGCTGCTCTTGCCCTGGGTGTGTACTGGGCCAACAGCGTCAAGGAAACCACCGCCATCTACGAGCAGGTGGACCAGGCGAACCAGCAGGCGTTCGAGAAGGTGATGGCGCGGGTGAAGACCCTGCGGGGCGAGGGCGAACTGGGCCGCGCGAAGGCCAAGGTGCTTCTGCTCAGCCAATCCCTCTCGGACGCTCAGCAGGGCCCCCTGGTCGGCGTTACCGCATTCGGTGAGCGCATCTATAGCAAGCCGGACGAGGCGCGCATCCAGCGGCTCCAGGCGGACCTCGCTGCCGCCCGCCAGAACGTCACCCTGCTCTACACCGAGGCGCAGCGGCGGGGGCAGCTCAATTTGAAGTTGACCGAGGACCAGACGAAGGCGGTCAAGGAACTTCGGCAAGCGCTGGAGGGCAAGGCTTTCGACATCAAGCTCGAAGGGATGAGCGACCTTCAGGCCGACCTCGCGCGGCTGGGCAAGGAGTACGAGGACCTGCGGGTGCAGTTCAAGAAGCCCTTCACCGTGAACGGCAAGCTGCTGGACCCAGCGCAGACCCCCGCCCTGCGCGACGGCCTCTCGCAGCTCGACGCGCAGCAGGCGGCGGCAGAGGCGTCCACCCGCAAGACATACGCCGACGACGCGGCCAAGACCGCCCGCGAGTTCGCACTCGCCACCCAGCGGGCCGAGATCGAGGCGATGGTCGAGGGGCAGGCAAAACGGCGCGCCCTGCGCGCGCAGGACCTCGCCGACCTGCGGCGCGAGACGGCAGAGAAGGTGGCCGCGCTCGCCGACTTCCCCGCCCGGCAACGTCAGGTCGAGGCCGATGGACGCCGCCAAGTGGTCGCGCTGCGCCGCCGCTGGGGGCAAGAGGACCTGCAACTCGCCCGCGACAACGCCCAGCGCGTGGCGGAGGCCGAGAAGTCCGCGCGGGATGCCAGCATCAGCGCGATGGCGGAAGGGGCCGCGAAGGAGGAAGCCCAGAGACGCGCCGCGCTCGCCGACCTGCGGGCCAGCATTGCCGAGCGGGTCCGAGCACTGGCGGGTGACCCCACCCGGCAGGGGCAGGTCAGCGCGGCGGGAGGGCGCGAGGTGGCCGCGCTGGAACGCCAGCAGCAGCGCGAACGTCAGCAGGCCCTGGAACGGGCCGGGCTCTCTGTGGCCGAGGCCGAGCGCGCCGCCCGTGACGCGACGATTCAGGCGATGGCGGATGGGTACGCGAAGGAGGAAGCCCTCCGGCGTGCGGCGCTCGAGGACCTGCGCCGCGACATCGAGCAGCGGGTGGAAGCCCTGGCGGGCTACCCCGACGCCCAGGCCCGGGTGATCCAGGCGGGCAACCGCCAGATTGCGGCCCTGTACGTCCAGCAGCAACAGGAACGGCGCCGGGCCCAGCAGGAGGCCGGAAACACCGCTCTGGACGCCGAGCGGCAGGCGCGGGATGCCACCATCGCGGCGATCACCGACGAGACGGCCCGCCGCCGCGCTGCCCGTCAGGCGGAACTCTCTGACCTGCAGGAATCCACTCGCAGGCGACTGGAGAGCCTGCGCGACTTCCCGGCGGAGCAGGCCCGCGTGCTGGAGGCAGCCCGACAACAGGCGCGGGCCAAGCAGCGTGGGTGGGATGCCGAGGACGAGCGCGATGCCAGAGCGCGCACCCAGCGCATCGTGCAGGCCTTCCGCGAGGCGCAGGACGCTCAATCCCAGGCCGAGGTCGCGGGAAGGGGCAACCAGTCCGCCCAGTACGAGCTGGGGCTCTCCCGACGCCTCGCCGCCGCGAAGGGCAACGCGGTGGAGGTGGCCCTGATCGAGGCCCAGGCGGTGCGTGAGCGGGCCCGGCTCGCTGAGGAGGGCGCGCGGGCGCAGGCCCAGACCGACCGGCAACGGCTGGAGAACGCCCGCGATCAGGCCCTGTCCGCCGACAACCTCAGCGCCGGGGAAAGGACGGCCATCTGGACGAAGTATTACGCCGACCTCGCCGCGCTGGACGGCAAGAACCAGGCCGACCACAAGAGCCGCCTTCAGCAACAGGAGGAGGCCGAGCGCCAGGCGGCCGAGAACCTGCGCCGCGCCCGGGTCGAGGTGGCCCAGCAGCCCGCCACTGACTCGGAGCGCCGCGTCGGGCGGCTGGAGAACGAGAAAGGCACCACCCTCACCGACGCGGGGCTCCTCGCCCTGGATCAGCAGATCAGCGCCGAACGAGCGAAACAGCTCGCCACCCTCCGGGGAATGCTCGAACCCTCCGCCCGCCTCAACCTCACGGCGGACGAGCGGCGAGGCATCGAGGACCAGATCGCCGCGCTCCAGCAGGCTCAGCTCAAGAGCCAGCAGGATCAGGTCGAGCAGGCCCGCGCCCTGCGGCAGAGCGCGTTGGACCGCCTGGATGCGGAGGCACAGTACGCCGAGCGTGTGGCGGGGACGGACGCGGGGCGGGTTCGTGCCCAGACCCAGCAGCTCGCCATCACTCAGGCCCGCCTCTCCGAACTCGACGACCTGATCGCCGCCGAGGGGAGGGAGAAGGAACGCAATGACCTGATTGGTCAGCGCTTTGGGCTCCTCGGCCAGATCGCGGACCTTCAGGACAAGATCAATCAGGCCCCCTTCGATGCCGAGCAGCGGCGGCTCGACCTCTACCGGGCCCAGGCGCAGGCAGAGCTGGCCCTGCGGGGGCTGGGTGAGGACCGGGTCGCCCAGGCCAACCTCACCGCCCAGGTCGCTGCCCGGGAACTGCTGCTGGCAAACAGCCGGGTAGCGGCGGCCCGGAACGAACTCGAACTTCAGGCCGCGCTCTCGGGTCAGGCGCAGGCCCGGCTTGCCCTGGTGCAGGCCCTCACCGGGCAGGCGCAGGCGGGGCGGGCGGCGACCCGGGAGGCGGAGGACCGGACCGTCCAGTCCTCCGCCTCCCTGCGCGAGGGGACACGGGCGGCCCGTGACGCGGCCCGGGCGCAGGAGGACCTGACCCTTGCCCGTGCCCAGTCACGGCGGGAGAGCCAGCGCGCGGCCGAGGACCTGGAGCTGACCCGCAGGCAGGCGACCGTGGAGGCAACGAAGCGGCAGCTTGACCTTGAGAATGCCCTCTGGGACGCTTCGGAGGCCAGAGCGCGTGCCCTGACCCAGATCCGTGGGCTGGCCGACGATACGGTCACCAGTGCCGAGCAGGACCTCGCCCTCACCCGCGAGCGGCTGGCCCTGACCGAGCGGCAACTGGGGACGGGGAACCTGGGGAGCGAGACGCGGGCCGACCTGCAAGGGACCCGTGTCACCCTGCTGGGCCAGGAGGCGGAACAGGAACGCAAGCTGCTGGAGGCCCGCCGGGCTCAGCGTGACCTCGCCGAGGAACTGGAACTCGCGGAAGGGCGGCTGAACCGCGAGCTGACCGGAGGCAAGCTCTCCGGTGTCGCCGAGGCCACCCGCAAGGTGACCGAAGCGCGTCAGGGGCTGACGACCGCCGAGCGCGCTTACGCCGAGGCCCGAGGGGACTACGAGCGCATTCCCTCCAGCGCGAACGCCCAGCGCTTGAAGGGCGCGACGGACGCCCTCACCGGGGCGATCCAGGGGCAGCGCTCGGCCATCCATGCCCTGGCGGACGAGTACCGCACCCAGATCAGCCAGATGGACGGCGTGCGGGAGGCGTCCGACCGGCTGCGGCAGGTGGCCTATGGCGAGAACCAGCCCTTCAACTCCCAGACCGAGCGGCAACGCCTGCTCGCCATCCAGGCACGGCGGGACGCGGCCCAGCAGGCTCTCCGGGATGCCCTGGCCTCGGGCGACGCCGCCATCATCCAGAAAGCCACCGAGGACCTCACCCGGCAGGAGGAACGCTACAAGAAACAGGCCGACCTGCTGGAGAAGAACGGCGTGAAGTTCACCCGCACCGGGGAGAAAGAAACCCAGCGCCTCGCCGATCAGGTGGACGCCCTGGGCATCCAGTACGACCGGGAGGCCGTGCTCCTCGGGGTGCGGGCCAGAACCACCGACCGGGAGGCGGAGGCAGCGCTGACCTTCAACACGGGGGTGGACCGCTTCGCCGACACCACCACTCAGTTTGTGTCGGCCCTGGAGGGGGCCTACCAGGGCCTTCAGGGGGCGTTGCGGGACGTGGCGGCAGAGCGCGACCGGGAGGCCTCCCAGCAGAGTGCCCGCCGGGAGGAGGAGGCCCGCCTCGCGGCTGAGGACCGCGCCCGCTCGGATCGCCGCCGGGAGGAGGACGCCCGCACGGCGGCTGAGGACCGCAGCGTGGCCGCCGGGGACCGTGCCCGGACCGCCCGAAGGCAGGAGGAGGACCTTGCGCCGCAGCCCGTCCGCAGCGTGCAGGATCTGGACCTCGCCGCGCAGAAGCTCGCGGGTGCGGCGCAACCCCTCAGTGAGGCGGCCCGCCGGTTTCAGGAGGTCCAGGCCACGTCCCGGGCTATCGGGGAGGGCCTGGCCCGCGTTGACCGCCTGCTGGGTCACCCCGGGGGGATCGTCCTGTCCCCGAGCGTGGCTGACGACCTGAACCGCCTGCTGCGCGGGAGCCCCGCGGCCCCCCTCCCCGCCACCCAGCCCGTCCACACCGTCTACAACACGACCGACGTGGGGGGCATCACCATCTACCAGCAGCCCGGGGAGAGCGCCGACGCGGTCGCCAACCGGGTGATCACCAAGCTCGAAGACCGTGCCCGGAGAAGCGGGAGGAGGTGCTAAATGGCCGACGAGCCCGTATTCCAGATGACCTTCGGGGAGATCGACCTCGACCCGGTGCCGCCCCGCGAGGCGGTGACGTTCGACGGGGGCGGGTACACCACCACGGAGCGCCGGGCGCTGGACGGCACCATCATCCGCCAGCGGCCCGGGCAACCCGCTTCCCGGCGGCTCACCATCACCGCCCCTCAGGGCTTCGTCATCCGTGCCGAGCAGGCCGACGCGCTGTTCGCGCTCGCCAAGGGCGGGGCGCGCTTCACGCTCGTCCTACGGGGCTACGTGCTGAACGGCAGCTACGGCGGCTGCACCTTCGAGGGCCTGCCGAAGTTCCCGCCCACCGGCGATCCGAAGTGGCGCGGCTACAGCATCGAGATCTACATCCCTCAGTAGGAGACCCCCATGCTCGACATCGACATCCAGACCCCGGCGGGCGCGCCCCTGGGGTCTTCCAACTTCGGCGACGTGCCCCCCGGCACCACCTCCAACCCCCTTCCCCTAAAACTCGTCAACACCGGCACCGTCGCCCACGCCCGCATCCTCTGCTGGATCGAGCAAGCGGACACGACGGACGGCGCCATGCGTGCCGTGATCGGCGGCGTGGCGATCACCGGCACCTCGCGGGAGACAGCGACCTCCCTCCCCGGCCTCGCTCCCGCTGGGAGCGTCCCCGGCGAGGTCACCTGGTACAACCCGGCGGGCAGCCCCGGCCTGCCGGTGGACACGGGCGTCCTGCGCGTCCGGGTGGAGTAGCGTGCCCATCCTGATCCTGGGCGGCGCGGCCCCGGCCCCCGAGGGGGTCGAGCGGAGCCTCACCACCACCGCCCGCACCCGGCGGGGGGTGGAGCGCAGCCTCCAGACCTGGGCAGGGACGCGGCGGGAGGCGGTGGAGCGCGAACTATCGGTCACCGCCCGCACCCTCGTCCCCACCGAGTACACACCACCCCCCGACCCGGAGCCGCAGGACGGGATGGAGGTGCTGACCGGCGGGCCGCTGCTGGAGACCCGCAGCACGGTCACCGGCTTGCCGGGCACCGTCCTCACCTGGGAGTACATCCACAACGGGCAGCACGAGGAACTGACGGTCACTGTCACCGGACGGCACGGGCTGGCCTCCCCGACCGCGACGGTGGAGGCAGTGGGCGAGTTCGAGCACGCGGACGGGGTGCGGGGCGTGCTGGACCGCCTGCCCCGGCGGACCTTTCAACAGATGGGCCAGGAGCCGGAGGTGGACGAGGGGGCGGACACGACCACGTTCCGCTTCAGGAACAGCCGCGATCAGCAGTTGCGGGGCGTCCGCCTCCCGGAACTCCTTCCCTGGAAACTCAACCCCACCCCCCCGGCAAAGGGCGGCAACTGTGCCGACCGCCCCCGGCAGCGGCAACGGGTGAGCGACCTCGTCCGTCAGGTGATGCTGGCGAATGTCGATCCCTATTTCAGCCTGGACGATGATCCGCTGAAGGACGGCGCCGAGTGGGTCGAGGAGGAGCGCGATTTCAGCACCGAGGGTCTCAGCCCGCAGCAGCTCTGGGACCAGACCTACGGGCTGCTGGGGATGGTCCTGCACGTGCGGCCGCTGGGGGAAGGCATCCGTCTGGTGGGCTGCTGGCCGCAACCCCGCGCGGTCGCCGCCTCCAGCGCCGCGCCCTTCCCCGCCTGGACGACCTCGCGCACCGACCGGCGGGAGATGCTGCACACGCCCACCCGGCTCACCGTGCGCGGGGCGCCCTTTGTGACCGAGCTGACGTACCCCACATTTATGGAGTGGGTGGGGGACGACCCGGCGCGGGACGAGATCAGCCGCGCGCTCGGCCCGGATTCCGAGTGGTTCGAGACGGACCGCTCGGACACGGGAACGGTGCGCCGGGGGTTCCGCAAGTCGCGGGGGCAGATGGTCGCGGAAGTGGAGATCACCACCGGGGACGTGATCGCCGAGGAGACGGTGGACGGCGAGAAGGTCAGCGTGCCGTTCTACGGGGTCCTGCTCGGCCATACCGAGACCACCACGACCTACGACCCGGAGTGCGCCGACCGCCCGCTGCTCCAGCGCACGTTGAACCGGACCTACGGGTACACCCCGTTCACCCGGACGGGCAGCGTCGTGATTGCGGGGCCGGGCCTCTATACCGCTCCGCAGGCAGGAGAACTCGTCGCCGACGAGGAGGTCGTCACCACCTACCGCTACTCCCCGCAGGGCTACCTGATCGGGAAGACGACGACCACCCGCAAGCTGGGCTCGCTGGAACAGCAGGACGCGGAAGAGGAGCCCGCCAAGCGGGGCAAGCTCACGGCGAAGGAATACCTCACCACCGTGGTGACAGAGGCCTGGATGCTGCTGGGCTCCGGGCGCTGGCGGCACTCGACCTCCACCTCGACCCAGAGCCTCGTGCCGGTCTATGACCTGGAGAGCGGGGACGCCATCCGCACCGCGACTGTCACCCGCAGCCTGCCCCCGGTGATCGAGTACACCGACCAGGCCCCGCCGTCCTACCGTTGCCCCACCGACTGCGAGCAGCACGTGCAGGACGAGACGGGCGTGGTGCTCGACACGGGGGACGCCGGGTTTGCCGAGGAGGAGGAGGTCAGCGTGCCCTTCCTCGACCCCGCCCGGCTGACGGGCATCGGCGAGGCCCTGGTCGAGCAGCGTTGGTGGCGGGTGGTGAGCACGGTTGAGCTGGCCTACCCCTTCGGCACGCCGCCGGGCTTTCCCTGGGGCGGGGAGAACGGCTTCGTGCGCGAGGTCAGGCTCTCGGGGGACGCGAGCGGCGTGACGAGCAGCGTGACCGTCGCGCGGGCGGACCTCACCCTCAATCCCCGCATGGCCCGCGTTTCCGGCCTGAAGCTCGACCCCCGCCGCGGCTCCTCGGTGATGCTGGCGGGCAGGCCGGGAGGAGCGCGGGTGCGCCTGGTGATGGGCTGGGACCCGGACACCAATCTGCCGGAGGCGGAGGACGCCTTCGTGACGTTCCGAACAGGGTTTCCCCCCACGCCGGGCGACGAGATCGAGTGGCAACTGGTGAACGGCACCCGGGAGGCGACGAATGCACGATGACCTGCTGGGCGTGCTGATCGGCTGCGGCTGCAAGAAGGCGTGCTGCTGCGGAAAGGAAGAGGGAGTGCCCACACCCCGTTCCTCCACCCTCTTCCAGGCCACACCACGCACCACGTCCCGCCCTCCGCAGGAGGACGAGTCGCCCTTCATCCCGCCCGTCCAGTCCTACGACTCCCCCCAGCGCCCCGGCCACTGGGGCGTGCCCTTCACCCCGTACAGCGAGCCCGCCCGGGACGCCCCCGCCGTGTTCCGGCACCTCCCGCCGGGCGAGGCCCCATCCCGCCCCGTCAGCCTCCCCGGCGAGTTCCAGCAGGCCGACGCCACGACCGTTCCCGTGCCCCCCGCCCTCCAACAGCAGGTGGACCTGATCGCGGGCGCGTCCCTCACCGTGCGGCGCCTGGAACTGGAGCGCACCGTGCTGCGGGACTTCCCCGTCCTCGCCGGGGGCATCCCCGACTTCGGGGACGAGTACCACCCCGGCTTCACGGCGGGGAGGCTGACCGAGGATTGGGGGTGGTTTGATGTGGCGGTCGTCTACAACCGCACGCAGGTCCTGTACCTGTCCGCGGTCGGCGAGGGGTACGGGAAGCGGGTCCGGCTGACGGATGGGAACACCGTGCAGAACGTTCCCATTGAAACATCCCGCTGGACGGAGCACCTCACCACCACCCTGGTCCAGGGGCACGCCACCACGGGCGTCACCCCGCTCGGGGAGAGCGTGACCACCCGCTCCGCCGTCCTGCGCCGCTACCGCGTCGCGGTGGAGATGGCGGGCGGCGGGGAGCACCTGGCCGAACTGATCGCCGTGTTCGACTCCGGCACCTCGACGGCCCTGCCCTCCTACACCATCCTCGCCAGCCTCCCCCCGGAGGAGCGGCGGCAGGGGCTGGAGGAGCAGGACCCCGGGCAGGAGAAGTGGGTGGTCCTGCGAACCTGGGTGAGCGGGGGCGGGGAGTGGCGACCGCTGGAACCGGAGGAGCAACGCGGCGAGTTCTGGAACACCGCCGAGTTCGAGCGCGGCGACCCGCCCACGATGGACCCGCTGGAGCCCGAGGCGAAATGGCGCGACCCGGGGGGCGTGGTGACCGCCCTCGCCCCGGTGCAGCGGGACCTCGGGGGAGCCTTGACGGACCTGAAGCTCACCGCCTACGGGCAAGCGTTCGTCGGGGGCACCTGGACGGCCCTGCGGGACGTGGACGGGGCACCGTTGGTGCTGCACGAGTCGGGCGGCACCGTGCGGGCCATTCGGGCGAGCGGGGTGGAGAGCTGCACGGCCGCGCAGTTCGAGGCGCGGGTGCTGAAGTGCGCGCCCGGCTCATTCCTGGGCTTCTCCCCGGTCGGGCTGGGCTCGCACTCCTGGCCGCCCCCCTGGGCCTGGGCGGTCACGCGGGCCGAAGGGAGGGCCGTCCTGCCCTGGGACGCCTGGCGGGACAGCACGCGGCGGGAGTGGCCGGGACGCCCCCGCAAGCGGCCCCCGGACTCCGCCCCTCTGGACCGGTTGCCCTCCAGCCTGCGCCCGCCGCTCGGCCTGACGCTCGCCACGACCGCCCCGCCTCCCGGGCGCGAGGAGCGGCTCAAACGCGGGCAGCCGCCCGCGCACCTCCCGTCCGTGGTGGAGGTCTGGCGGAATGAGCAGTGGGAGTTCAGTCCGTCCGCCCTGAAGGCCCTGGGGAAACGCTTCCTGTTCCCGCCCGCGGGCTGGGCCGAGGAACTGGACGACGGCAGCAGCGTGCGGGGCCGCCTGCGGGTGGGCTGGGCGGGAGCGGTGATGCCCGGCGGGGGCAGGGTCGCGTTCCTGCTCCGGGCGAAGGTGCCCAAGGGCAGGCTTCCTGCCCTCACCTGGCAGGACCAGCCCCTGACGGTCTATCCGCTCGGCCATGACGCGGGCCTGCGGGGCTGGCAGCCGTTCCTCGCCGTGACGGGGCTGCCCTACCCGGAGGGGCTGCTTCAGGGCGTCCTGACGAGCAACGCGCCCCTGTCCCGCCTGCTGCTCACCCGCCTGGGCGTGACTGAGGCGCCTGACCCTGATCCCGACCCTGACCCCGGGGACGGCGGCAGCGGCAGTTAAAGGAGAAGCATGTACACACCGAATCCCATCCTGGTCGTCGCCACAGGCCCGGACGGCCTCACGGTCGAGGTCACCGCCGAGCGGGGCGACCTCGCGGGGTACGTCCTGCTGGGGCAGCAAGGGCCGAGTTGCACGGTGGAGGTGAGCGTGGACGGCGGCTCGACCTGGCAGGTCGTGACTTACCCGCACACGCTCGCGTCCGGCCTGCTGCGCCTGACGCGCCCGGACCCGGGCGGAGCCGTGACGACCTTGCGCGCCCTGGCCCCGCTCGACGAGGGCGCGGCGCCGGAGCCGCCCGCCGATGACCACACGCTTCAGAACGGCGTGCCGGTGACGGGCATCACGGCGTTCACTGGGCCGAGCAGCAGTGTCACGCCGACCTACTCGGCGTTGATCCCGCCGGGCACGGCCAGCCTGACGGTGAGCATCTCGGGGGGCACGGGCAGCCGGGACATCATCGGGCGGTACGGGGCACCGGACGCGCCGCCGGAGATCAACGCGGCGGAGGATCCGCCCAGCACGGAGCACACCTTCACCCTTCAGGGCCCGCAACCGGGCACGTGGTTCATCTCCGTCTCGGCCGGGTTCGGGGAGACGGTGGAGGGCGCGACCCTCACCGCCACCTGGCAGTAACCCCAACCCCTATCCCCGCCCCAGCCCCGCACCGGCTGGGGCGCGTTCTCTGGAGGTGCCGATGAGCCTGAAATTGAAGCTGCTCGACTTCTGGCGGTACAACCGCATGATTCTGGGGGTCAGCGACCCGACGGACCCGGAAGCAGCGGTGCCGGTGAGCCCGGACGCGCCGCTGCCGGTGCGGGAGGCGCGGGGCAGCACCCTGAGCGAGTTCGACCTCGTGCTCACGAACGTCCCCCAGGGGCTGCCGCCCAAACCAGCGGGCGCGCGGACGGCCGAACTGTACGTGGACGGCGGGGACGCCCGCACGCGCACCAGCAGCGCCACGCTGAACGCGAACGCGGGCGTGCTCTGGCCGGACGGGAGCGGCTGGGAGGTCAGTGGGGACGACCTCGCGGCCCTGCGCGCCGTCATCGGTTCGGGGGCCCCGGTGTTGCGGGGGAAGTGGGTCGGCTGATGGCGGTTCGCAAGCTGTTCGAGCGCCGCATCGACGGGAACAAGGTCGCGGCGGACCAGCTCGCCGCGATGAAGCAGGGGCTGATCGATAACCAGAAGGCGCTGGCCGATAGCGCGCAGTTGCAGACCGACTTGCGGGAGGAGTTCGCCGGGGCGACCTTCAAGGTGTTCAGCTCGCCCATGTACGTGAACGGCGTGCCCGTGAGTGCCGCCTGGGTGGACGCAGCGGACAACGCCTTCGTGTACTTCGGAACGGACGGGAAGGCGTACTTTCCCACCGGCCTGAAAGGGCTGGCCGCCCTGGACATCGCCGGGCTCGCCACGCTAGCCCAGCTCCTCACCACGGGCACCGTCACGCACCAGGGGGACGTGAACGCCCAGGCCAACCTCAGCGTGGGCAAGGCCCTCACCGCGGCGCTGGCCACGCTCGCCGGGATGACCGTGGAGGGCTCGATCAAGACCTGGGCTCTGGCCGACAGTCAGGGCAACATCGCCGCCGAGGTGCTGCCGGACGGCTCCTTCATGGCCTACGGTCAGAACTCACAAGTCGGCCCCATCGGCACGCAGAGCACGGCGGGCTACGCCACGGACGTGGCCTGGGGGATCATGGGTGCGGCGGGTGGAATGCCCCTCTACGCGGACAGCACCGGCACCATCCGCATCTACCGCGCCCGGATCGGCACTCTGCTCGACGGGAACGGAAACCCGATCAGTTTCAGCAGCGCCCCCAGCGGCTTCCGGGTGGACGGCACGCTGGTCACCAGCCTGAAAAGCCTCACGGCCTGGGGGGACTCCATGACGTTTGGCTACAAGGCCAGCTCCGTCACCACCAAAAGCTACCCCGCCATTCTGGCCGCCACCCTGAACGATGGCCGGGCCGTGACCAACGCGGGCGTGGTGAGTCAGACCAGCGCTCACATCGCCGCCCGTGCGGGGGCCGTCCCGGTCACCATCACGGTGCCGAGTGGGAGCATCCCCGCCAGCGGGAGCGTGGCGGTGGGCATCCCCAGCCCGGAGGTGGGCTACAACACCACCGGCCTGATGGTCTGGTTGGGCGGCGTGTACGGGCGGCTGGACCGGACCGGGGCGAAGGACGCCCCTGCTTACACCTTCACGCGCAGCGTGGCGGGGAGCGCCGTGGCCTGCCCGGGAGCCGTCCCCCTGGTGCCGGACGCGGCGACCCACCGGGAGAACGTCACGCTGATCTGGGTGGGCCGGAATGACAACCCAGCGCTGGCGACCAACCTCCAGGCCACCCGGGACAACATCGCGGCCATGGTGCAGCGCTTACGGGACACCGTGGCCCTGCCGCGCTTCCTGGTGTTCGGCCTGCACCTCAGGCCGAGCGAGACGACGGCCACCACGAACTACACGAACATCCTCGACCATAACGCGAAGCTGAAAGCACTCTACATGGACCGCTTCGTGGACCCGAACCTGGTGAGCGCCGTGAATGCGGACGGCACCCCCTACGGGGGCGGTAACCCCCTCTACTTCGATGCGGACGACCTGCACTACAACGACGCGGGCTATCAGGCGCTCGGCCAGTACGTCGCCACGCAATTCATTCAACCGAAAGGCTGGTAAAGCATGCCCGGAATCGTTCAGAAGCTCACTGGCGTCACCTTCACCGACCCCCTCCTCCCCAAGTTGGAAAAGGACACGCTGGCGACCACGGGCACCCTGCTCCTTCAGGACTACGCCAACCCCGCGACCTGGGCGGGGGGAAACCCCGCGAACGGCGCCACGCTGGTCGACCTCGCCCGTGGTGGCGTGAATTCGTCTGTCGTGATCGACCCCGCGTGGCCGGTCACGTATGACGGGAAGGGCTTCCTGCTGCCGGATGAGGGCGCGGCCAGCAACTTCAACGGCAAGAGCTACATCAGCCACCCGTCCGTCCTGCCGGTCGCCCAATCCTTCCTGGCGCTGGCGTGGCTGCGGGTGCGCCTGACCAACCCCGCCTCGGATGATTACCAGGGGGTCCTGGGGCAGAGCGTGAATGCCAACAACGTGAACGCGGGGAACCAACTCGTGCTGTATCTGCGGAGCAGCGGTGGGGCGCGGGGCGCGGTGTCGTTCTGGGATCAGAACGGCGTGAAGTACACCATGAACATCGGGAGCAGCGCTGTCACGGACGGCCAGCTTGTTCAGATAGGCGTGTCCGTGGTGTATAGCAGCGGGAACGCCACCGTGACCGGGTATGTCAACGGCGCGGCGGCGGGGAGCACGGTCACTGCGGGGATGACGGGCCTGCCTGCGGGGACGGGCCAGCCCTTCACCCTGGGGGTCACCAGCACGACCTTCGGGCAGGCCAAGTCCCGCTTCTACCGGGCGCTGGTGGAGAACCTGGC
The DNA here is from genome assembly GCF_000381345.1 of Deinococcus apachensis DSM 19763. NCBI lineage: Bacteria > Thermotogati > Deinococcota > Deinococci > Deinococcales > Deinococcaceae > Deinococcus > Deinococcus apachensis. The sequence goes on along the minus strand of NZ_KB906398.1, from coordinate 588,726 downwards.
CGTCAGCAACCGCAACCCCCTCACGGTGGTCCAGCAGGACTGGGCGGCCAACAACGGGCGCTTCTGACCTGACCCACGCACCATCAAGGAGGAGGTGGATGATTGTTGGAATGACCATGTGATCGCCCCCTCCCGACGAGGATGGATGCCGAACAGCCCGACACGTCCCCTTCCGTCAGGCCTCGCAGCACAATTCTGTTTGTGTGAAAATTCTTAGCCAGGACTAAAGGCTGGCGATATGTTAGGAGGTATGAACGCCTCACAGCGTATTTCGCAGCTTGATGCCACCCGGGGTATCGCTGCTGTCTTGGTGTTGTTAAGTCATGTTCGAGATACAGTGGGCTCTGCCACACTTCCAGCCTACCAACAGGTAGCACTCCTATTGGACAAACTCTCTCTCACCCCCCTGTACCTTTTGTGGGGTGGTCATCAGGCTGTTTTGATCTTCTTTGTTCTTAGTGGTTTTGTGCTCTATCTCATGTTGGAGCGACAAAACCTAACGTTTTTTGGATACATTGGCAAAAGAATTATACGTCTTTATATCCCATATATTGTATCAATAGGCCTAGCGGTTATGCTCAATGCCCTTCTATCCAACGGTTCATTAGATGGAATGGGACAGTGGTTTAACAACTCGTGGTCAAATCCTATCTCGTGGCTGTCTATATTGAATCATGTGCTTCTGTTGGGGCAATTCGACACAAACCAATACAACGGACCCATCTGGTCCTTAGTACACGAGATGCGTATTTCGATTGTGTTCCCATTGGTATTCCTAACTGTTAGGAGATTCGCATGGTATAAGAATCTACTAGGATATGGCGCTCTAAGCATTGTTGGAGCGATTTCATCTTTCACCCTGCCTGTCGTCTCATCGGGACTAGGCAGTCTAAGTCTCACGTTGCATTATTTGCTAATATTTGCGGTGGGAGCGCTACTTGCTAAGCACCGCTCAACTCTTACTCTAAGATTTCAAACCATATCTCTACGAGTTCAGTTGACTCTGCTGGCCGTCGGACTGATGTTTTACATCTATGGAAGCAAGGTTACACGCCTCATCACTGATGATAAATTTCTGATTCAGGATTATGGCATACTTCCTGGCGCAGTAATTCTAATAGCAATCGCCGCGTTCTCGCCCTATTCTGCTCGCTTGTTGAATAATTCTATTATGCAGTATCTCGGACGTATCAGCTACAGTCTATATCTAACCCACTTTATTGTTATTTTGTGCCTTGTTCACATTGCAATTGGTAAAGTGCCTCTTCCTGTCATTGTTCTGACTGCCATTCCTATGAGCTTTCTTGTTGCAACTATCTTCTACCGCCTCGTGGAACAACCTTCTATCGAGATTGGTCGCGGTATAGGAGCCTTGCGCTTCAAGCGTACAGATACAATAGCCACTGACTGATTACAGATACTCCTCCAGTACCGTAACGCACCTACAGGGTGCGTTTTCTATACTTCCCTGTGCCCTGACGCCATATTCAGGAATTCGAGCCATGCTTGCTCCAGCGCTCATCGATGACACCTCAGCCGTTTGGGTGGTCTCATTTGAGCGAGCTCAGGATCAACACTCCAGCAGACACCAGCAGGGGCGGCGTCAGAGCCGCCCCTGCTGGTGTCTGCCTTACTTGCCGTTGACCATTCGCGGGACTTTTTGCCCAACACGCTTGCGGCAGCAGGGACATCGCATGCCGGGAGTTAGGGATGGAGAACCGAGCGCCCAGCGCCATGTCGTTCATTTGCGAGCAATCCGCGATTCACCCGCCGAGGCCCGAACCCCCTGAAGGCAAACGGTTGTTTCCGCCACTTCGCCACAGGCCACAAAACCTAGCACACCTCACCCGCCCAGCCTCCCGGCCCTGGGCGGGTTTTTCATGCCGGGAGAACGGAGCCCCTTTGCGCGCATCCCTGCACACACACCGTGAAGCCTTCCAGCAGACCCCCTGGCAATCGTTCGCCCTCGTCGCGGCGTTCGGCGCCCTGATCGTCGGTCTGAGCTTCCTCCTGTACCCCGAGGTGTACGACCTCAGCAAGAGTTACACCGTCCTCAAAACGTGGTGGCCGAACGCGCACTCCCTCGGGCTCCTCACGACCTTATGCGCCCTCGCCGTTCTGCTCGGCATCGCGCACCGGATCGCCCTGCACGGCCTGATGGGCGTGTTCCTCTTCCACTTCCTGCTGGCTGCCGCCTCCCTCATGAGCGTCGGACTCAGCGCGAGCCTCCCCCTGTTCGTCTTCTTCGCCTGGCTCGCTTTCACCGCCTACATCCGCAGCGGGGGACTCCGGTTAAGGAGGCACCGATGCCCCCCGAAGTGCTGACCTGGGCCGGGCTGCTGCTGTCCGGCGGCACGCTGGGGGCCTTCACCAACTGGATCGCCAGCAAGTACAAGCGGGACGAGGCGCGTTACACCAGCGACTTCAACCGCGCCAAGCTCGATCAGGAAACGCAGACCAGCATCCTGAAAGAACTGCGCGAGGAGCTGCGCGAGACGAAGGCCGAGCTGAAGGTCACCAACGAGAAACTCCACGCCCAGGGGATTGAACTCGCGGTGCTCACGGGGAAGGTGCAGGTGCTGGAGGCGAGCGAATCGCACCTCAAGCTGGAGGTCACCCGCCTCACCACCGAGAACCAGGCCTTGCGGTCAAAGAACACCGAGCTGAACGACGAGAACGAGATTCAGGCCCAGCGGATCATGGAGTTGACCGGGCGCCTGAGCGTGTACGAGTCGGGTGGCATGAACACCCCTGGAGGCTGCCCGTGAACCTCATCCTCAACAGCGACCACATTCGCGCCGTGGCCCCAGGCCATCCCGACCCGGACGCGGTGGTGGCCGCCCTGCGCCCGGTCCTCCAGCGGTACGAGATCGACCAGACCCCCGAGCGCCTGGGGATGTTTCTGGCAACCCTGGCGCACGAGTCGAACTTCGTGTGCCAGTCCGAGCGGCTGGGCTACTCCGCTCAGCGCTTGGCCGAGGTGTGGCCGAACCGTTACGCAAGCCGCCCGGGGGTGCCCAATGCCCTCGCCCTGCGCCTCGCTGCCGCCGGGCCGCAGGCCATCGCCAATAACTGCTACGCGGCGCGGATGGGGAACGGCCCGGAGAGCAGCGGGGACGGCTGGCGGTACCGCGGGCGCGGGCTGATCCAGCTCACGGGCCGCGACGCCTACCGGGCCTACGGGCAACGGCTGAACCTGGACCTGGAGCGCAACCCGGATCTCGCCCTGCGCCTGGACGTGGCGGCGGGCATCGCGGGGGCGTTCTGGGACAATAAGCGGCTGCCCGGCGATCCCCGCAGCCTGAACCAGATGGCGGACGCGGGCGACATGGAGACCGTGACGCTGGCGATCAACGGGGGCGAGAACGGGCTCCCGGACCGCCTCGACCGCTACCGGCGGGTGATCGGGGCCCTGCGCGAGCAGGCGGCGGCGCTCGCCGCCCAGGAGCAGATCGTCCACCCGCCCGTCGCCGTGCAGCGCCTGTTTATCAACGGCGTCGAGGCCTTGCCGTTCGAGGCCCTGTTGCTGGAAGGCACCGTCACCACGGCGAGCGGGACGCACCCCATCGTCAAGCGCAGCCAGGTGGGGGAGAAGCTGTATGTCACGACGGGCTGAGTCCCCCGGCGCCCGGCTGCGGCGGGTGATCGTGCCCGGCACGAGCGGCGGGTTGTACACCCTGCTGTGCGGCACGCTTGGGTTCGGGGCGGTCGTGTACGCCTACATCGCCAGCTTCCATACCGGGAAGCCCATGCCGCTCATGACCGAGGCGCTCCTCACGGCCTCGGTCGCCCTGCTGGGCGTCCACACCACGCGCGGCATCCTCGCCGACCGCGAGAACGCAAAGAACGGGGTGGCACCGGTCCCGGTCGAGCCCACCACGCCGCCCACGATGCCCCTCCCTGACCTTCCCCCGTCCAAATAGGCCCGCCGCCTCAAAGCCCCGCCCTCTTCCGGCCCCTGCCTCGCGGTGGGGGTCGCGCCCTTTCAGGAGCCCTTATGGACCTGCACCGCATCGAAGTTGAGTTCAAGCTCCTCGCCCTTAAGGCCGTCCCGGAGATCGAGCGCCGCGCGCTGGAGTGGAAAGCGCAGCACGGCGACAAGATGTTCGCGGACAAGCGCACCCTCGCACTGGACTACATCGTCAGCAGTTACGCGGCGGCGACGGCGGGCGTGCCCGGCCTGAACCTCACCACCCTTGACGACGACTTCGTGCGCGCTCAGGCCGCGAAGGCACTGGACTGGGCGTGGAGCCAGACCGGTGACCTCGTCAACCAGACCGTCCACGCGCCGGTCACGAACGACTCGACCCTGCCCACCGGAGGCCTGCAATGAAGCGTCTGCTCCTCGCCTGCACCCTCGTTCTGACCGCCTGCACCCCGGCCCTGGGCACGCTGCCCACCCTCACCCCCTCGCCGAACAAGGCCGGGGCGACCCTCACCCTGACCGCCGAGGGCGACCACCAGATCGTGCGGGCCGGGACGGCGGATGCCACCGTGACCCTGCGCCTGTACGGCCTGAAGCTCGCCGTGAACGATCCGGCGTGCCGGGCGGTGGACGCGCACCTGGAGTGCGCCGTGGGCCTCGTCCCTGCCGGAAAGGCTTACGGACTACCCGCCCGGGGTGTCCTGGCCGCCGAGGCGGACTTCGTGCGGGCGAACGGCACGAGCGACACTTTGAAAACCGACTGACCCCACAAAGTACCGGATAGTCGTGAGTGTTGATTGTTGGGTAGTACACGTGGTTCCTAGCGATCAGCCAAGAACCTTTCGCAGGCCCGCTTTAATACGCTCATCTGTCTGAAGTAGAAATGCGTTTTCTAACTTTGACCGTAATGAATCGCTTATCGTATCGGCCTCATCAAGTGATTCGATAATGTTCCACGTAACCTCCTCCCGATTCCCCGATTTTGAGAGATACCTGATGGCAACGTCAACCAGCTTCTCGCTACTCAAGCACTTGTTAACGAGAAATGCCGCCCACTGCTGGAGGGTAAAGTCCTCATTCGGGTCGACAAGAATAGCTGTCACGACTTCGCAGAGGCGAGTCTGTTCCCAATCGGAAAATTCTACATCCCGAATGAATCGACAGGCTTCCGCTCTTACGATCCATGTTTCGGAGACATCTCCTATCACGGCTACCGCAAAATAGATGCTCTCTGGTGGTTGATTTTCGAGAAAACCTTGAAGGGCATTTATTTTTGAATCTTCATCGTGTGCTTGATATCCACGTTCCTCAACAGCCTTCCAATCTGCCATAACTACCTCCTATAGCACATTCTTCTCGGTTATTGAAAATAGAGTATGACAACGCTGCAAAAATCAAATTTGTGGTCAGGATGCGTCTTGTCCGAGATGTCATCTCTCCAATCGTGTACGCGACACCGCTAGCCAACTACTGAACTGAACCGCCCCTCGCCGATTCGTGCTGAGATCGACCCGCCTCCACCCTTCCCGGTGGGGGCTTTCGCTTGCCCCGGAGTTCCCGATGAAGAAACTGCTGCTCACCGTCCCCCTGCTGCTCCTCGCCGCCTGCGACAAACCCGACCCCTCCACCCGCCCGGCCACCCGCGTCATGACCCTCACCTCGCAGACGGGCCCCACCGCCCCCACCGTGAGCCTGCCGCTGACCGGGAGCACCATCGTCTGCACGGTGCCCAGCATGACCACGCCGGGCCGCTACGTCATCGTCCCGCCCGTGACGACCCTGCGCATCAACGGAGAGAGCGCTGAGTTCGGCGAGCGCGACCTGAAACCCGGGGACACGGTGGAGGTCTCGACCGCCTGCCCCACGCTGAGCGCCGTGCCCGAGCCCGTCCCGGCCCCCGCCCCCGCGCCCGCGCCGACCCCGGCGCCGATCACCTACAACGGCCCGCTGACGATCACGAAGGGCGGTACCTACTCCGGCAACTGGGAGAGCACGGGCACCATGCCCGTCATCACCATCAAGACCGCCGAGCCCGTGGTCATCGAGAACAGCCGTATCCGCGGCGGCGGGCGGCTGATCACCGGCTTCGGGTACGACCTCACCGTGCGCAACGTCCGCGGCGACGCCTTAACGCCCAACCTGGCAGGGAGCAGCGCCACCCGCGTCGTCGTGGGCGAGGAGATCAGGAACCTGCGGGTGGAAGACTCCTCCTTCACGGGCGGCGGCATCTACGTCCGCTCCTTCAAGGGGACAGGCGAGCAGGGCATCCGCATCCTGCGGAACACCTTCCGCAACATCGACGGGCGCCAGAGTGACGGGAAGGGCGGGTACAACGGCAAGACGAACATCATGCAGGCGGTCCAGCTCAACGCCGTCAACCGCATCGAGAACGCGGAGATCGCCTGGAACCAGATCATCAACGAGCCCGGGAAGAGCGCGGTCGAGGACAACATCAACCTGTACGTGTCCTCCGGGACACCCGAGAAGCCCATCCTGATTCACGACAACTACATTCAGGGGGCGTACCCCGCCAATCCGGCGAGCACGTCCTACTCGGGCGGCGGGATCATGCTGGGGGACGGGAAGGTGACCGACCCGGCGTTGAACGGGTACGCGCGGGCGTCCGACAATCAGGTGGTCTCGACGACGAACTACGGCCTCGCCATTGCGGGCGGGGTGGGGAACGAGCTGCTGCGCAACCGCGCCGTGAGCAGCGGGCGGCTGCCGGACGGGTCCCGTCTCCCAGCGCAGAACGTGGGGATGTACGTCTGGGACATCAGCGGGGCGGGCGCCCTGACGCCCCCCACCTTCGGGAAGCATCGGGTGGAGGGGAACGCGCTGGGCTGGACGAAGGTGGGCACGGACGGCAAGACGAGCACGAACCCGATGTGGCTGCCGAACCTCACGCTGAACGGCGGGGCGGGCAGCGGGAACACCTCGCTGGGCACCGTGACGCCGGAGATGGAGAAGGCGGAGTTCGCGGCCTGGCAGAAGAAACTGAAGGCAGCGGGCATGAGCATCGGCGCGCGCTAAAACGTCAGACAACTCGCGCCCTTGGCAGTACGCCGGGGCGGCAGGAGCGGGCGTTCAACGAGGCGTGGGCGCAGCTCGGGGAGACGGTCAACCGTCTCGCCTGCGTCCTGGAAGACTGATCCCTCCCTGAGCTGCAGGCGCGAGAATGTGCGCATGGCTTGGGTGGAAGTGAAGTTGAATCGGGTCAAGGCTGGGGACACACTGAGGGTGAACGGCGGGATGCCATTCGTGGTGCAGGCGATCATCGGCAGGCGCGGATTCGTGCTGGAGGTCGTCACCGAGGACGGCGTGCCGGTGGAGATCCGCGACACGGACGATGTGGCTCTGCTGGACCCCTGAAGAACTTGCCCCCTCCCCCTCAGCTTCGGCTGGGGCGGGAGGGGGCTTTTTTGTTGCAGTCAGGCGGTTAGAGGTATCCGATCAGGAATGACAGGACGTCGACGGCGTGTTGGGGCACGCCCTGCTTCATGGAATCCCGGAGGTACTGGCGGTAGCCGTTCACCAGTGCCTGTTTGCGTTCGGGCGTCCAGGAGTACGTGATGTAGGTCGACAAGATCGACAAGCGAGCGGCGACATGGACGATGGGAACCAGGTCATTGGTCAGGTTGGTGAAGGATTGAGCGTCGGGTTTCTGCACCGTGAACGTGAGGGGCGTGCTGGACTCGTTGCCCGCGACATCGGTGGCTTTGACGGTGTAGGTGAGGGTGTAGGGGAGTTGCGAGGGCTGTATACCAGCCTGGGCGAGCAGTTCACCCGCGGTGCCCTTCAGCTGGGGGCAGGAGACCTGGGCGACGCCGGAGACCTCGTCATAAGCGGTACAGGTAATGTTGACCAATTCGTCAATGGTGTAGCTGTCGTGCCGGTTGGGGAAGGTGACCGTGGGGGGAGCGCTGTCGTATTTGACGTGTGCCTCATCGCTCGCTACGTACCAGGGCCAGTCGAGATGGCAGTACACACTGCCTTCTCCACTTGAGTTGAAATCGAGTTGAACGGTGGACAGGTATACGTTCGGCTGGATTTGTGTGGAGGGACGAAGCTTCATGGATCGGTCGTAGCCAGGGGGGTTAATGCCACATTTCGGTTGGTTACCGATGTGATAAACGAACTCGTTTCCGATCTTAACTTGTGCAACTGGGGGTTGTGCCCCTTTAAACCAGTCTTGATTGCCCTGTATACCGGTAACCGTAATGTCAAGGGTAGGTAAGGCACTGACAGGGGACATGGCCACGCAGGCATAGACTTGATCCAGCGTCGATAAAACCCCTTCGTTCAAATTCTTAAAGGTTGAGTTCCCCTGGTAATAGGGATCTGAGTATAAACCACCCTGACCGAGGACAGTAATGAGCATGGTTGGACTATCGGGGGCCAATTTTTCCTGGCATTTTTTTGTGATTTCGTCGTCGCCAAACACCTCGCCATGAGGGAAGGCGACAAAATCTATGTCACTGATAAACCTGGATACGGGCACGTCTCCAATACCATAAATATGGTGGTATTTAAGTATATTCCATGTAGAATTTCCGGTGTTATTCCTAGTATACCAGGAATCTGTCGGCGTTACTCCAGTGTACCAGCACAAGTAAATAAAATTGCTGAGTAGACCCGCGCCCTTATTTAGGTCGACTGGGCTATAATTAACAGTTTGACCAGGGCGCTGCCTTGAATTGGCGCAATCGTTCCTGAGTCTGTTATTGTCAATGTTCTCAGATGGTGTTGGTCCATAATCAAGAACATCCAGCATGGTGACGTGTGGAGTGTTGGGGGCGCTGGTATAGTAGATACAAGCATATACATGGTTAGTTGAGTGACCACTATTAATGTCTGCGGTTCGCTTTCCTTTCTTTCTTTCTATATCAGGGCAGCCATAATTTGAGTTGTTGGTTGCGACAATACTAATATTAGAAACAAATGGTGGCAGAGCTTGAAGCTTAGTTAAATCAATGGATGAGGATGGCTCTGGCGATGGAGATTTAAGCGCGTATAAATTGCCGGGTTGAGATGGCAAGGTATGAGTGCCCAGCAAAGGCTGAACGTTCGCGGCAGGGTCGGTTGCAGCAGGAGAACTGGCCTGCTGCTGGCCGCAGCCAGCGAGGAGGGCGAGCGTGCTGAGGGCGGCAGCCAGGAGTACAGGAAGTCTCAACATGAGCCCTTTCCATGAGGTCGCGCCATGACAATGAAGGGTGAAGAGCCGGGTGGCTTCACTTCCGCGCCGTCGCCTAGGATGTGAGAAACTTAACATTCTGGTGAGTCCAGGTCAAGCTCGACGACCTAGATGAAGGCTGAGCCCCTCGGGTTCGTATCGCTCCTGCGCTGCCCGTATCCCTCGCGCTACCCTCCCCCCATGCGGCCCGCCGATCTCACTCCCGCCGAGCTTGTGGACCTGCTCGATGACGCCTACCAGGAGTCGCGGGGAGGGCCGCCGTCCGGTCTCGCGCCTGCAGAGGAGGCGGCCCTGGCGGACTACCTGGGCTGCCACCCCGAGCAGAAAGCGGCCGTGCTGCACCTGTGGCAGGAGCGGCTGGCCTGGCAGGGCGGCGACCCCGAGGACGCGGAGTACTGGTTGGACGCGGAGTTCGTGGGGCCGGGCCAGTAGCACTCACCCCCCCGTCTTGAATTAACGTTTCATTAGCGCAGCCCAACCTAGCGTGCCCCGACGCGACAACTTCGGGGGAAAGTTATGAAACGACGATTGCCGTTGGCCCTGCTCACGCTCGCCCTTGCTGCCTGTGGGCAGCAACCTGGCTCAACCGAAACCCTGCCGCCCGAACCCGTCGGCAACTACGACAATGTGGACGGGTCATGGAGCAAGTCGCCCGTCCTGAGCGCTCAGGCTTTGACCGCTGACGTGAATACGCTCTATTACGAGACCGCTCTAACTGCCACAAATGCCTGGGGACCCATTGAGGTGGACCGCAGCAACGGCGAGCGGGGCATCGGGGACGGCAAGACCCTGACGCTGAACGGCACCAGGTACGCTAAGGGCTATGGCGTTCACGCACCCAGCGAACTGAAGTACAGCCTGGCCGGGTCGGACAATGCCAAATGCGTGCGGTTCAAGGCGCAGGTCGGCGTGGATGACGAGGTGGGCAGCCGGGGTAGCGTGGTGTTCCAGGTCTGGGGTGACGGGGAGAAGCTCTACGACAGTGGTGTGATGACCGGGGCGAGCGCGACGAAGAACGTGAACGTTGATCTGCGCGGCAAAAAGGCGATTCGCATGGTGGTGACGGACGCGGGGAACGGCAAGACCGCCGATCACGCGGATTGGATCAACCCGACGATCACCTGCCTGCCGAACATCACCCTGAAGGCTCCTGAAAATACGAAAATTTACCAGGACACCCATGGAACTCTCCCGATCACTGTCATTAATAACAGCAAGCAGTTCACTGGCAACTTAACTTATCGTCTTGTGATGAAAGAGGAATCCAATTACCCTACTGCTTTTACAATAGAGGGTAAAGGCACTAATATTAGTGGGGCAGGAATTTATAACCGTAACATAAGCGTTTATGTCCCCACTTGGGCTTATGAGGAGCAATATCAAGAGCCAGGATTTGACTCAGAAGACCTAGTGGCATATTGGAACGGCGAGGAAGTGGCACGCGTTCCCGCAAATATCGTTATCTTGTCTCAGAGAATTAGCATCTCGTACCCCGAACAGCCTTATGAAATACACGCTGGCGAGACACGTATTGTGCAAGGCATTGTGACTATTACCCCGGGAGGTGAAACTTCGGGAGTTGAAATTAATGTCTACAGCGAGCCCACTAGCAGTAGAATGGACGATTGGTGGGAAGTTGACGGTGGGGGGACTGTTCCCAAAGAAGGGGGAACTATTCCCATAACCATAAAAGCGTTGCATGCTCCTAGGCCCGATGAGTCATTGGAGCCAGATCTGCGTCTACGTGAGGGGCAATCCCCCTTTGGTCGAACCCCAGGTAAGTATTTCTCTTACATCAAACTACGATACGTGCCCTAAGTGGAGGAAAGGAGGGCGAGTTGTTCCCCGAACGCTCGGTTGGGTGGGAACAAGCGCTGTTGATGTGCGCCCCGGTCATCACACCTGATTTGTCATCCTGCGCTGATGACCGATCAGGACCGTCACGCTGCTGCTAATGCCGAGCAGGTCCGGCTGCTCCAGGAAGCACTCGCCCAGACCACAGCAATCCAGGAGGAACGCCGTCCGCCCCCCTGGGTTGCCGTCTTCGCCTGCTTGATGGCTGGGCTCGGGCTGGGGCTGAATCTGCTCGCATACGGCGGGGAGACCGAGGCCTTCGCGCCTGCGCTCTTCATCGCCGCTGTAGTGCTCGCCGGGTTCACCTGGGCGGTGTGGGGACGGTAAGGTGGCCCTCCCCGGGCGGAGTACCCTTTGTCCTCATGACTGACTTCCGGCCCGGCCGTCCCCTGCCCGCCAACGACAGTGAGACCCAGGAGCGCCAGCTCTACCACTCCCAGCGCAAAGATGGGGCATGGGCGACGATGGCCCGGGAGGGGAACGCCTGGCAGTGGCGCCAGCTGCACGGTGGGGGGAGAGGACGGGTACGGCCGCAGCGGCTGGCATGAGCTGCAGGGCTGGCTAACGAAGTAGGGGAGAGGTCGGCATACTAACGCCGATTGGTATGAAACACCCGACAACCGCGGCGGGTAGAGAAGGACGTTGTGCTGTATGTGTGCGCCTCCACTCACGACGGGAAGCACGCTCCTGGCCTGCCGGGACGCGCTCCAGGCGGCGGGGGTGACGCGGGTGTATTTCGCGGTGGTCGCCCGCTGACGCCCCTCATCCACGTGCGGTACGGTGCCCCCATGAAGTCTTTCCTGCCCGTTGCGCTCGCCGCTGCCCTGCTGGGCGGCGCGGGGGCCCAGACACTGGTGCCCATTCAGGACTCCAGGCTGCCCTTCACGGTCAGCCTTCCCAAGGGCTGGCTGGGCGTGGACCTGAAGGACGGCCTCTCAGGGGTGACTGCGGTCTCCGCCAAGACGCCCCCCGCCAGCATGATCCGCTTGCTGTTCACGCCCAAGAACGGCAAGAACCCGGAACTCAAGCAGGAATTCCGCAACTTCGAGGCGGGGGTGGCGCAGACCGGGGGCAAGCTCAAGCTCTACCGGGGCCGCAACGTCAGCTACGGCGGGGTGCGCGGTGTCGAGCGCGAGTACGGGCTGTCGCACCCCAAGGGCCATCTGCGCCTGCGGGTCTGGTTCGGCAACGGGTCGAAAAACCTCTACTCCTTCCAGATCACCGACACCCCCGAACGCTACAAGACGAGCAACGCCCTTTTCAGCCGGGTGCTGGCGAGCGTCCGCTTCCGCTAACGGGGGGGCTGGCTTCCCACCTCCCCATAAGTGCCTAAGCTGCATGGGGAGGTTCCCCTATGCGTACCCGATGGACGACCGCACTGACCCTGCTGGCCCTCGCCTCGACTGCCCTGGCCGGAAACCGCCTGGAGGTGCGGCAGGTGGCCTTTTCTGCCGACGGCTCCCGGGCACTGGTGGTGACGGGCGGCGTGCTGGATGGCAGCGGCTTCAGCCACGCCGCCGTGCAGGCCCTCGACACCCGGACGGGCCACACGCTGCTCAAAGCCGCCGCCCAGTCCGAGACGCAGCCCGTCTCTACTGTCGTAAACGCCCTGCTGACGCGTGAGCGCCCCCGCCTCGCCCCGCTGGGCCTGACCCCCGGGCGGGCGGCGCGGCCCGTCTTCGCCCAGCCGGTCCCCACCCACGCCCCCGTCTGGACGGAGGGCACGCCTGCCGGAAGCGCCCTCGTCGCGCCCGTGCGGCTGTGGACGCGCCCGGTCCCGGTACGGCTGAGTGTGCAGCGCCTGCCCTCGAGTTGCCGCTTTTCCGGATTGCTCCCGCGTGGGGAGGGTCCCGCCGGATTCACCCTGACCGTGAGCGGGCAGACTGTCCACAGCGACCGCGTCCTGCCCGCCGGACGGGAGTGCGCCGCCCGCTACGCCCTGGAGCGGGTGTACGTGCAGGGGAACCGTGCCGTGTTCATCGTCCGCGCCTACACCCCGGGTTTCGAGGGGCCGAACGCGGAGGTCGTGCCGGTGGCGGCGCGGCTGCGCTAGGCCCTCCCCTCAGAGCTGCCCCCCCACCCCCTGCATCATCCGGCGCACCGCGTCCAGCTCGTCCTTGTTGATCGCGTGGCCCAGGCCAGGGTACACCCGGTCGTCCACCCGCGCGCCCCGCGAGCGCAGGTGTTCGGCGCTCTCCTGAAAGCGCGACAGGGGAATGTGCGCGTCGTCGGGGGCCACGCCCATGAAGACAGGAAGGCCACCCAGGTCACCCGTCTGATCCAGGGTGATCAGCCCGCCGCTCAGCGCCGCCACGCCGCCCAGCCTCCTCCCGCTGCGGCTGGCGTACTCCAGCGCCAGGCACGCCCCCTGCGAGAAGCCGCCCAGCACCACGTTCCCCGCCGGAATGCCCCGCGCCTCCAATTCGCCCAGCACGGCCTCCACCGTGGCGAGGGCCCGGTCCAGGTACGGCTGGTTGCGCTCGACGGGCGCGAGGAAGGAGAGGGGATACCACGAGTTCCCCTCCGCCTGCGGGGCCAGGTACGCGAAGGCACTGAGGTTGAATTCGTCCGCGAGCGAGAGGATGTCCCCCGCCGTGCCGCCCCGCCCGTGGAGCAGGACCATCGCCACCCGCGCCTCGCCCAGGGGACGGCCAGCGGTGTGCACCTCGATTCCTGAGACTTCGGGCGTCTCTTGGGGGGCAGGGTTCGCGCTCAGCTCCCGGCCGCCGATGGTCACGCCGTACTCGCGGTTCACGATCCTCGGCACATGCGCCTCGATGGCCGCGCGCTGGGGCTCGTACCACGCGGGGAGCTTGAGGTGCCCGCCCAGCTCCCCCACCGGCTCGTCGTCCGGGAAGCCGGGGGCGTCGGTGGCAATCTCGAACAGCACGCCGTTCGGCTCGCGGAAGTAGATGGAGTGGAAATACTGCCGGTCCTGCACGGGCGTGGGCTGATACCCCGCCTCGGCCAGGCCCGTCAGGTACGCCTCCTGCTCGGCATCGTCGCGCGTCCGCAGGGCGACGTGGTGGATGCTCCCCGCCCCGAAGGTCCCCCGCCCCTTGCCGGGCCGCTCGACCACGTCCACAAAGAGGCCCACCCCCTCGCCGCTGCCCCGGAAGCGGGTGCGGGTGCCCTCAGCGTCCGGCTCGCTCCCCACCTCGGTGAAGCCCAGCCGCCCCACCAAGAGGTCCCGCACCGGCCCGGTGTCCCGCACCCAGGCGGTGACCGAGTGGAAGCCGCGCAACTCGTGCTCGGCGGGGACCGGGCTGGCGGGCCAGGGCTGCACGGGCTGGCCGTCGTCGAAGAGCAACTCCACCCAGGTCCCGTCCGGGTCCTCCACCATCAGCACCCGCTCACCGAAGCGTTCGCCCTCCCGCGGGGTGAGGCCCTGCGCGGTCAGCCGCGCCCGCCAATAATCCTCGCTCGCCCGGGGGGCGCTGTAGGCCGTCGCCACGACCTCCCCGTTGCCGCGCACACCCCGTTTGGCGCCCGGCCAGGGAAAGTGGGTCATGATCGTGCCCGGCTGCCCGGTCAGGTCTCCGTAGTAGAAGTGGTACGTGCCTGGATCGTCGAAATTCACCGTCACCTTGACGAGTCGTTGCCCCAACACCTGGGAATAGAAGTCGATGTTGCGCTGGGGGTCACTTGCCATCACGGTGACGTGATGTAAACCCTGCACAGGCGTGGTGCCGGGAATGGCGGTAGAGGAGGTCATGTAGGGATGATAGCTTAATGTTAAACAATCTGCTGTGACCTGGACCACCTCGGATTCGGGGTGGGCTCTGGTGACGGCTGATCTGTCCCGCTGACCCGGGGGTGCCCTCACGGCTCAAAAAGTTGGTCCCCCTGAGCCACGTGAAGGGTCTCGCCCGGAGATGCCCCGCATTTGCTCAGCATGACCAGGTTTCTGCTCCCCGCCCTAAGCCAGCAAACAGCCCGGCTTCCGCGCAGGGGTGATGCATCCTGCCGGGCTGTTCCCCCACATCCTCAGGAGTCGCGTCGGGTGCCACCCAACGCGGCCACCTCCTCACCCACCCCGCTCAATCCGCGCCCCAGCTTGCGGGTCAGGGCGGCGAGTTGGCCCAGCTCCTGTGGCGTCAGTCCGGCGAATACGTCCCGGATGCCGCGCACGTGGTTCGGCAGCACGCGTGCGACGAGGGCCTCGCCCTCCGGGGTGAGAAAGACGTTCATCACGCGGCGGTCCTGCGGGTTGCGCTCGCGGCGCACCAGGCCGTCGCGCTCCAGGTTGTCGATCACCATCGTGAGGTTGCCGCTGGACCGCAGAATCTTGTTGGCAAGCTGGCGCTGGCTGAGCGGCCCCAGGTGGTAGAGCGCCTCGATCACGCCGAACTGGCTGATGGTCAGCCCGTGGTCTGTTAGATGCCGGTTGGCCGCCACCTCGACGGCGTGCGCCGCACGCCACAGCTTGATGTAGGCGTCGAGCGCCGCGCGTTCCTCCGGCGAGCCTGGGTAGCGGGTGGGCATATCCCCGTCATCCTCGGCGCAGCGGGGACGGGAGGTCAAGCGGGTACGGGGCCGAGACCGAGGGGCGTGGCCCGGAAGGGGGGCGGGGGAGCCGCCTCAGCGTCCCGCCTGCCCCCGGCCCTGCCGGTATTCCTCCGTCGCCAGCCGGACGCATGCCGCGACGACCTGCATGGCGAGCCGGACCTCCTCCAGCGGCGGGCGCGTTGGCGCCAGGCGGATGTTGCGCCCCGCCCGGTCCTGCCCCGCCGGATACGTCGCCCCGGCAGGCGTGAGGCTGACTCCCGCCCCCTCGGCGAGTTCGACCACCCGCGCCGCCACCGGCTCGGCCGTGTCCAGGCTGATGAAGTACCCGCCCTTCGGGGAGGTCCAGGTCGCGTACTCGCCGTTTCCACCCAGTTCTGAGTGCAGCACCTCGTCCACCACGCGGAACTTGGGGGCGATCAGGGCCGCGTGCGCGCTCATCAAGCCCTCCAGGCCTCTCGGATAATTCTCCAGAAAGCGGACGTGCCGCGCCTGCTCCAGCTTGTTCGGGCCGATGCTCTGGGCGTTCAGGTACTTCGACAGCCAGCGGATGTTGTCCTCGCTGCTCGCCATGAAGCCCAGCCCCGCCCCCGCGAAGGTGATCTTGGAGGTTGAGGCGAACACGAACGAGCGGTCCGGGTATCCGGCGTCCCGCGAGAGCACCACGAAGTTCACGGGCTCGTCGCGGTTCTCCTCGTATAGGTGGTGGGCCCGATAGGCGTCGTCCGCAAAGATGGTGAAGTCGGGGGCCGCCGCCTGAAGCCCCGCCAGCCGCCGCGCCTTCTCCGCGCTGATCGACTCGCCGCCCGGGTTGGAGTAGGTGGGCACGAACAGCACGCCCTTCACCGAGGGGTCAGTGCCCGCCAGCCGCTCGATGGCGTCTATATCCGGCCCGTCGGGCTGCATGTCCACGGTCAGCAGCTCGAAGCCCAGCGTCTGCAGCAGCAGGAAGTGGCGGTCGTACCCCGGCACCGTCACGATGATCTTGGGAGACTGCGTGATCCAGGGGGCGCTGCTGCCCCGGACGCCGTGCAGCAGGGCGAAGGTCAGCACCAGCCCCTGAAGCTCCAGGCTGGAGTTGTTCCACACCAGCATGTTCTCGGCCTTCACGTCGAGGTAGTGGGCGAACATCGCCCGCGCGGACGGCAGGCCCGTCACGCCGCCCGGGTAGTTTCGCAGGTCCTGGCCGTCCATCCTCACGTCACCCTCGCCCAGCACGCCGATCATCCCGTTCGAGAGGTCGAAGTCCGCGTCGGAGGGCTGCCCCCGCTGCATGTTGAGCTTCAGGCCGCGCGCTTTGAAGGCTTCGTAGGCCTGGCGGGCTGACTGGAGGGCCGAAGCCGGGGCTTCACTCGTCATACCCCCACGTTACCCGCGCCGCGCGGCGGAGGGGAGGGGGTTGGTTAGTGGGGAAAGGTTGAGCTGGGTGTTGGGCAGAGGTTGTCATGCTGAACGAAGTGAAGCGTCTCCACGCCGCATCGAGACCCTTCGCCTGCGGCTCAGGGTGACAGGTTGGAGAGGCGGCCAAAATGCCAGGGCAACGGCCAACGGCACAGCAACCCCTCCGGCCCTGCGGGCCACCTCCCCTGGGGGAGAGGCAACAGCCCGAGTTTCCCGGAGGGCCAAGGCCGGACCTGGCTCCCCTTTCAGGGGGGCTGTCCGCGAAGCGGACTGAGGGGTTGACCGCGGCATGCCCTGCCAAAACCGGACTTCGCGCTTGCCCTGGCCGAACCTCCTCCGTCTCCGGAAAACCGGCGGATGCTCTATGCTGCCCGCGCCCGCTCCGTCCGGCGCGGCCCTTTTTCGTCGGCCCCTCTTTTTCGAGCCCCACCCAACAGGAGAACACCCAATGCAGTACGTCGTTTCCCGCCCCCGCGTGGGCCTTTTTATCGACACCCAGAACCTCTACCACTCGGCGCGCGACCTGCTGGAGCGCACCGTCAACTTCGAGACGATCCTGAAGGTCGCCACCGAGGGACGCGAACTCGTCCACGCGATCTCCTACACGGTCGAGCGCGAGAACGAGGCGACGGCGCGGCCCTTCATCTACAAGCTCTCGGCGCTGGGGTACAAGGTGCGGCGCATGAACCTGGTCCTGAGCCATGTCGCCGAGGGCGGCAAGCACATCTACGAGGGCAACTGGGATATGGGCATCGTGGCCGACATGGTGCGCCTGATGGATCACCTCGACATCGTGGTGCTGGGGAGCGGCGACGGCGACTTCACCGACATCGTCGAGGTCTTGCAGGAGCGCGGCAAGCGGGTGGAGGTCATCGCCTTCCGCGAGCACACCGCGCAGAAACTGGTGGACGCCGCCGACCGCTTCACGCACCTGCCGGACATCCAGGACGCGCTGATGCCCGCCCGCCAGAAGCCAGAGCGGGAGAAGTCCTGACCGGTGGGAGACGTGGCTGCGATGACCCGGCCTGATGCGGACGCCGTTCTCGCCCGCCTCGCCTTCGAGCTGCCCCCCGAGCGCATCGCGCAGACGGGCGCCGAACCGCGCGACTCGTCCCGGCTGATGGTGGTCCGGGAGCGGATCGAGCACCACGTTTTCTGGGAGTTGCCGGAGCTGCTGCAGGCCGGGGACCTGCTCGTCTTCAACGAGAGCCGCGTCATTCCCGCCCGGGTGATGGCGCGCAAACCGGTCGTGAACGGCCACGGCGGCGGCCAGATCGAGGTCCTCCTGCTGCGGGAGGAGGAGGCGAACGTCTGGTCCGCCTACCTCAAACCCGCCAAGCGCGCCGGGAAGGAACTTTGGCTGGGCCAGCCTGGGGGAACACAGCACCGGGCGGAAGTGGTCGGCACCCTCCCCGACGGCGCCCGTCTGCTGCGCTTTGATCACGACCTCAAGCCCCATCTGGACGAGATCGGGCGGTTGCCGCTCCCGCCCTACATCGACGCGGGGGACAGCGACGAGACGTGGCGCGAGCGCTACCAGACGGTGTATGCCCGCGAGCCCGGGAGTGTGGCCGCACCCACGGCGGGGCTGCACTTCACCCCGGAACTCCTCGCCCGGCTGGATGAGGCGGGGGTGGAGCGCCACACCCTCACCCTGCATGTCGGTGCAGGCACGTTCCGGCCTATCACGGGCCCCGTGGCCGAGCACGTGATGCACGCCGAGCGGTACGCGATCAGTGGGCGTACCGCAGCGGCGATCAACCGGGCGAAGGCGGAGGGGCGGCGCGTCATCGCCGTGGGGACGACCACCGTTCGGGCGCTGGAGAGCAGCGCCAACGAGGACGGCACCGTGAATCCCGGCGAGGGAGACACCCGCATCTTCATCACGCCGGGGATACCTCTGCGCGTGCCCGATCTGCTCATCACCAACCTGCATCTGCCGGGTTCCACCCTGCTGCTCCTCGTCGCCGCCTTCGCCGGGGAGCAGCGCATCCGGGCCGCGTACGACGCCGCGCTCGCGGGGAGCTACCGCTTCTACTCTCTGGGGGACGCGATGCTGCTGCAGAAAGGCGGCTGACGCCCGGGATCAGCCTCCCCCCGCCTGCCGCGAATCACTGACCTCCCGCGTCAGCATCACCAGCGCGGCCTCGCGCACGAAGCCCAGCCGCTCGTTGACCGCGAGCATGGGGAGGTTGATGGCGTGGTTGCTGGTCCGGGAGTGGGTGAATCCCCGGGCGAGCCCCGCCCGGGCAGCGGCCAGCTTCAGGGCGAGGGCTAGGCCGCACCCGCGCCACGCTGGGAGGACGCCTGTCAGGCCGTTGTGCAGCGTCCCCGGGCGTGTGGCGATGGGGAGGTACAGCTCGCTCAGCCCCACCCACTCGCCATCGGGGGCCACGGCGAGAAATAAACCTTGCGGGTTGATCCGGTCGGGCACTCGGCGCTGCCAGACCTCGAACGGCCACACGCTGACCGGCGTGGTCGTGGGCACGTCGCGGAGCAGGGCGGCGACCAGGGCGTAGAGCTGGCGCTGCGCGGCCTCGCCGAGGTCGCTCACCAGTTCACTCAGTGGTGCGATTCGCACGCCCGCCGCCCTCACCCGCTCCTCCAGCCCGGCGAACCGGGCGGGGTCGAGCGTCCGCAGGTCGAGCGTGCTGACCCACATGCGGTCGTGTTCGGTATACCCGCGCGCCTCGTAGAAGGACTTTTCCCACCAGTCCTCGCGCACACGGGTAACCAGGGTGTGGGCGCCGTGCGCGAGGGCATACTCCTCGGCGTGGGCGAGAAGTGCCTGCGCGAGGGGGCCCCCGGCGAGTTCGGGCAGCGTCCTTACGGTCACGTCCAGCCAGCCGTCGTGGCTGTCCATCCGGGGCACGCCGGTCTCGGCCAGACCGACGAGGCCGCCCTCCCGCACGGCGAGGGTGCGGACGTGCGGCTCGCCGGGCAGGCGGCGGGCGTCCTGCGCCTCCAACTCCTCGGGGGCGACCGGGGACTCGGGGTGCGCCAGGGTCAGGAACGCCGCGACGGTCGGAAGGTCGGCGGGCGTCGCCCGGTGGAGGACCACGCCGGGCGGAAGAACCTGCTGTCGCTCGTCCATGTGGCAGGACAGCACAGCCTCCCCGGGCGGCACAATCCGCCGTTTAGCCCAGCCACCATTCCGGTCCCGTCTCATCCAGGGCTCTCTATACTCGCCCCCATGACGCAAGCGCCCCCTGCGCCCGTTCGGAGTGACAATCCTCTTCTGAACGTCGGCTTTCGCATTCCCTTCGACCAGATTCGGCCTGAACACGCGGAACCCGCTGTCGACGCGTTGCTCGCGCAGACGCAGGAACGCCTGGAGACCCTGGCCCGGGCGGGCGAGCGGGACTACGCGGATTTCATGGCCGACCTCGACACGTTGACCGAGCAGCTTGACACGGTGCGCGTGATTGTGGGGCACCTCGACGGCGTGGTGACCAGCCCCGAGTGGCAGGCGGCCAAGCGCGCGATCCTGCCCAAGGTCACCGAGTTCTACACCCAGCTCAGCCTCCACCCCGGCCTGTGGGCGGCGCTGAAGGGCTTTGCCGAGACGGAGGCGGGGCGGACGCTCGACCCGGTGCGCGCCAGGCACCTCAAACTCACCATCGACGAGTTCCGCCGCGAGGGCGCCGATCTTCCGGAAGACCAGAAGGCCCGGCTGCTGGAGGTCAACACCCGCCTCGCGCAGGTCACGAACGACTTCGCCAAGAACGTTCTCGACGCGACCGCCGCTTACGAACTCATCGTGCCCGAGTCGCGGCTCGCGGGTGTGCCCGAGCGGGTGCGCGAGGCCACCCGGCTCGACGCCCAGGCGCACGGGCATCCGGAAGGCCACCGCCTGACGCTGCACCAGCCCGTCGTCGAACCCGTCCTGACCTACGCCGACGACCGCGAACTGCGCCGCGAACTCTGGCTCGCGCAGAATTCGGTGGGCTCGCAGCCGGGGCGCGACAACCGGCCCCTGGTGCTGGAGATCCTGAAACTGCGGCGCGAGCAGGCCCGCATCCTGGGCTTCCGCGACTTCGCCGACTACGTGCTGGAGGACCGCATGGCGGGCGGCGGCGAGCGGGCGCTGACCTTCGAGCGCGACCTCGAAGCCCGCGTGCGCCCCTTCTTCGAACGCGAGAACGCCGAGCTGCAAGCCTTCTACCGCGATCAATCCGGACAGGACGCGCCCGCCCTGGAGGCCTGGGACGTCGGCTACTGGGCCGAGAAGCAGCGCCAGGCCAAGTACGACTTCGACGAGGAGGCCCTGCGCCCCTACTTCGAGCTCGACCGGGTGCTCGCGGGCCTCTTCGAGCTCGTGAACCGGGTGTTCGGGATCACGGTGCGCCAGGGCGAGGCCCCCGGCTGGCACCCCGAGGTCCGTTACTACGACATCCTCGATGAGGGGGGCACGCACGTCGCCTCCTTCTACACCGACTGGTTCCCGCGCGACACCAAGCGGGCGGGCGCGTGGATGAACGCCTTCGTGACGGGCGGCCCGCGTGAGCGTGGGGTCGAGCCCCACCTCGGCCTGATGTGCGGCAACATGACGCCCCCCTCCGGGAACAACCCCGCGCTGCTCTCCCTGCGCGAGGTCGAAACCGTCTTCCACGAGTTCGGCCACCTGCTGCACCACGCGCTCTCCCGCGTGCCCGTCCGCAGCCTCAGCGGCACCCGCGTCGCCTGGGACTTCGTAGAGCTGCCCTCGCAGATCATGGAGAACTGGGTGATGGAGCGGGAGGCCCTGGACCTCTTCGCCCGGCACTACCAGACGGGCGAGCGGCTGCCGGACGAGCTGTTTGACCGCATGGTCGCCGCTCGCAACTACCGCGCGGCGAACGCCACCATGCGCCAGCTCTCCTTCGGCACGGTGGACCTGGAACTGCACGTCGAGTTCGACCCCGACGCGCCGGACGCCGACCCCATCCGCGTGGCGCGCGAGGTGATGGGCCGCTTCTACCCCTACCCGCTGCCCGGGGACTACGCCCGCATCGCGCAGTTCGGCCACCTGTTCTCCAGCCCGGTCGGGTACGGCGCCGGGTACTACTCCTACAAGTGGGCCGAGGTCCTGGACGCCGACGCCTTCTCCCGCTTCGCGCAGGAGGGCATCTTCAACCGCGAGACGGGCCGCGCCTACGTGGACACCATCCTCAGCCGCGGCAACAGCGCCGAGGCCGCCCAGCTCTACCGTGACTTCATGGGCCGCGACCCCGACGCCGAGGCGCTGCTGCGGCGCAGCGGGCTTGTAGAGGCGTAAGGCGAAACGAGGCCCGGCCCTCCTGGAGCTGGGGGCCGGGTTCGTCATGCCCGGGAGTCCGGTGTCCCCCTTGATCCTAACGTCGCGTGAGGCGTCAGGATGAGGGTCCCTGCGCGGGGAAGGTATGTTCAGAATCGGAGAATTGGCACGCATGGCCGGGGTCAGCGTCCGCACGCTGCACCATTACGATGACCTCGGCCTCCTCAAGCCCGCCCTCACGACGGAAAGCGGCCACCGCCTGTACGCGCCCGCGCAACTCGCGCGCCTGAGGCGCATCCTCGCCCTCAAGACCCTGGGGCTCACGCTCGACGAGATCGGGCGGGTCCCGGACGGGTTGCCCTCCACCACCCTCCTCGCCCGCCGCCGCGCCGAGTTGCTGGCCCAGCGCGACGCGCTCGACGGGCAGATCCGGCGCCTCGACGAGGTGCTGTGCCAGGAGCGACGTATGGAACATTATCAGGTCGAACTCAAGGATCTTCCGGCCTACCCCGTCCTTGCCGCTCGGGGCCTGGCCCCCGACTACCGCCACGTCGCCGCCCCGATGGGAGAGCTGTTCGGGGAGCTGGGGCGCGCCTTCGAGTCGACAGGACTGCGGTGCGTCCAGCCCTGCGCCGTGGTCTGGCACGGCGGGGGCTATCAGAGCGAGGAGCAGATCGAGCTGGAGGTGGCTGAGGGCTTCGAGGGCGAGGTGCCGGAGTCCGGCCTCCCGGGTGGGAGGGTTCACCGCACCGAACTGCCCGCCACCCAGGTCGCCTCCACCGTTCACACGGGCAGCTATGAACGGTTGGGTGAGCCCTACGCCGCCCTCCTCGCCTGGATGGCGCGGGAGGGCTTCGTCTCCGCCGGACCCGTGCGCGAGGTGTACCTCCAGCAGAGCACGGATGAGGCGGGGCAGGTGACCGAGTTGCAGATTCCGGTCCGGCGGGTCTGAGGGCCTCTCGCCCTGCTATCCTCGCGGGCGGTATGGAACGCACCTTTGCCATGATCAAGCCCGACGGCGTGCGCCGCGGCCTGACCCCCGAGATTCTCGCCCGCATCCAGCGCAAGGGCTACCGCGTGGTCGGCCTGAAGCAGATGCTGATTCCCCGCGATGTGGCCGAGACCCACTACGGCGAGCACCGCGAGCGCCCCTTCTTCGGGGAACTCGTCGACTTCATCACGGGCGGCCCGGTCGTCGCCATCGCGCTGGAGGGCGAGAACGCCATCGCGGGCTGGCGCGCGATGATGGGAGCCACCAACCCCGCCAACGCCGCTCCCGGCAGCATCCGCGCCGACTTCGCCACCACGACCGGCGAGAACGTGACCCACGGCAGCGACTCGCCCGAGAGCGCGGCCCGCGAGCTGGCGCTGTTCTTCGGCGAGGGCGAACTGCTCGCGTAAGCGGCCAACTCCAGCAACCGGAACAGATGGCAGGTGCCCCGGCTCAGGCCGGGGCAGCCTTTTTCGCGGGCTGTTGAAAGTGGGCGGCAGGCCGCCTCCCTCACTGTCCGAAGGCGGAATACAGCGCCGGTTCCTGCTCGGCCACGTACCCGCGGCTCAGCAGGCGCAGCCCGTCCGGCGTGGGAAGGATCAGCACGTCCGCGAGGCGGCCCGAGGTCGGATGGACGGCCTCCCCCTTCGGCGTCCTGACGATTCGGGCCTCCTCCCCCGCGAGGTCCGCCGCGTTGAAGCCGGGGGCCTGTATCTCCATCTCCCAGATCGTGGAACGGGCGTTGCCGTCGAACCGCACGGTGACAGCGCGGGCCCCCAACGGGGGCCGCGTGGTCCAGACGACCCGCCGCAGGACGCCGCCGATCCGGTCGCGGATATCGGCTTGGGCGTCGTAGCTGCCGTTGGCGGTGAACAGCACCCGGGCCGTCAGGTCGACCTGCTCCTTCGGGCCACACGCGGTCGCTCCCACGCAGAGCAGGGCGGCGAGGGTGAGAACGGCGGGCAGGCGGGGCATGGGCCGCAGGATACGCCGCCCCCACACGGGAGAACGTCCCGGCGGGGGGCTGGCCGGTGTGCGAGCATGGCGGCGATGGACGCCCACCGCCTCGCCCTGCTGCTGGCCGCCGCGCTGCTGACGGCGCTGCTCGCGCTGGGCCTGAGCCTGCAACGGGGGCGGCGGGGCATTCCCCGGGTGACGCACCACGCGCTGTTCTTCGCGGTGTGCGTCATGGTCGGGCTGGCGGCGTTCCTCAGCCTGCGGGCCGGGACGAGGGGCTGGGCGCTGCTGCCCACGCTGGGGCTGCTGCTGCTCATGCCGCGCACCCAGCCGGGGCGCGCGGCGCACTGGCGGTTGGCGCTCGTCTGTGCGGCGGCTTTTGGCCTGGGGGCCTGGGGCGCGTGGTGAGCCGGGACAGCTGCCGAGCTTGGGCGCGCTAGCCTGGGGGCAATGACCTCCTCGTCCGTCTCCCGGCCTGGGGCCGCCCCGCCCGGCCCCGATCTGCCCCCCGTGCGGCTGATCGAGGGCATGCTCGCCCGGCGCACCACCAACGGCCCCTTTCGCCCCGACCCGGTCAGCCGCGAGCACCAGCACCTGCTGATGCGGGTGGCGCAGGCGGCCCCCAGCCACTTCAACAGCCAGCCGTGGCGGTTCGTGCTGATTGAGGACCCGGGGACGATTTCCAAGGTTGCGGACATCTCGGGCGAGAGCATGACCGAGCTCATCGAGGCGGGCGTGTTCTTCGAGCGCTACCGCCGCTACTTCCGCTTCTCGGAGGCCGAGATGGAGGAGCGGCGCGACGGCATCCACATCGACCACCTGCCGGGGCCGCTGCGGCCCTTCACCCGTCAGGTCTTCTCCGACATGGGCCTGAAGCTGATGCGGCAGCTCGGCGTGCCCAAAAAACTGGGCGAGGACAACCGCAAGTTGGTGGCGGGCAGCCCCCTGCTGCTGGCGGCGCTGCTCGACAAGACGGAGTACCGCCCGGGCGAACTCAGCGGCTTTTACTCGGTGTTCGGCCTGGGCGCGGCGGTCGAGAACATCTGGAACGCGGTGGGGGCGCTGGGCATGGGCATCCAGTTCGTCAGCACGCCGATGGAGCTTCCGCGGCAGTGGCAGGCGATCCGGGAACTGCTGCGGGTGCCGGGGGACCTGGAACTCATGGCCGTGTTTCGCCTGGGCTATCTACCGCGGGACGAGAGGCGGCCCTCCATCGACTGGAGCAGCCGCCACCGCAAGCGGCTCCCGCAGTTCGTCTTCCGCGAGACGTGCGAGGTGCCGGAGGAAGGGGGCTAAGAGCCCGGGAAGACCCCGGCCAGGGGAGGCGGAATGGCGGTGGGGCGGGCCAGATGTTCCCCGCATCCGGCTATGGCACAGTAGGACATGACCGCCTCCGTGCTCACCCACGCCGCGCTTCATCACGCCATCCTTCGCCATCTGGTCGACCAGGGATTTGCCCCCGCGGGGGCCTGGCTCGCCGAGCGGTTCGGCGTGGACGGCGAGGTGATGGCCCAGGCCCTCCGGGACCTTCAGGCCTACCACGGGGTCGTGCTGCATCCGCATGTCCCCGAGGTGTGGGTCATCCACCCGTTTTCCACGGCCCCCACGCCCTTCGCGGTCGGGCAGGGTGACCGAATCTGGTGGGGCAACTGCGCGTGGTGTTCCCTGGGAGTGGCGGCCCTGCTGGGCGGAAACGGCGTGACGATCCGGACGACCCTGGGTGCGGAAGGGCAGCCGGTGACCGTTCATGTGGACGATCACCGCGTGCGGGAGAACCTCTGGGTTCACTTTCCCGTCCCGATGGCCCGCGCGTGGGACAACGTCATCTTCACCTGCACGACCATGCTGCTTTTCGGGAACGAGGCGGAGATCGACGCCTGGGCCGGGCGCCACGCGCTGCCGCGCGGCGATGCCCAGCCCGTCCAGCGGGTGTACGACTTTGCGCGGGTGTGGTACGGGCGACACCTGGACGAGGACTGGCACAAGTGGACCACGGAGGAGGCGCGGGAGATCTTCGAACGCTTCGGCTTTCGGGGGCCTACCTGGGACCTGCCCCGGTCCAGCGAGCGCTTTTGACGGGAGGCGGAGACGCGGACCTGATGGCGCCCCACGCTCTCTTGGTCTCCCCACCTTTCCCTCACACCTCGCCCCTCAGAATGCCGGGTGGAGGAGAGGACATGACCAACACCACCACGCTGAACGCCGCCCAGAGCGGCACCTTCCGCCTTGGCGGGGAGCTGACTGTGAACCGCCTGGGCTTCGGGGCCATGCGGGTCACCGGCGACGGCATCTGGGGGGACCCCGCCGACCGCCAGGGCGCGCTGGCGACCCTGCGCCGCCTGCCGGAACTGGGCGTCAACTTTATCGACACCGCCGACTCCTACGGCCCGGCCGTGAGCGAGGAACTCATCCGCGAGGCGCTGCACCCCTACGACGCGGTCGTGATCGCCACCAAGGGCGGCCTGACGCGTACGGGGCCGAACGTGTGGCCCCCATGCGGCCGCCCGGAGTACCTGATTCAGCAGGCGTACATCTCCCGCCGCCGCCTGGGGGTCGAGCGTATCGACCTGTGGCAACTGCACCGCATCGACCCTGCGGTGCCGCGCGACGAGCAATTTGGTGCCGTCCGCGAGCTGATCGACCGGGGCGTGATCCGCCTTGCGGGCCTGAGCGAGGTGAACGTCGAGGATATCGAGGCCGCCCGCCGCGTCTTTCCGGTCGCCACCGTGCAGAACCTCTACAACCTGGTGAACCGCAAGTCGGAGGACGTGCTCGACCACTGCGGGCGCGAGGGGATCGGGTTCATTCCCTGGTATCCCCTCGCGGCGGGGAGCCTCGCCCGCGAGGGCAGCGTCCTGGGCGAGGTCGCGCGGCGCTTGAACGCCACCCCCTCGCAGGTCGCGCTCGCCTGGGTGCTGCGGCGCAGCCCGGTCATGCTGCCCATCCCCGGCACGGGCAAGGTGCGGCACCTGGAGGAAAACGTGGCCGCCGCGGGCCTGCAGCTCTCCGACGAGGATTTCCGCGCGCTCGACGCGGTGGGGAGGGAAGAATGGAACCGCAAGCAGGAGGGGAGGGACTGACCATCCCGGAGCCGGTGAACGTCGCGGGGAAGTTCGCCCTCTTTGACGACGCCTGGAATCCCCGCATCGTCGCCGAGCTGAACGGCCAGCAGGTGAAGGTCGCCCGGCTGCGGGGCGAATTCATCTGGCACCAACACGAGCACGAGGACGAGCTGTTCTGGGTGATTCGGGGGAGGCTCCGACTGCGCTTCCGGGACCGCGACGTGCTGCTGGGCGAGGGTGAATTCCAGGTCGTGCCGCGCGGGGTGGAGCACCTGCCCGTCGCGGAAACGGAGGAGGTCTGGGTCGTGCTGTTCGAGCCCGCCTCGACCCTGAACACGGGCGAGGCGCGGAACGAACGCACGCGGGAGACGCTGGAGCGGCTGTAATTCACTGACAAAAGGGGTGGGGGCGGCGCGGCCTTCACCCTTTCTTGGCCCTTCCGAACGTGAAGAACCGGTCAGGTCCACGGTGGGGGAACCCACGGTGGGCGCAGGGGCACACGAGAAAATGCCGCATGTTCCCTGCCCCCGTCGTGCGGTCCCTCGTCACCGGGAACCCGCCCCACCGCACCCCGCAGGCCGAGGTGCGCGAGGCGGCCCGGCAAGCCTTTCCGCGCATGGCCGCCCGCGCGGGGATGCTCGGCGTCTTCGACAACGCCCAGATCGAGACGCGCTCGCTCTCGCGCCCGCTGGAGTGGTACACCCAGGAGCGGGGCTTCGGCGAGAAGAACGCCGTCTTCGTGGAGGAGGCCCGTGCGCTGACCCTCCGCCTGGCCCGCGAGGCGCTGGAGCGGGCCGAACTCGCCCCCCACGAGATCGACGCCGTCGTCGTCGTGAACACCAGCGGGATCAGCGCCCCCAGCCTCGACGCCTACCTGATCGAGACGCTGGGCCTCAATCGTCACGCGGCCCGGCTGCCGGTCTGGGGCCTGGGCTGCGCGGGCGGTGCGGCGGGGCTGGCGCGGGCCGCCGACCTCGTTCGGGCGGGTTTTCGCCGCGTGCTGTACGTCGCCGTCGAGTTTTGCAGCCTGACGCTGATCAAGGGCGACGAGTCCAAGAGCAACTTCGTGGGCACCGCCCTCTTCTCGGACGGCGGAGCGGCGCTGGTCGTCACCGCGCCTGACGTGCCCGGCCCCCCGCCCCTGCTCGCCCTGCACGGGGGCTACTCCACCCTGATCGAGGACTCCGAGGACATCATGGGCTGGGACGTGATCGACAACGGCCTCAAGGTGCGCTTTTCCCGCGACATCCCCACCCTGGTGCGCTCCATGATGCAGGAGAACGTCGCCCAGGCCCTCGCCTCGCGCGGCTGGTCGTCGGACGACGTGCGCGCCTTCGTGGTGCATCCCGGCGGCGTGAAGGTGCTCGCCGCCTACGAGGAGGCGCTGGGCTTGCCGGAGGGCGCCCTGGATGCCAGCCGCCGGGTCCTGTCCGACCACGGCAACATGAGCAGCGTGACCGTGCTGTTCGTGCTGGAGGAGGTGCTGCGGGACCAGCCCCTCGGGCGCGGCCTTCTGAGCGCGATGGGTCCGGGCTTCAGCGCCGAACACGTGCTCATCGAGTTCGTGAACGACTGAAGTCCAGGAACAGGGGAGGGGGCGGAAGAAACTGATTCCTCCCGCCCCCTCTTTTCGCCGCGCTCACATCTTCTCGTTGGCGTCCACCGTCTCCTCGGGGTTCGTCGTGGCCCCGCTGGGGGGCTGACCGTGTTCCATCCCTCCATACGTGCTGGGATTGCGGTCATGCTGGCCCACTGCGCTGGGCTTCGGGGCATCGGGGAGGCCCGTCGTCGGCGTGTTCTCGCCCGCCTCGCGGTTCTCGTCGTCCACCTGATCCCAGTAGCGGTCCTCCTGGTCCCGGCTGGGCGTCTTCTCGCCGCCCGTGTCCCAGTTGGGGTTCGTCTGCACCTGCTCCTGCGGCACGTTGTCCTGGGGGCCGGTTCCTCGGGTGGGGTCGCCTGCGCTCATGTCGGCTCCTCTCTGCGCCGGGCGGCGCGTCGGGGTGGGGGCGAACGGCTGGTTCAGGACTAGCGTACCTGAAAAGGGCGGGGGAGAGGTCGGACCACGTCCCGGGGCCCTCCCAGCGACAGACCTCCAACCGTGAAGGAGGTTTACCGGGGTGGAGAGGCGTGGTCCGGTGACGCCATCATCGCCTCGACCACATCCAGCGCCTCCACCACAAACGGGAGTTCGTGAGGTCGCCTCGCCAGGAAGGCGAGATTCTCCACCGCCGCCAGAACCTTGAGCGCCCTCAGGGGCGCCTCGTGGCCCGGGGGCAACGGGCGCACCCGCGTGTAGGCGGCCAGAAAGACCTCACGCTCGGGCACCTCAAGGTCGAGGGTGGCCCCCGCCACGTCGAGCAGGAACGGCCCCCAGCCGCAGCGGTCGAAGTCGAGCAGACGGAGGCCTCCTTCCGACTGCAAGAAATTGCCGGGGTGGGCATCAGCGTGGATGAGCCCGAACCCGCCGGGAACGGCCTCCATCCTCCCCAGAGAGGCCGCCAGCCGCTCCAGGTCAGCACTCAGGGCAGCGCTCCGCTCGGCGGTGAGGTGCTCCGGTCCCAACGACCGCCGCAGGTCTGCCCAGCAGGCCAGGAAGTACGGCGCGTCGTATCTGGGCCGCTCGAAGTCCCCTGGGGGTAGGAAGTCGGACGAGTGCGTATGCAGGTGCGCCAAGAGTTCCCCGGCCTGCCCCGCTTGCTCGGGGCTGAAGGCGCCCGGAAGGGCCTCGCCGTCCAGCCATGACAGCAGGGTGCAGAGAAGGACCATGCCCTCACCCGTTCGTTCCTCCATGACCCACACGTCCGGCTCTCTCCGCACGGGCTGCGGCTGCGGCACGGGGAGACGCGCGACGCGGGCGAGTTGGTCCAGCCAGCGTAGTTCCGAGGCCAGGGCCTGCCTGCCGTGGCGGGCCGCCGTGTGCAGCCGCAGCGCGAGATGTTCGCCGGAAGGGGTGTGCACCCGGTAGACGGTGGTGTCGCTCTGCCCAACCCATGTGATGCTGGCGTCTGCATGGCCGTAGCGGCCCAGGACCCGCCGGGCGATTCCGTCCTGCTCAGTCGAGTGGGCGGTGGACGAGCTGCCTGGTGAGGACATGCCGGAAGTCTAGGAGGTCCCCTGAGGAGCCGAAAGCGCCAGATCATCTACGGTGTGGTGAGGGGTGAAGGAATGACCCAAAGCCGGGGGTCGCCCGCCGGGCCGTGATGCGACGTACTCTTGTAGTCCCCAAAGTGGTAACAGCGTGCCTGTGACAGTAACGGGGTGCGCCTGGTGCCCCGCGGCTTATCATGTGGGCATCGACCCCGCCCGCAGGGGCAAGGAGGAACCCGAAAATGGCGATGAATCTGTTTGGTGCGCGCGACGTGCTCACCACCAAGGCTGGACAGACTCTGTACTACTACAACCTGGGTAGGCTCCAGGAGCAGGGGCACGACATCTCCAAGCTGCCCTTCAGCGTCAAGGTGCTGCTGGAGAGCGTGCTGCGCGAGGCGAACGACTACGACGTGCGCCGCGAGGACGTGACGGCGGTCGCGGGCTGGAAGCCCGTCAACGAGGAGGTCGAGATCCCCTTCAAGCCCGCCCGCGTGATCCTGCAGGACTTCACGGGCGTCCCCGCCGTCGTGGACCTCGCGGCGATGCGGAGCGCGATGGTGGCGCTGGGCGGCGACCCCGAGAAGATCAACCCGCTGATCCCGGTGGACCTCGTGATCGACCACTCGGTGCAGGTGGACGAGTTCGGCACCGAGTTCGCCCTCGCCAACAACATGGCGCTGGAGTTCGAGCGCAACCGCGAGCGCTACGAGTTCCTCAGATGGGGCCAGCAGGCCTTCGACAACTTCGGCGTGGTGCCCCCGGCCAGCGGCATCATCCACCAGGTCAACCTGGAATACCTCGCCAAGGGGGTGCAGAGCCGCCCCGAGGACGACGGCGTGGTCGTGTACCCCGACTCGCTGGTGGGCACCGACAGCCACACCACCATGATCAACGGCCTGGGCATCGTGGGCTGGGGCGTCGGCGGCATCGAGGCCGAGGCCGTCATGCTGGGTCAGCCCATCTACATGCTGATGCCCGAGGTGATCGGCTTCAAGATCACGGGTGCCATGCCCGAGGGGGCGACCGCGACCGACCTCGCCCTCCGCATTACCCAGATGCTGCGCGAGAAGGGCGTGGTGGGCAAGTTCGTCGAGTTCTACGGGGCGGGCCTGAGCAACATGACCCTGCCCGACCGCGCGACCATCGCCAACATGGCCCCCGAGTACGGCGCCACGATGGGCTTCTTCCCAGTGGACGACGAGGCGCTGCGCTACCTGCGCCGCACCGGCCGCCTGGAGGATGAGATCGAACTCGTCGAGGCGTACTACAAGGCGCAGGGCATGTTCCGCACCGACGAGACGCCCGACCCCGTCTTCACCGACACCATCGAACTCGACCTCTCGACCATCGTGCCCAGCCTCGCCGGGCCCAAGCGGCCCCAGGACCGGGTGAACCTCGCGGACATGCACACCGTGTTCAACGAGGCGCTGACCGCCCCCGTCAAGCAGCGCGGCTTCGAGCTGAAGCCCGAGCAACTGGACGCGCAGGGCACCATCGGCGGCACCGACATCCGAATCGGCCACGGCGCCGTGACGCTGGCGTCAATCACCTCCTGCACGAACACGAGCAACCCCAGCGTGCTGATCGCGGCGGGCCTCGTCGCCAAGAAGGCCGTCGAGCGCGGCCTGAAGCCCAGGGCGTGGGTCAAGACCTCCCTTGCCCCCGGCTCCAAGGTCGTGACGGAGTATCTGGAGAACGCGGGGCTTCAGGAGTACCTCGACCAGATCGGCTTCAACACGGTGGGCTACGGCTGCATGACCTGCATCGGCAATTCCGGCCCGCTGCCCGAACCCGTGGTGCAGGCAATTCAGGAGGGGGACCTCGTGGTGGCCTCGGTCCTCTCGGGCAACCGCAACTTCGAGGGCCGCGTGAACCCGCACATCCGCGCGAACTACCTCGCCTCGCCGCCGCTCGTCGTGGCCTACGCGCTCGCCGGGACGGTCGTGAACGACATCGTCAACGATCCCATCGCGACCGGCAGCGACGGGCAGCCCGTGTACCTGCGTGACCTCTGGCCGAGCAACGCCGAAATTCAGCAGATCATGGACCAGGCGATCAACGCCGAGATGTTCAAGCGGGTGTACGACGGCATCGAGAAGAGCAACGCCGACTGGAACGCCATTCCCGTCTCCGAGGGCGCGCTCTACAACTGGAACCCCGACTCGACCTACATCCAGAACCCGCCCTTCTTCGAGAACCTGGCGGGCGGGCCGAGCGAGACGGTCAGCTCCATCGAGGGTGCCCGGGTGCTCGTGAAGGTCGGCGACTCCGTGACGACCGACCACATCAGCCCGGCCGGGTCCTTCAAGTCGGACACCCCCGCGGGCAAGTACCTGCTGGAGCGCGGCATTGCTCCGAAAGACTTCAACTCCTACGGCTCGCGCCGCGGCAACGACCGCATCATGACGCGCGGCACTTTCGCCAACATCCGCCTGAAGAACCAGCTCGCCCCCGGCACTGAAGGCGGCTTCACCACTGACTTCACGACCGGGCAGGTCAGCACCATCTTCGACGCCGCCCAGAACTACAAGGCGCAGAACATCCCGCTCCTGGTCTTCGCGGGTAAGGACTATGGCATGGGCTCCAGCCGGGACTGGGCCGCCAAGGGCACCTTCCTGCTGGGCGTGAAGGCTGTGATCGCCGAGTCGTTCGAGCGCATCCACCGCTCCAACCTCGTCGGCATGGGCGTGCTGCCCCTCCAGTTCAAGAACGGCGAGAGTGCCGACTCGCACGGCATCCAGGGCGATGAGACCTTCGACCTGATCCTGCCGCCCGACCTGAAGCCCCGCCAGGACGTGACCCTGCGCGTGACGAAGGACGGTCAGAGCCGCGACATCACTGTCCAGTGCCGCATCGACACGCCGGTCGAGATCGACTACTACAAGAACGGCGGCATCCTCCAGACCGTGCTGCGCGGAATTCTGGCGCGCAGCGGGCAGGAAGCGGGCGCGAAGGCATAAGCCTGGAAACGTCAGGAAGAGGGGCAGGCCCAGCGGTGGGTCTGCCCCCTCCTTTTGCCTCTCGGCTGCACGGTGGCGAACGCACTCCAATCCTCGGGTGGGTGGGGTGTGCTGCTACAGTCCCACCCCCTCGTACACCTCGTCCAACCCCAACTCCACGTCCAGGCACGGCAGCCGCATCCTGTCCTCCACCGTCTCCACCTGTCACCCGTTGGGCGTTCGGCGGTACAGCTCGGCGGCTCGCTCCTCGCTGTCCACCAGCAGGTAGCCTTGCAGGCTGAGCAGGCTCAGGTAATCGTGCGCCTTGTAAGTCAGGTCCACCTGCCGGATGGACTCACTCAGGATTTCCACGATGAGGCAGGGGCGAGTTTCGGCCTGCCTCAGGTCCTCGTGCGGCTCGCGGACCACGACGAGATCGGGGGAGTAGTAGCGAAGCTGCCCCAGACGATTCACGCGAACCTTCATATCGCTGGTGCAGGACCAGCGGGGGCCGGGGTGCGTGGCGTTCAGGAGCACCCGCCCGCGATGTTGGAGGAGATGCGGTTGTGCGGCAGGCTCGCCCCGGTGTGGGCGTAGACGAAACCGTCCACGTACTCCCGCCGCAGCGGGCTCAACTCCTTCGTTCGCAGGTCCTCCTCCTCGCTGATTTTCCGGAGGGCCGGGTCGCTCATGCCCTCATGGTGCGCACCCACTCTGCCCCTCCTTCCCCGCTGAGTGAGCCGGAGTTCCCGTGAATCTTCAGACCCCCTTCAGTTCCCTCCTTTAAGCTGGGGCATGACCTGCCGCTTGGCCTTGCCACTGCTGACGCTCGCCCTCACTCTGGCTGCCTGTGGACCGGACGGGGGAACAGTGATTGGCGACACGACCCCGCCCAGCGTGGCGCTCACGGCAAGCCCGACCAACGTCACTGCCGCTGGAAACATCAGCCTGACCGCAACGGCCAGCGACAACGTCGGCGTGACGCAGGTGGACTTCTACCGGGGCTCGACTCTGGTCGGCAGCGACGCGGAGGCGCCCTACACCGCCACCGACCGTGTGACGTCAGCCGACAACGGCACGCGGAGCTACACGGCCGTCGCCACCGATGCCGCGGGCAACAGCGCGACCTCACCGGAAGTGACCGTGAACGTCGGCATCTCGCCGATCTGTTCGCAGTCGGTGGGCGGGCAAAGCCTGCCGGGGACGGTGCAGGCGGCAAGCGTGATCCAGACGAGTGTGCGCCCCCCCAACTGGTCCGCCCCCCACGTGCCGGGGCAGGTGCTGGTGACGGACGCGGGAGGAGGTATCTCCGCCCAGGCCCTGAACGCTCTCTCCACCGTGAGGACGCAATCGGTCACCCAGGACCTGAGGCTGGCCTTTACCCCGGCGGGCGAGACCGACCGGGCATTCGCGGGGCGGCTCACGGCCGCGGGGTTGCGGGTGCAGCCCAACTTCATCTACCAGCCGCTCGCCCTGCCGAACGACCCGGGCTATCCGGGCAATGGGGGAGTCAAGGTCGGTAGCGATAACACGACGCGTGTTCAGGATTACCTGCCGCGCATCCACGCGGACGGGGCCTGGAACTTCCTGGCAGCTTGCGGCAAGACGCCGGTCGGAGCGCTGACGGCGGTGCTCGACAGCGGGGTGGACAGTGGGCACCCGGACCTGCAGGGGAGGCTCCTCCCTGGGGCCACCTTCGCCGCGAGCGGGACGACGACCACCGACGAGACGGGGCACGGCACGGGCGTCGCGGGGCTGCTGGGCGCGGCGACGAACAACCAGATCGGCCTAGCGGGCGTGACGTGGAGCGGCAGGAACGTCCTGCCGGTGAAGGTGTTCAACACCGGGGACATCTCGACGGCGGCGCTGGCGCAGGGGCTGGATTACGCCGTCAAGCAGGGGGCGAAGGTCATCAACATGAGCCTTGGCGCTCCGCGCTCGGCTGATCCTGCCAAAGACCCCAGTGACCCGGCTTTGGACGAGGCATTGAACCGTGCGGCCCAGAGCGCCGTTCTGGTGGCTGCAGCGGGCAACACGCCGAACGAGGGGGTGTATTACCCCGCCAGCAATCCGAACGTGATCGCGGTCGGGGCGGTCGGGACGAAGGACAATGAACTGGCGTCTTACAGTGCCCGGCCAAATGCGAACTTCCCGCGTCCGCTGAATATCGTGGCACCCGGCGGGGGAACTACGGGAGCAACAGCGCTGCTGGCCCTCAATGCTGGCGGGGGCTATCAGCTCACCGCGGGCACCAGCGAGGCCACTCCCCTGGTCAGCGGCGTCGCCGCCCTGATGCGCGCAGCAAACCCCGGCCTCAGTGCGGCCGAGACACGTAAGCGTCTGCTGGAGAGCGTGCGCCGCCTCCAGAGCCCGAACTTCCCAGAGGAAGGTCTCCCCCTCCTTGACGCCGAAGCCGCCGTGCGCGCCGCCACACGTTGAAGCGAAGGGAAAGGCGGGGGGACAGGTCGCTTCTGTCCCCCCGCCTTCTGCTGTGAGAGCGCCTTACTTTTGCCTATCGGTGCGTTCGGGCGCGAGTTCCATGCGGGGCGTTCGCAGGCTGTGCAGCAGCAGGGCAAAGACCACCGAGCCGTGAAGCACGAGCAGGCTAAACAGCGCCATGCCCGGCTGCGTGGCGTGGCCGTATGCGCCGACAAGCTGGAACAGGATCAGCGTGAGCAGCACCTTGGAGCGGCGCTCAGGAAAACGCAGGTAGGCGTAGCTGCCGCCAAGCATGCTGAAGAGGAGGGGGAGGGCAAGCGCATTGAGCATTTCTTGGCTCATATCTCATTTTTACGGAAATTCGAGCGGGGCAAATGTGCTGTTCCCGGCTCAGGCACAGGTTTTTCTGACACGATCCTTACACAAGGTGGCGCTCCAGTTTGTGTGGATTGACGACATGATCCCGCAGTGAGGACACGTCCAGCCAGCCGTCCCGAAAGGTGATGGGCTGGTCGAGCAGATCGTCCCCCAACTTGAGCACGAAGCTGAGTTCGCAGGGTTCAGTGACCTCGACCTGGGTGGACAGCAGCGCGGCGTGCAGGGTGCCCAGGCCCGTGCTCGCCTGCGAGCCGACCATGCCACACTTGCCGTGTGCGGCGGCGGCACGGAGCATCGCCAGACCGTCCGTGAAGCCGTTGCGGGCAGTCTTCACGTTCAGGATGTCGAAGGTGCCAAAACTCAGTTCCCGTGCCAGGTCGGCGGGCGTGAAGCAGGAGTCGTCCGCGACGATAGGCAGGAGGCCCCGGGCGTGCAGGGCGGCCCTCGACTTCAACTCCCGGACGGGAAGGGGTTCCTCCACGTAGGTCAGCCCGGCTTCCCGCATGGCGGCGAGGGCCGCGGGGGCCAGGTCAGGCGTGAGCGTCTCGTTGCTGTCGGCGTAGAGCTGAACCTCGTCCCCAAAGGTGTTCCGCAGGTCGCGGATCACCGCGAGGTCGCGGGTGTGGTCGCGCCCCACCTTCACCTTCAGGCAGCGGACGCCCGCCTCCACGACCCGCTCAGCCTCGGCGAGCATTGCGGCCGGGGTGTCGATTCCCAGGATGAAACTGACGCGCACGCGCGTGTTCGGCCCCAGCAACGTGTCCCAGAGGGTGAGCCCCTGCGCCCGCGCCCGCGCGTCCCACAGGGCCATGTCGAGCGCCCCCCGCGCGGTGTGGTTGTTCGCCACGCTGTTCCGCACCCGGTTCAGCCCCGCCTCGTCGGTGATGGGCAGGCCGACGAGCGCGGGTTCGAGCCAGCGCAGAATGGCAACCACACTGTCCGGCGTCTCGCCGTAGATCGTGGGCCGGGGGGTGGCCTCCGCGACCCCGACGGTGCCGTCGTCCAATGTCACCCGCACGAGGACGTGTTCGGCGGCGCTAAGCGTGCTGTGGGCGCCCCAGGCCAGGGTGCCCCGCAGCGGCAGGCGGAAGGGAAGCGCCTCCACCCGGGCGACAGTAGGCGTGCTCACGCCCACTCCCGGATGGCGACGGCCACCCGCTCGGGACCCAGCGCCACCGTGTCGAGCACCAGGGCGCGCCCGAACGGCAGCGTCCGCAGAAGGGCGCTCGCCGCATCCGGGTCGTAGTGCTGGCGTTCGGTGACCACGATGGCCGTCTTTGCCAGCACGTCGGCCGGTGAGTACCCCTCCACTTCCAGGGCCGCCAGGGCATCCAGTTCGGCCGGAGTGAACACCTCCCCCACGCCGGGGAGGCGGCCCAGCTCCGCCCGCAGGTCTGAGCTGTCTCCTCCCTCTATCTGGTCGAAGGCATCCGCCCGGCCCA
The DNA here is from genome assembly GCF_000381345.1 of Deinococcus apachensis DSM 19763. Classification (NCBI taxonomy): domain Bacteria; kingdom Thermotogati; phylum Deinococcota; class Deinococci; order Deinococcales; family Deinococcaceae; genus Deinococcus; species Deinococcus apachensis. Next base: position 551,312 of record NZ_KB906398.1, on the reverse strand, counting down.
GCAGGCGGCGCACGCGCACCCCGTCGGGGGCGTTCAGGGCCACGAAGCGCCAGGCGGGGAAGGTGGTCGCGGCGTACTCCACCTCCTCCAGGCCGCGCAGCCCGTCGAAGATCGGGTGCTCGCCCCAGTGGTCGAGGTCGGCCGTCAACGTCCCCACCGCGTGGGCCATCCCGCCGGGGTGAAGCTGGCGGTAGCGGGCCGTCAGCGCGAAACGCTCGGCGCGGTCGGCAACGGGCTTTCCAGCCAGCGGCAGGATCATCACGTCGTCCGTGATCTGGCGGCGGTCAGGCAGCACCCGGGCGGCGGGGTCGGCCCCTTGCAGGGCGGCCAGCGCCGTGCTCTTGCCCACGCCGGTCACGCCAACGAGGACGGTGAGCGGCACCTCGCCCAGGGGGGCTTCCCGGGGGCCGCGTGGAGGGCCGGAATGCAGGTGGCGGGAGCGGGTCACGCCCGGAGTGTAGGGCGCGGGGCAGCCTTAAGGTCGCCGCAAGGTTCAGTCAACCCGGGGTGAGGGGGAAAACCTCACACTTGCCCGAAGGGTTCCTAGACTCAGAAATGGAGGACTGACTGATGGCTCGACTGCAAGGTGGTGGCGGGGGCGGCGCGAGAACCGTCCTGTGGATCATCGTGATTCTGGTGGTGCTGTTTTTGCTCGCCTATTTCCTGTACCTCAAACCGCAGGGAATCTTGAATCTCGGCTTCTGAGCCTTCGCGGACACAGGGCGGTTCGAGAACCCTTTCCAGAACGGAGTACCCCATGATCAAAGCCAAGGAATTGCTGGGCCGCCCCATCATCGCCATCGACAGCGGGGAGAAGATAGAGACGACGCGCGACGTGGTATTCGACCACCAGGCCAACGAGGTGATGGGCCTGCTCGTGGACGAGGGGGGCTGGTTCCGCGCGGCCAAGGTCGTGCCCTTCGGGGCGATCCGGTCCATCGGTGAGGACGCCATCATGGTGGACAGCGCCGAGTCCGTAACCTCCACCCGTGAGGACGGGCGGCTGGCCGAGGTGCTGGAATCGAACGTCAGCCTGAGCGGGATGACCCTGCTCACGACCGACGGTCAGAACCTGGGCAAGATTGCCGACGTGTTCTTCGACGAGCACACTGGCCGCGTGGAGGGCTACGAGGCGACCGGCGGGATTTTCAGCGACCTCTCCAGCGGCCGGACCTTCGTGCCCGCGCCCGAGCACGTGCAGATCGGCCACGACGCGGCCATCGTGCCCATCTCGGTGGCGGCGGCGATGCAGGAGCAGGAGCCGGGCGGCCTGAAGGGGGCCCTGAGCAGCGCGGGCGAGAGCCTCAGCAGCGCGTACCAGACCGCCGCCGAGAACGTCAAGCAGACCTACGGCAACATCGCGGAGGCCAGCAAGGAGCGCCAGAAGGAATTCCTCGTCGGCAAGACGGCAGGGAGCGACCTGACCCTCGACGACGGCACCGTCCTTGTCCGCCAGGGCGAGACCATCACCGCCGAGCAGACCGAGCGGGCCGACCAGGCAGGCAAGCTCACGGCCCTGCTGACGAGCGTGACGGGTGGGGCGCTGTCCGAGACCTACGGCAACGTCAAGGACCGGGTGCAGAGCGGCGTGGACAGTATCCGCAGCGCGAGCGCCGAGCAACAGAAACAGTTCGTGGTGGGTAAGACCGCCTCGAACGACGTGACCGCCAACCTCGCGGACGGCGTGCAGGAGGTCATCGTCCACCGGGGAAGCGTGATCACCGAGTTCCAGGCCGAGCGCGCCCAGGAGGCCGGGGTGCTGCCCGCCCTGGTTACCGCGGCAGGTGGCGGAGCGATTCAGGAGGGAGTGCAGGGCCTGCGCGAGCGCCTTCAGCCCGCCCAGTCGACGCAACCCGCTCCCCTGACCGTGGAATCCACCATCGGCCGCCGGGTGCGGACGGATGTGCGTGCGCCCACGGGCGGTCTGGTCGCCGCCCAGGGCCAGATCGTCACCCCGGCCATCGCCGAGCGGGCGCGGCAACTGGGCCTGGAGGGGGCGCTGATCGCCGCCACCGTGGGCGGGGCTTCCCCCACGGCGGGCGCGGGTGCGGCCCTCTCCGGCGGCGTCGCCAGCGTCAGCGAAGGGGCGAGCAACCTGCTGGAGCGCGCCAAGGCCTGGCTGGGCGACAAGCGCGACGAGGCCGGGCAGGCCCTGGAGGAGCGCCAGGAGCAGATGGAGGAAAAGCGTATCCGTGACGCGCTGGGCCGCCCCGTCACCCGCGTGATCCTCGCGCCCGACGACACCATCATCCTGAACGTCGGCGAGATCATCACCCACAAGGCCGTCGATGCCGCCCGCGCGGGCGACGTGCTCGACATCCTGCTTGACAGCGTGAGCAAGGAGGAGGTCACCATCGATCCCCTCTCCGTCCGCCCGCACGAGACCGGGAGCGCGGCGCTGGAGGGGCAGGGGGACCTCAGCCCCGGGGCCGAGCAGGCGCCTTCCGGCCGAATCATCACCGATCCCAACAACCCCACCCGGCAGGGCTGAGGGCGGCACACGGCGGGGCGGGCCTTCCGAAGATGGAGGGCCCGCCTTGGCTGTTCAAGTGGGTGTTGCGGGGAAGACCGTTGGGGTGGGCTGGGGTTAAAGATGGCATGAGGGGCAGGGCATCTTGATACGGTTTGCCCCCAGCCCCCCTACCCCCGGTGGGGCGACGCCTCCGCCGCGCGGGGCAGCCCGCGCGTTGACGCCAGGCTTGCTCACGAGCCTCTCCTCTGGGTGGAGGGGGAGCCCTCCGCTGCGCTCGGCAAGGGGCTCGCCCGCTGCGCCTGTGGCCGTCTTCCTTTACGCGGAAGGTTTGATCTTGCTGTGTTCCAAGCCGCTAGCCCACCGGCTCGCTGCGCGAGCAAGGCGGGGTGAAGGCCGTGCGAACTCTGCTCACTCTGGGCAATCGGGCATCCACAGGAGACGGTTTTTAAAGCGCGAAAGCTTGAGCGCTGTTCCTCCTCCCCCCTTGCGGGGGAGGCTGGGAGGGGGTGACTGCCAGAGGCTGCCCTTTAAATCTGGTCCTGTCGCCGCACCAAAGAAGAGGGGACTTACCCCCTCTTCAAATCAAGACTCTTCCCAGCACGCCACGACGCTAATTCCTGAAAATCACCTCCTCCCGCCCGAAGGACCGCCGGGCAAGCAGGCCCACGAGCAGCGCCCCAAGCAGGTTGGCCCCGACGGCGGTCAGGGCGTGCCCGGCGGTCAGGTTCCCGCGCACCGTGTCGAGGATGGCGACCATGCTGCCGAAGAGGGGGATGGCGTAGATGCCTGTGCTCAGGGTCAGGAAGTCGCTGAATTGCAGCAGCACGGCGGGAAAGACGATCAGGAGGCTCAGCGGCGTGACATAGGTCTGCGCCTCCTTGTACGAGCGGGCGTAGATGCTCAGGGCGATCAGGACCGCGCTGATCAGGAGGGCGGCGCTGATCACCGTGGCGAGCAGTGCGAGGGCACCTCCCGGCGTCAGGGAGAGCTGTCCGCCGAACGCCTGGGCCACCTCGGCGGGTGTTTCGCCCTGAGCCACCGCTGCCCGCGCGACCAGCCCGCTCAGCAGGAAGCCCAGCACGCTGAAGCAGGCCGTCGTGAGGGCGGTCACCGTGGTGGCGAGGAGTTTCCCGGCCACGACCTCCGAGCGGCGCACGGGGGAGACCAGCAGGCTTTCCAGGGTGCCGCGTTCCTTCTCACCCGCGGTGGCGTCGAGGGCGGTCGCCATCGCGCCCGTGAGGATGAAGTTCAGCATCAGGAGAGGAATCAGGAAGGCGAGTTGCCCGCTGCGCCGTTCCTGCTCGGGGCTGGCGTCGATGGGGGAGAGGGTGACCGGCGTCAGGGTCTGGGCGTTCAGGCCCAGGGTGCCCAGGCGCTCCACCGCGAGTTGCCGGTTGTACGCCTCGACCGTGGACTCAATCTTGGCGAAGGCGCCCGTCTGGGCCCGCAGGTTGCCCAGCTTGGCGTACACCTCCAGCCTGCCCGTGCCATCGCCTGCCCGGCCGGGAAGTGGTGTGGGGGCACGCAGGGCGGCCTCCACCTCCCCGGACTGCACGGCGGCGCGGGGGTCGGTCACGGGCACGAGGTCCACCCCGGCCCGCGTGACCGCCCCCCCCGGTGCCTTCTCGTCCCGGGTGAGCGCCGCGCGCAGCGACTCCGGCAGGGTGCCCACCACGCCCACCTTCTGCCGTTCCTGCGCCTGCCCGCCGATAAAGCGCCCCAGCAGCAGCGGCAGCCCTAACGTAAACAGCGGGATCAGCAGCAGCGGGATCAGGATGGTGCTGGTGATCGTGCGGCGGTCGCGCAGGGTGGAGAGCAGGTCACGCGAGGCCACCCGCCAGACGTAGCCCCAGCGGAGCCCCTCAGACCGCACGCCGGGCCTCCTCGCCGCGCACGAGGGCGAAAAAGGCCCGCTCCAGATTCCGCTCCCCCGTCCGCACCAGGATGTCGGGGATGGTGCCCACTGTCACCAGCGCCCCCTCGTGCAAGATCGCCACCCGGTCGCAGACCTCCTCGGCCTCGCTCATGACGTGGGTGGAGTAGAGAGTGAGCCTCCCCGGGCGCCGCGCCGCCGCCACGAAGTCGAGCAGGGTACGCCGCGCGAAGATGTCCAGCCCGCTCGCCGCCTCGTCCAGGATGAGGACCTTGGGGTCGTGGATGACGGCGCGGGCGATCACCACCTTCTGCTTCATGCCGGTGGAGTATTCGCCCGCGCGGGTGTCCAGCGTGCGCCCCAGGTCGAGCGCGGCGTCGAGTTCCGCGATGCGCGTGTCCGCCTGCTCCCGCGTCAGCCCGTAGAAGCCCGCGAAGGACCGCAGCACCTCCCGCCCGGTCAGCCGCGCCGGGAGACCCATGCCGCCGTTCACCACGCCGATGATCCGCCGCACCGCCTCGGGCTCGCGCGTGACATCGTGGCCCGCCACGGCCGCCGTGCCCGCCGTGGGCTGAAGCAGCGTGGCGAGAATCCGCAGCAGGGTGGTCTTCCCCGCGCCGTTGGGTCCCAGCAGGCCGAACACCTCGCCTCCCTGGGCACTCAGGGTCACGTCCCGCAGCGCGGCGTGTTTGCCGTAGGTCTTACTCAGGTTTCGAATATCGAGCACGTTATCCTTTCCCTTCCCCGTCGTCGAAAATCTCCTCAATGGTCTGCCCGAACAGCCGAGCGATGCGGAACGCCAGGGGCAGGCTGGGGTCGTACTTGCCGGTTTCCAGGGCGTTCACCGTCTGGCGGCTCACGTCGAGCTGAGCGGCGAGGTCGGCCTGCGTCCAGCCGCGCTCTGCCCGCAGCGCCCGGATGCGGTTGTTCATCCCGCCCGTCCCGACAAGGCGAGTACGCGGTCAGAAGGGAAAACGTCCCCCCCGCCTCTCATGCCCCCCGCCTGGCGATCACCGCCGCGCTCAGACCCCAGATCAGCATTCCCACCACGTACAGCGCCCAGGCGGGGACGTGAAGGCCCAGGGCGGCCTCCAGGGCGATCAGGCTCCCGGCGAGGATCATGACGACCAGAAAGGCGACGCTCGCCGCGCGCTGATGCAGTTGCCGTCCATACTCGTCCATGCCCCGCACCACTTTGATCGCCACGACCCCGAAAAAGAGGGGCAGGGTGACCAGCACCCCCGTACCCACGCCCCGCCAGAAATCGGAGCCGAACCGCTGCCCGAGTGCCAGGGTCATGGCACCCGCCAGGCTCAGCAGGCTGCCCCCCACCCCCAGACGCAGCGCGATTCGCGCGACCCGCTCATCCCGTGTGCCGCCCGCGGGCCTCACGCGACTCCTCTCCGGGTGGGGCAGGACCGACAACTCTCCCAAAAGCTTCCCGAGCCTCTCATGTCAAGCCTCCTTGACAAGGAGTGTAGAAGTGCCGCCGCGTGGTGTCAAGGGAGCTTGACTGCTGCCCCCCGTTCCCCAAGGTTTCAGTTAGGGTGGCTCATCCCACCGGCGAAATGCACATCGACCGTTTGGCAAGCGTTCTAAAGGCAGTTTGGTTTACGGTCCCCTTCTGCCGCACCGCTTACCATAGGCCACCTTTTGGGCATGGGGCTGCCCTTTGCCTGCCTCCCGCCCGCCGGTTCGCCCGCGTTCGACCTGTTGTCCCCCTGCTCATGCAAAGCGCATGGGAACCTGTCACAATAGGAAAGTTGCGCTCTCACGCGCACTTGAACCGAGTTCACGTTCACACCGGGGCGGCCCAGACCCGCTCTGGTTTTCCGGAGGATAGCGCATGTTCAACCCCCCCACCCTCGAAGACCTCCAAGAAACGCGCCGCGCCAACGAGAAGCTCGTCCTCAAGGCGCTCGAAAGCAAGCCCGAATGGGTCGAAACCGAACTCGCCAAGACGACTGGTCTGGCCCTCTCGCACCTGCGCGCCGCGCTCGCCAGCCTGCTCGACCAGGGCCGGGTGCGCCGCCTGCCCGGCACCGGCACCCGCGCCGTGTATGGCCTCGCCGACCCCGGTCTGGCCGATGTGCCTGCCACGCCCCTCACCGAGGACGCCAAGCGGGTGCGCGACTACCTGGAGGGCCGTGCCGACAGCGCTCTCTACATGAGCGAGCAGCTCCGCATGACCCGCGAGGACGTGATGAAGGCCCTGTCGCTGCTGAACGCGCACGGCATGATCACCTGCACCTTTGTCGGCAGCCTGGTGATCTTCCGCCTCAAGGAAACGCAGGCGCTCGGCCAGGAGCAGGTACCCGTCACGAGCGGCAAGAAGAAGCAGGTCGCGTAACCTCTCCCGCCTTCACCCGGGCCTCCCACCGCGGAGGCCTTTTTCCATGCCTGGCTCGGCCGTCAATTCGCCCCTGACTCCCCCTCTGTTATGCTGCGCTTCATGAAGCTGGTTCTCGCCGTGATTCAGGATGCCGACGCCGCCGCCCTGGTGCGCGTGCTGTCGGAAAACGCCTTCGAGGTCACCAAGCTGGCGAGCACGGGCGGCTTTCTGCGCGAGGGCAACACCACTCTGATGATCGGCGTGCCCGACGAGCGCCTGGGTGACCTCAAGCGCCACGTCCAGCAGACCTGCCGCACCCGCACCCGCCTGGTGACCCCCAGCGTCCCGATGGGCGAGCAGGGCGAGGGCATGGCGAACGACCCGGTGGAGGTCGCGGTGGGGGGCGCGGTGATGTTCGTGCTGGGCGTGCAGGAATTTGTAAAGGTCTGAGCCCCGGGGCTGAACGTCACGTCAGGCGGTCTCACGCCTGGTCTAGGGCATGCCCCGCATCCTCCCGCTCGCCGCGCTGCTGGTCCTGGGTCTCGCCACAGGTTCCAGAGCTGTCCCCGTTCAACCCGCGTAGACGTTGAAGGACGTGGTCTTCCGGGGCTTCAGCGACCGGGGCGAGGTTGTCACCCAGCCCCTCTCCCGCCCGACGGGTGGCGCCCGAACTCCAACGCCGCAATTCCGTGACGGGGGCGATCATCTCCCTCGTTCCGGGGAGTGGAGACGACTCGGGCTCGCTGACTCCCGCACCCGACCTCCAGACCCTCGCGTGGCTTAACCGGGCGGGCGACGCCTTCACCGTTCGCACTCCGGAGCGGCGGTGGACGGCCAGGCTGTCAGGTCTGCGCGGCACCCAGTCCCTCACCTTCAGCCCCGACGGCCGCACCCGGGCCGCCATGAACGTCTATGGCTACGTGCAACTGTGGGACGTGGCGATGGGTCGGCGGCGGGCCACTCTGGGGTGGCGTTCGCAACCCCGCAGCCTGACGTTCCACCCCACTCGGCCGGTCCTCGCCGTGAACGAGACCGGGGCGCCGGAGGGCAGCGTGACCCTCTGGGACACCAAGGCGGGCGAGAAAGTCCGGACGAGCCAGGGACTCAAATCGGCGCTCCGCCCCCTTCTCTTCGCGCCCGACGGCACCCTGCTGGTGCCCATGCCCCGGTATACGGTCGGCTGGGTGGACCCGCAGAGCGGGCAGGTGGTGCGGAGGCTCGCCACCTTCACCGAGCCCCGCGAGCCCGGCGTTCCTTTCAGGACCTGCGCGCGGGACGTCGACGCGGCCAGCTTCCGGGCGGACGGGGAGCAATTGCTCACCCACTCCAGCAAGCGGCGTGGCGACACGACGGGCCTCTACGATGTGCCGGGCGGCGGGCTCCTGAAGACCTTCGACACCCGGGAGTCCGCCCCATCCTTGCGCCCGATGGAAGGACATTGATTTTGAACAACTCCACCCATCTGGATGAACTTCAGGGCGTTCCCCTCTCCTGACCCCTACTCCACTCCCAGCGCTGCCAGTTCCTCCCGGAGGCGCGCGGCGTTCCCGTGGTGGTAATGCACGGCGTGCATCCCCACCGAGCGGGCGGCCTCGACGTTCTGCGCGCGGTCGTCCACCATCAGGGCCTCTTCGGGCTGGACGTGGGCGAGGCTCAGGCCCAGACGGTACATCGCCGGGTTGGGCTTCATCACACCCAGGTAGCAGGAGGTGAAAAAGCCCAGCAGGAAGGTGCCCAGCCCGTAGGTGCGGACGCGGTACTCGTTCAGGTCGCGGCTCTCGTTGTTCAGGGCGTACATCCGGTGGCGCCCACCCAACTCGCGTGCGAGGGCCAGCGTCCCCGCGTGCGGCTGGCTCTCGGCCTCCATCGCCGCGCGGAAGTCGCCCGGCGTGAAGTCCCGAGGGGCGTGGAAGATCGTCTGCTCCAGGTACTCGGAGAGGCTCATGCGGCCCCGTTCGAGTTCGGGCACGGCCAGCTTGTGCCGCTCGCCGAAGTCCTGCGCGTCCAGCCCGAAGCGCGCTACCACGTCCGCCCGCTGCTCGCGGTCCCAGCCGTTCGTGAGGAGCACGCCGCCGATATCCCAGAACACCGCCCGAATCGACATGCCCGAGGGTACTGCGGTGGGATGGAGTGTTCCCCGGGAGGAAGACGGGTCCCCTTGAGCAACGCGAAGGGTACCCCTCCCCGGAACCCTTCGCGCTACTCAGCCTGACGACGTTTTGCTACTTCGTGTCGTACCAGTTCGGCCCGACCCCGACCTCGACCGCCAGGGGCACGCTGAGCTGCGCCGCGCCTTCCATCACCTCTCGGGTGAAGCTGGCGATGTCCTCCGCCCGGTCCTCCGGCGCCTCGATGAGCAGTTCGTCGTGGACTTGCAGGAGCAGGCGAGCGCCCCGCGCCTCCAGTTCCCGGTCCAGCCGCACCATCGCCACCTTGATGATGTCGGCGGCGGTGCCCTGAATCGGCATGTTGTACGCCAGCCGCTCGCCCGCCTCGCGCAGGGTGCGGTTTTGCGCCTTCAGCTCGGGCACGTAGCGGCGGCGGCCATACAGCGTCTCGACGTAGCCATGCTCGCGCCCGAAGTCCAGGGTGCGCTCGATATAGCGCCGGATGCCGGGATAGGTGCTGAAGTAGGTGTCGATAAAGCCCGCCGCCTCGACGTACGAGATGCTCAGGTCGTTGCTGAGGCGGTGGGTGCTCATCCCGTACAGCACGCCGAAGTTGACCGTCTTGGCCGCGCGGCGCTGGTTGGGGGTGATCGTCGCCTCATTCAACCCGAGGACCTGCGCGGCGGTGCGGCGGTGAATGTCCACGCCCTCTTGGAAGGCCTGCCGCATCAGGGGGTCGTCGGCAATATGCGCCAGCAGCCGCAGCTCGATCTGCGAGTAGTCGGCGCTGATCAGGCAGTAGCCCTCGTCGGCGATGAAGCCCTTGCGAATCTCGCGGCCCGTTTCCGAGCGGATGGGGATGTTCTGGAGGTTGGGGTTGAGGCTGCTCAGGCGCCCCGTGGCGGCCGTCGTCTGGTTGAAGGTGGTGTGCAGCCGCCCGGTGCGCGGATTGACGAGGTTGGGCAGGGGGTCGAGGTACGTGCCCCGCAGCTTCTCCAGCTCACGGTATTCCAGGATCGCGGGGATGATGGGATGCTCGTCGCGCAGCGGTTCGAGGGCCGAGACGGCGGTGCTGCGCTTGCCTGTCAGCTTCGTCTTCTTGCCAGTCGCCAGGCCGAGTTCGTCATACAGCACGGTCTCAAGCTGGTCGCGGCTGCGGATGGGGAACTCGCGGCCCGCCAGGCGGTGAATCTCGGTCTCCAGAGTGGCGATGCGGCCCGCCATCGCCTCCGAGAGACCGCGGATGTAGTCGCTGTCGAGCCGCACGCCACGCACCTCCATGCGTGCCAGCACCGCCGAGAGCGGTATTTCCACGTCCTCGTACAGCTTGCGGCGCGGCTCGTCGAGCTGGGGTGGGAGGTCGCGCAGCAGCCGGTATGTGATCGCAGCGCGGGTGGCGGCGTCGTCCGGCCAGGTGAGGTTCAGATACCGCTGAGCGGTCGTCGGCATGTTCGTGTTCGCCGGGTCCAGCAGGTAGGCGATGAGGAGCGGATCGTCCCCCGGCTCGACCACCGTGCCCCGCACGCTGAGGTGGGCGGCCAGCGCCTTGGCGCCCGCCGCCGTCAGCGTCCGCTGCCCGATGAACTCCGCCTCGTTGACCACGGGGGGGAACTTCGCGGCGCGGCGCTCGGCCTCCTTCTGTTGCGCCTTCGCGGCCTTTTCGGCGGCTTTCTGCTCGGCCTTGGTGAGCTTTTTCGGGGGCTCGTCCGTCAGGTCTGTGAACAGCGGGCTGTCGGGGGCGGCGGCGATCAGGACTCCTTCCGCCTCCGCCTCAATCCCCGCTCGCTGCTCGACCGGCGCCACCCGGGCCACCTGCCCGTCAAAGGTCGCCGCCGCGATCAGGTCGGCGGTCAGGTCGTCCTCGCGCGACAGGACGTAGCCCCAGGTGACCCCCTCGCCCGGCATGCGCCACTCCGCGATGGGCGGCGCCTGGAAGGATGCGGAGGAGGACGTGGGCGTGCCCTCCTCGGCGGGCGTGGGTGCCCCTTTCCCCAGCCCCAGCACCTCCTTCTTGAGCGAGGCGAGTTCGAGTTCATCAAGCAGGGCCTCCAGCCGGGCCGGGTCACCCGCGCCACGTTGAGCGCCCAGTTCCACCTTCAGCGGCAGGTCGGTCACCATGCGCGAGAGGTCGCGGCTGAACAGCACGTCCGCCTCTGAGGCGAGGAGCTTCTCGCGGGTGCCCTTGGGTTCCAGCGTGCCCGACCGCGCCGCCTCCAGCACGGTGTCCAGCGTCCCGTACTGCTGGAGCAGCTTGGCCGCCGTCTTCGGCCCGATGCCCTTGGCGCCGGGGATGTTGTCGCTGGCGTCGCCCGTCAGCGCGCGGTAATCCACCCACTGCCGCACGGTCACGCCGTACTTCTCCTGCACCTCGTCGGGGCCGATCAGGGAGAAGTCATTGCTGATGACCCGCACGTGGTCGTCGAGAAGCTGGTAGGAATCGCGGTCGCTCGTCACGATGCGGACCTGAAAGCCCTTGCCCTCGGCCATCTTGGTGACGGTGCCGATCACGTCGTCGGCCTCGTAGCCGGGCTCCTCCAGCCGGGGCCAACCCAACACGTCCACGATGTCGCGGATGCGGTTGATCTGCGCGGGGAGATCACTGGGCGTCTGCGCCCGGCCCGACTTGTAGCCGTCGTACTGCTCGTGCCGAAAGGTCCCCCCCGGCGGGTCGAACACCACGATGACCTGGTTCGACGCCTGCCGCGCCAGCCGCAGCGTGTGGCGCAGGAAACCCAGGATTGCATGCGTGGGTTCCCCCTTGCTGTTGCTGAGCGGCGGCAGCGCGAAATACGAGCGGAACGCCAGCGCGTGCCCGTCGATCAGCACCAGCGTGTCGGGAGAGGGGGCAGTCATGGGAGGCATTCTACTGTGGACGTAATGGGGCGCCGTTCGCCGCATCTTGGGCTTTGTGTGGTTCGGGCAGCTATGCGACGAGCCTGGAGAAGCGGCGGCGTTTTTCTCCCTCCCCCTTCGCGGGAGAGGGCCGGGGTGAGGGGGCGTGTGACCACCTCAAGCTGCCGCAAGATGCTTGGCCTCATCTCCTGGCCGCGCCGCAGGTCGTGCCCGCTCACCCCCTCCCGGCCTCCCCCCTTTGCAAGCAGCCCTGCGAGTCAAGGGGGAGGGGTTTTGTTGTTCGGGACGCTCTATTAAATTGAGCCCTCGTACCTCCTCAGCCCGCCCGCCCCCGCTCCTCCACCACTCCGGCCAGCGTCCGCGCGACCTCGTGGATTTCGGCCTCGTCGGGGCCCTCGACCATGACGCGGATCAGGTTCTCGGTGCCGCTGGGACGGAGGTTCACGCGGCCACGACCGTTCAGCCGCGCCTCGGCCTGCTGCACGGCGGCCTGTACCACGTCGTCGCGGGAGATGGCCTTCTTGTCGGCCACGCGGACGTTCACCAGTGTCTGCGGGAACATCACGAGTTCGTCGTGCAGGGCGTCCAGCGTGGTGCCCACCTTCCTCATCGCGGCGAGGGTCAGCAGGGCGGTCAGCACGCCGTCCCCGGTGGGGCTTTGGTCGAGGAAGAGGATATGGCCGCTCTGCTCGCCGCCCAGCGTGAGGCCCTGCTCGTGCAGCCGCTCGTGGACGTAGCGGTCGCCGACGGCAGTGCGCTCCAGCCCTATCCCTGCCTCGCGCAGCTTCACCTCCAGCGCCATGTTCGCCATGATGGTCGTCACCACCGCGCGCTCCCCCCGGGCGCGGGCGCCCAGCAGCAGCATGTGGTCGCCCTGCACCACGTTCCCGCGCGAGTCCACGAAGAGGGCGCGGTCAGCGTCGCCGTCGAAGGCCACGCCCAGGTCGTAGTCCCCCTCGCGCACGATGCGCTGGAGGTGGTCGAGATGGGTGGAGCCGCAGCCCCGGTTGATGTTGTGGCCGTCGGGCGTGGTGTAGACGGCGAACACGTCCGCCCCCGCCGCCTGGAAGACCCGCGGGCCGACCCGGTAGGCGGCGCCGTTCGCGCAGTCCATCGCCACCCGCAGCCCGGTCAGGTCGGGCGCGTGCGAGCGCAGGAAGCCCACGTACAGCCGCTCGGCCTCGGTGTAGTTCGTGACGGACCCCAAGTCCACGCCCGTGACGGGGGCGAAGTTCGGCACCTCGTCGATAGCGGTCTCGATCTCGTGTTCCGTCTCGTCGCTGAGCTTCTGGCCGTCGCGGCCGAAGAACTTGATGCCGTTGTCCTGATAGGGGTTGTGCGAGGCGGAGATCACCACGCCCGCGTCGGCGCCCAGGTGCCGGGTGAGGTAGCTGACGCCTGGGGTGGGCAGCACGCCCACGTGAATGACCGTGACGCCCCGGCTCGTCAGGCCCGCGGCGAGGGCGGCCTCCAGCATGTCGCCGCTGTGGCGGGTGTCCTTGCCGATCACCACGCTGGGACGCGCACTCTCCCGTTTCAGGACCTCGCCCGCCGCCGCGCCCAGGCCCATCACCCACGCGGCGGTGAGGGGGAACTCGCCCGCGACCGCCCGGACGCCGTCCGTCCCGAAATACTTCCGTTCGCTCATAACTGGGTCATCATACCCGGGCTCGTGTGATGGCCGCGGCGGAAACGGGACGCCGGGAACTCCGGCCAGCCGCCCCGCGTACCCGGAAGCATGAGCGGATTTTCTGGTGGTTCCTTCTCGTTCAGTCACAGCCACGGTCGGCGCGGATTCGGTTACCGCGGCCACAGCCACAGCAGCGGGCACCGGGGCGGGCTCCTCGGCGGCGTGCTGGGAGGCAGCCACAGCAGCGGCCACCGGGGGCACTACGGGCGGGGTGGGCATTACCGCCAGGTCGCCCGTCGGCGCGGGTTGGGTTGCCTGGGGGTGTTCCTGGTCGGCGCGGCGCTCGCGGGCGGCTCAGTCGCCGGGCTCCTCTCGCTCATCGCTTGACCTTGAGCCTGCTGGCGGACGTGCGGGACGCACTCGCCGGGCGTGGTCCCGCCGTTTTGTCCCGCCGCTGGCCGCGTGAATTGCAGGCCGCCTTTCCCGGCCCCCACCGCCGCGTTGAGGCGTGGATGGGGGAGGGGGCCGCCTTCGCGCGGTACGCGACCCCGCACGGTCCCCTCTTCCTGAAGTACCTCCCGGCGGGGTGGCGGGACGAGCGGGCGTTCGCGCGGATAGGGCGGGAGGGAGCCTACCTGCGCGACCTCGCGCCGCTTTCCCCCGTGCCGCACGCGCCGCTCCTGCATCTGGCCCTCGACCCCGCCCGTCTCCGTGCCCATCTGCTCACCCGTGACCTGACGGACGGGACGACCGGCTGGGGCGCGTTCAGGACGGACGCCGAGCGGGAGGCGGCCCTGTGCGAAATCGTGCGCCTGCTCGCCCGTCACCACGCCTTCTGGTTGAACCGGCCCGAGCTGAAGGGCGAGTGGGCCTGGGACCCGGAACGGACCGTCCGCCGTGCCGCGCGCGTCGCCGCCGCGCCTGCCCCCGACTGGACGCCCGATGAGGTGAGGGTGGTGGGGGAGGCGGCACAAGCTCTTCCCGCATTGCTGAAGTCCACTTGCGGCGTGACTCTCACCCACGGCGACATTCATGCCGGGCAGGTGCTGTGGCCGGTCGGCGGCGGCCCGCCCATCCTGATCGACTACGGGCAGGCGCACGGGGCACCGCTCGGGGAGGACCTGGCCCATCTGCTCCACATACGTCTGGAGGCGGCCGACCGTGCCCGTCTCGGCCCTGGCTTGCGGGAGGCGTACAGAGCCGAACTTATCGCCCACGGCCACCCGCTCACCTCTGCCCAACTCACTGCTGAGGAATGTGCCGGGCTGGCGCTCAATGTGCTGACCACCGCGCGGCAGGCCCGGCGGGAGGGGAGCAGTGGCGTGCGGGACGCGCTGCGGCGGGTGACGGAGGCGTGGCTCGCTCAGCCCTGACGGCCCTCACTCTCCAATCCCAGAAACGCCCGATACCGCTCCAGCTCGGCCTCCACTCCTTTCCGGAGGGCCGCCGTCTCGCGCACGCCCGGAATAAACCCCACCTCGCTGCGGAGTTCGCCCCCCTCCACCTTCAGGTTCGCCCAGCCCACCGCGCGCTCGGCCTGAAAGAGGGGCAGCGCGTAGTAGCCGAATTGCCGCTTGGCCGGGGGCGTGTACGCCTCGAAGCGGTACGTCCACCCGTGCAGGTGCTCGAACCGGCGGCGGTCCCACACCAGAGGGTCGAAGGGGCCGACGATCCGCACGCCGCGCGGCGCCCTCACCTCATCCACGTTCCACTCGGCGGGCCAGACGTAGCGCAGGCCGTCCACCCCCGCGCCCGTCAGTTCCTCGCGGACGGCCGTTCGGAAGGCGGCGCGCATCTCGCCCCGCAGGTGGGGCAGGCCGTAGTGCGAGAGCGAGACGAGGTAGCCCAGGCTGGCCTCCGGCAGCGGGCCGTAGAGGGCGGCGAGCAGGTGAACGGCCCTGCGCACCCGCTCGGCCTCGGGGAGGGGCGCCTCCCGCAGGGCCGCCAGATGTGGGGCCGGGCCGTAGAGCCGCACGCCCCCCACCCGCCGCGTGACCCGCACCTCGCCCCGGCGGTGCATCGCGTCCAGAATCCGGGTGGTCGCCGCCGACTGCCCGCCCCAGGCGTTCACCACCCGGCCCCGGCCCACCGCCCCGGCCACGTCGCGGGGGTGCACCTCGCCCCGCTCCTCCACGACGGCCCGCACCTCGGCGAGCAGCCCCTGGTGTTCCCGCTCGGCGCGCGACTCGCCGGGCTCGCGCGGGTGGAGGAGGGCCTGCACCGGCCGCGTCACGAAGCCGTAATTGGGCAGCATGTCCTCCTCGGCATCGAGCCCGGGGTAGAGGCGCTCCAGATCGCCCGCCCGGTAACCCCGCACGCGCTGGAAGAGGGTGAGGTCCTGGGCGCGTGCGGGGGCGCGGATGGGGTCGGCCTGCACGAAGCCCTGGGCGTTCAGGGCGGCCTGGAGGGAGGGCTGCCGCTCCAGCGTGCGGAAGGCGAAGGCCCGCAGGGCGGCGGGGGTGAGGGGCGTGTCGGGCATGGGGGGAGGGTAGCGTTCTGGTTGGAAGGTGGTGGCCCGGCCTCCGTCTTTAGCTCCTGGAATCCAGCAATTCCATGCTCGGCACACCCGGCGACACCCAGGCGTTCCCCTTCATCAGGAAGCGCCACGGCAGATTCCGCCCCGCCTGGATGCCGATTCGCGCCGTCACCGTCACCATGTCATCGGGCAGAGGGGCGGCGGGCGGCAGGAGATGGAGACCCGGGCTATCCACCCGCGCCCCGGCAATCTCGGCTGGATTCAGCCCCAGGGCGTAGACCAGTTTGGCCGGGCCGTTCGTCAGGTCGCGCTCACGGGTGACGGGGCGGTAGGTGAGCATGGTGCCGATGCCGGTCAGGGGCTCCAGCGCGCGGATGAGCATGCTGGCGGCCACGCCCTCCTCGCGGCAGGAGACTTGCAGGAGGGGGTGGCTGTGGGCGGTCCAGAAGAGCCAGTGCCCGGGTAAGATCGCCATGTCCATCGTGCGGGCGGCGTGAAAGCGTCCCGCCGCGCAGGCCGGATCTCGCCGACAGTCGTATGCCTCAACCTCCACCACCCGGCCCGACAGCACCTCGCCGTCAGGCAGGACGCGGACGAGGGTGGCGCCGAGAACTTCCCGGGCGACGCGCACCGGGTCCCGGTTGAAAAAAGCGGGAGGGAGGGGAGCGGTCACGGGACGAGGCTAACGCTTAAGGGGAACGGGAACTCTTCCCCCTCCGGGGTCCGTGTACCAGCCGGAACACGAGCAGGCCGATCAGCCCGGCGGCCAGCAGGACGAGGAAGGCCAGGTCGAGGGCATTCAGGGGACGGCCCTCGCTCAGTTTGAGGATCAGTTGGGTGAGGCCCTGCGAGACGGGCACCCCCACAATGGCCACGTACAGCCCGGGTGGAATAACCGCCCCCTGTCCGCGCGCCCTGATCGCTGCCCAGAAGCCGTACAGGAGCGGCGCGAAAGTCAGGGCGAGGAGGGCGATCTTCAGGGCAGCCCGGCCTGGTGCCAGGAGCAGGGCAGCCATGCTGAACAGGGTCGAGGCCGTCAGGAAAACCAGGAAGAGGACCGGCGCACTGATATTGGGTGGTGGAGGTCGCCAAGTCTCTTCCTCCTGGGTGGGCTCCTGGCCCGGACCGTGGTCTTCCCGCATGGCCTCAGCTTACGTTGCCCGCCAGCAGGTTTCCCTCGTAAATCCGCCGGATCGTCGCCTCAATGTCTGGTTCCCGCACCGTCACGTCGCGCACGGGGGCATGGGCGGTCGCCAGGGCGATGGGGCGGGCCGCCGCGCCCGTGAAGGCGTAGGTGGCGCGGGGACCCTCGGCGCGCAGCAGGTGCAGGCCGGGCACCCGGGGGTCGGCGGGCGGGGCCTCGAAGTCCACCACGAGTTCGCGGGCGCTCCCGAAGCGGGATTGCAACTCGGCTAGGTTCCCGTCGTACAGCAGCGAGCCGTGGTCGATGATCATGACCCGCCGCGCCAGCCGCTCGACATCGGTCAGGTCGTGGGTGGTCAGCAGCACTGTCACGCCCCGCTCGGCATTCACGTGGGCGACAAATTCGCGGATGCGTTCCTTCGCCACCACGTCCAGGCCCACGGTCGGCTCGTCCAGAAAGAGGAGGTCCGGGCCATGCAGTAGCGCCGCCGCCAGGTCCGCCCGCATCCGCTGGCCCAGCGAGAGGGAGCGGGCGGGTGTGCCCAGAAAAGGCCCCAGGTCGAGCAGTTCGCTGAAGGCCCGCAAGTTCTCGCGGAAACGCCCGGGTGGAACGCGGTACACGTCACGCAGCAGGTCGAGCGAGTCGCGCACCGGCAGGTCCCACCACAGGGTCGTCCGCTGCCCGAACACGGCGCCCAGCCGGGCCACATGCCGCCGCCGGTCCCGCCACGGCACCAGCCCGCCCACCTCCACCCGTCCCGAGGTGGGAACCAGCAGGCCGGTCAGCACCTTGATCGTCGTGCTTTTCCCCGCGCCGTTCGGCCCCAGGTAGCCCACCACCTCGCCCGGCGCGATGCGGAAACTCACGTTCTGCACGGCCTCCACCGTTTGCCGCTTGCCCCGCAGCAGGCCACCGGAACGGGTCTGGAAGGATTTGCAGAGGGACTCGACTTCGATCATGGGGAGGCTCCTTGCGGGGGGTTGTGGAGGGTGGAAAAAGAAGGGGACGCTTCCGCGACCTATGACCCCGTCCCGTGATACCGCCGCACGCCCACCCGCCAGAACGCGAAGGCGGCGGCGAGGATGAGGGGACCGACGATGGGGGAGAGGAGGGCGGCCCAGCCCGGCAGGCCGTCGGGCAGGGGACGGCCCAGCACTTGCAGCACCGGGAAGTAGCTCAGGAAGGCGGCGGGGATCAGGTACGTGAAGGTGCGGCGCAGCCACGTCTGATAGATGTTCAGCGGGTAGGAGATCAGGGAGCGGCCCCCGTAGGTCAGCACGTTCATCGCCTCCACGCTCTCCACCGTCCAGAAGGTGAGGGTGCCGCCCACCACGAAGAGGCCGCCGAAAAAGGCGATCATGCCCAGGACGCTGCCCGCGAGCAGCAGCACGTCCCCCACATCCCAGGCGACGTTCACCCGCGAGACGCCGTACGCCACGATCCCCGCCGCGAGGACCACCCGCGTCAGCCGCCGCAGCGCGAAGTCCGAGCCGAAGACCTGCACGGGCAGCGGCGCCGGGCGCAGCAGGAAGGTGCTGAAGCTGCCCGTGCGGACATGCGCGCTGAGGTTGGGCGCGTCAAACCCCCCGAAGACGAGGTCCATCAACACGAAGGCGAGTTCCGCCAGGCCGTAGAGCAGCGCGACCTCGCCCAGCGTCCACCCGCCCAGCGACTCGAAGCGCGGCAACACCAGGGCGAAGGCCGCGAACTCCGCCCCGGTAATGAGCGCTGCTGCCAGGGCGTCGAGCGCGAAGGCCATGCGGTACACGAGTTGCGAGCGAACCTGTGCGCCCAGCAACCGGAGATACAGGCCGAGCAGCCACAGGGCGGAGGCCTTTTTCTCCCTCTCCCCTGGTGGGAGAGGGTTGGGGTGAGGGGGCGACGTGAGGCCGTCATCCTGCCTACCCACCCGCCACCTCCAGCCTCCTGAGTCCCCGGGCGAGCACGAGCTGGGCCAGTCCCAGCAGCGCCGCCGTCCACATGGCCTGCACGACCAGCACCCCCAGGGCCTCCCAGCCCCTGGCGTGTCCCAGCCAGACTTCCACGGTGCTGTTCATCATGCTGGGAAAGGGCGTCCAGGCGAGGAGCGTCCTGAACCATCCCGGGAAAAAGGCGAGCGGCATCAGGAACCCGCAGGCGAGGCCCATCAGTGCCCAGGCGAAGCGGCCGATGCCCACCGCGTCCGGCGACCAGAAGGCCGCGCAGTTCACCAGGAAGCGGAAGGCGAAGCCGCAGGCCCAGGCGAGAACCGCGCTCAGCAGCGTCAACGTCCAGCCTTCCACGCCCACCGGAAGTTTCAGGCCGAAGAACACGGCGTACAGCGCCAGAATCGTCACGCCGCGCAGCAAGAATTGCGCCGCCGCCCGCCCCGCGTCCTGCGCCAGCCAGAAGCCCAGGAAGCTGTGCGGGCGCAGCAGTTCGGTGGCGACCTCGCCCCGGTGGACGGTCCGCATCAGCTCGTACCAGCCGAAGAGGCTGAACGCACTCAGGAAAGCCTGGGTCAACCCGGTGTACGTGATCGCGTCGGCGGGGGTGTATCCGGCCACCTGCGGCCGGGTGCCAAAGAGGGCGAGCAGCACGGCCACCCGCAGCGCCCCGAAAAACAGGTTGGTCGAGAGGCCCCAGAAAGTCGCCGCCGGGTAGGCGAACTGCCGCCGAAAACTCAGCCGGGCCGCCGACAGGTAGGGCCGCAGACTCGGGCCGCCCGCACGTCTCAGAAGTGCCGCATTCAAGGTGCCTCCCTTTCAGCCGGGCCGCCGACAGGTAGGGCCGCAGACTCGGGCCGCCCGCACGTCTCAGAAGTGCCGCATTCAAGGTGCCTCCCTTTCCCCAGGCCAAACCGTGCCGAACCGGAAGTTCACAGGGTAAGGGCCAGGGGGCGGGAGGACATGCGCCGGATGGCGGAGGGGAGGCGAGGCGACCCGCAGCCCGCGCGCCGGATCAGCTACACGAGACAGTGATCTGGGCCTCCGTGCCCGTGTTGGTAATGCTGTCCTCGCTGCACACCGCGCCATCCTGATAGAGCCTGACGATCAGGGTTCCGGCGCTGGTGATCGTCCCGGTGGCGCTGACGGCGGTGCCCGCCGGGGCCCCGAACTTGAAGCTCTGCGGGAGTGTGCCCGACACCGGCTGGGTATCGGCCGTTCCAGACGGCGGCGTGACAGTGTAGCTGCCCGAAACCCTGATCCCGGCCGTTCCGCCGTACTCGATGACCCAGGCCTCGGAAGAGGGTGAGGAGGAGCCGCAGGCAGTCAGGAGCATCACAAGGCCCAGCGCCGCGAGTTGTCTCATAGTCACCACTGTACGCCCGGGTCCGACCTCAGGGGGAAGACTGGACATCTGGCTGGGCGCTGAACGCTCGCAGGCTCCGGCGCCCGCACCGCCACGTCTGGCGCACCACTGGAGGTCAGGAAACCCTCAACGCTCCTCAGTTTTCCGGGTACGGGGACGGGACTAGGCTGTCCGAGGTTCACCACAGCATCTCGACCCCAGGGAGGAACCTCACCATGATGGACATCTTCAACATGCTCGGCGGGATGGGCCAGGCGCAGCAGACCATCGGGCAGCGGCTCGGCACCTCGCCCGGGCAGACCGAGGCGGCGCTGGAGGCCGCCGTGCCTCTCCTGCTGGGCGCGATGACGCGCAACGCGCAGGACCCCCAGGGGGCACAGTCCCTCGCCGGGGCGCTCGATCAGCACGACGGCGGCGCCCTGGACCTGTTCGGGCAGGGACAGGCGCCCGATCCCTACCAGGGCCAGCAGATTCTCGGGCACGTCTTCGGGGGCCAGCAGCAGGCCGCCGCGAATGCGGTGAGTCGCCGCGCAGGCATCGACCCGCAGCTCGCCATGCAGCTTCTCTCGATGGCCGCGCCGCTCGTCCTGGCCTATCTCAGCCGACGGCGTCAGGGCCAGGCGGGCGGCTACGGTGGGCAGGCCGGAGGGATGGGTGGCATCGACATCGGCAGCATCCTAGGGGGCCTGCTGGGGGGCGGCATGGGCGGCAGCCTCGGCGGAATGCTGGGCGGTGGTCAGGGGCAGTTTCAGCAGCCCGAGTACGGGCAGCCCGCTCAGGGCGGCGTGCTGGGCGGTGGCCCTGTCATTCCCGGCTACAGCCAGGACCCGCTCGGCCAGCCGGGCCACGCCGGAACAGGGCAGATGGGCAGCGGTCAGACCGGGAACCTGGGCGGCATGATCGGCACCCTGAACAATGCCCTCGACCGCGACGGGGACGGCAATGCTCTTGACGACCTGATCGGAATGTTCGGGGGACGGCGGCGCTAGCGGCAGCCCCAGGACAGCCAGGGAGGCGGGCCACCTGACATGAGGTGGCCCGCCTTGCTGTAAAAAAGTCGTCCCTGGGGGCAGTTTCACCCTCTCCCGCAGGGGGAGAAGGGAGACACAGGCGATGACCGTTTCCTCACCCACAACTCCTCACCGTGGCCCTCAGCCCGCGCTCGGCTCGACCTCCAGCTTCTCCCGCGAGTAGGGCTTGTAGCCGGGCGGTGTCCCCGTCTTCGCGTCGTTGAAGAGGCTGGTCGTCAGGTAACGTGCGCCCGTGTCGCAGGCGATGGTTGCCACGCGCTTTCCCGGACCTAGACGCCGCGCGACCTCCAGGGCGGCCCACACCATCGCGCCGCTGCTCATACCCACGAAGACGCCTTCCTCGCGCGCGAGCCTCCGGGCGAGGGGGTAGGCGTCCTCCTCCCAGGCGGTGATCACCTCGTCGATCACGCTCCGGTCGAGGTTCTCGGGGATAAAGCCCGGCCCCATCCCCTGGAAGCCGTGTTCGCCGCGCTCGCCGCCGCTGAGCACATTGCTGCGGGCGGGTTCCACCGCCACGACGCGCACCGCCGGGTCCTGCCGTTTCAGGAAGCGGCCCACCCCGCTGATCGTGCCGCCCGTGCCCGTGCCGTACACGAAGGCGTCGATGCGCCCCTCCATCTGCCCCCACAGTTCCGGCCCGGTCGTGCGCTCGTGGGTGGCAGGGTTGGCCGGGTTGGTGAACTGACCCAGGAGCACGGCGCCCTGCTCGCGCTCGATGCGCTCGGCCTCCTCGATGGCGGCGAGCATCCGGCGCTCGGGGTCGGTGAGGACGAGTTCGGCGCCGTAGGCGGTCAGGGTGCGCTTGCGTTCCTCACTCATCTGGGCGGGCATGCACAGGATGAGTTTGTACCCGCGGGCCGCGGCGACCTGCGCCAGCCCGATCCCGGTGTTCCCGCTGGTGGGCTCCACGATGGTGCCGCCCGGCTTGAGCACCCCCCGCCGCTCGGCGTCCTCGACCAGGCCCAGCGCGGTGCGGTCCTTGATGCTGCCGCCCGGGTTCAGGCCCTCCAGTTTCACGAACACGTCCGCCATCCCGGGCTCGACCACCCGCCCGAGCTGCACAAGGGGCGTGTTTCCTACCAGCGCGTCGATCATGGGGGAAGCATAGAGTGATCAGCTTTCAGCCGTCAGCCCGGGCCTTACCTTCGGCGCCTGACAGATGAAGGCGTGGAAAGGTGAGAGGGCGCTTCCTGATTGCTGACCGCTGAAGGCGGACCACTCCCCTAGAATGCCCCGCGTGCGCGTCGCCCTGATCGCCGACATCCACGGAAACGCCGATGCCCTGCGGGCGGTACTGGCCGACATCGACCGGCAGGGTGTGGACCGCATCGTCGTGAACGGCGACGTGGTGAACCGGGGGCCGGATTCGGTGGAGGCGTTGTCGCTCCTGCTCGACCGGGAGGACGTGACCTTCACCCTGGGCAACCACGACGACCTGCTGCACCTGTGGCACACCCGCTCGGACACCTTGCCCGGCGACTGGTTCACCGACCCCTTCTGGGGCGCGACCGACTGGAGCGCGGCGCAACTCGACCGGGCGGGGCTGCTGCACGTGCCCCAGAACTGGCCGATAACCCTCAGGTTGGGGGAGGCGGGGCTGCCCGGGGTCCTCGTCGCCCACGGCACCCCGGCGCATTACCGCGAGAGCCTGAGCGAGCGGACCGACCCGGAGCGGGTGGCGGAGCTGGCAGGGAGTGCGGGCGTGCTGGTCGGCTCGCACATTCACCGACCCGCACAGGCCGAACTTGGGGGTGTGCTCGTGCTGAATACCGGCGCGGTCGGCGCCCCGGCCAACGGTGACCCCCGCGCCCAGTACCTGCTGCTCACGGCCACGCCGTCCGGCTGGGTGCCTGAATTCCGGGCCGTGCCCTACGACCGCTCGGGCGTCCTGCGCCGCTTCGAGACGAGCGGTCTGCTGCGAACCGGCCTGAGTGCCGAGATCTTCCGCGACGAGGTCGAGATGGCCCGCAGCCTCTACACCCCTTACTGGATGTGGACGGAGGCGAACGGGTATCCCCGCGATGAACGGACCTGGGCCGCCTTCCAGCGCGACCACCTCCTCCCCCGGACCCCATAGCAAAACCGCCCGCAAGGGGCGGGCGGTAGCTGTGGCCGGAAAGGCTCAGGGGTTGGGCGGCGTCAGGACGGTGTCGATCACGTAGACCGTGCCGTTGCTGGCGGTGTCAAGCCGCTCGCTCACGTTGGCCCCGCCGACCACCTGGGTGGTGCCGTTCAGGTTCAGCGCAATGGTGCCGCCCTGTGCGGAGGTGAGCTGGGTCGCCGCCGCAAGCTGCTCGGCGGTCTGACGGCCCTGCACCACGTGGTACAGCAGCAGCGCGCGCAGGCGGGCCGGGTCGGCGGTGATCGCGGTGAGGTCAGCTGCCGGAATCTTGGCGAAGGCGTCGTTCGTCGGTGCGAAGACGGTGTACTCGCCGCCCGCCAGCGTTTCGGCCAGCCCGGCCTGCTGGATCAGCCCGACGAGCGTGCTGAAGCGCGGGTCAGCGGAGAGCAGCGCGACGAGGGTGGTGCCCGATGCGGGGGCCGTGGTCGCCGCCGTGGTGGTCGTGGCCGCGGCCGTACCGCTCGCGGCGGACGTGTCGGTGGTGGTCGTGCCGGTGGCCGCCGAGGTGTCGGTGGTGGTGCCCGTGGCCGCGGACGTATCCGTCGTCGTGGTCGTTTCCGTGGTCGTCGTGGCCGCCGTGGTGTCGGTGGTCGTGCCCGTACCCGTGGGCAGCGTCACGCCGGGGGGCAGGAGCACCTGGTTGATCACATAGATGGTGCCGTTGCTGGCGGTGCTGACGGTCTCACTGATGGTGGCCGTGCCGACCATCTGGCTGGCACCACTGCCGCTGGGCGTCAGTGGGCTGCCTTCGGCCGTGTTGAGGACCGCGCCGCCCGCAAGTTGCTCGGCGCTGATCCGGCCCTGGACCACGTGATAGGACAGCACGCGCTTGAGCAGGTCGGCGTCCGCCGACAGCGCGGCGAGCTGGTCCGCGGGGATGGCATCAAAGGCTTCGTTGGTGGGCGCGAAAACGGTGTACTCGCCGCTTGTTAGCGTCCCGGTGAGACCCGCGTCGCTGAGCAGGTCACGCAGGGTGCTGAAGCGGTCGTCGGCCGCGATCACGTCGTACAGCGTGTTCGTCGCGGGGGCAGCGGCGTCGGTCGCGCTCGTGTCCGTGGTGGCCGCCGAGGTGTCGGTGGTGCCCGTGGCCGCGGACGTATCCGTCGTCGTGCTCGTCTCCGTGGTCGTCGTGGTGTCGGTGGTGGTGGCCGTGGTGTCGGTCGTGGTGGCCGCCGCGCTCGTGTCGGTCGCCGCCGTATCCGTGGTGGTGCCCGCGGCAGCCGTGTCGGTCGTCGTGGTGGTCGTGGTCGCCCCCGTGGCACTGACCGTCGCGCCGGTGAGCGGAAGGGCGGGAATGCTGGTGATGGCGATGGCCGCCGGGGCGGTCGTGGTGGCGGTCGCCGCCGTCTCCGTGGTCGTGGTCGCTGAAGTGTCCGTCGCGGTGGTGTCCGTCGCCGTGGTGGCGGACGTGTCGGTCGTGGTCGTCTCCGTGGTGGTCGTGCTCGTGTCGGTGGTGGTCGCCGTCTCCGTGGTCGTGGCGGCCGGAGCCGTCTCTGCCGGGGTCGTCGCGGCGGGCGCAGGTGCGGCGGCCATCGGGGGCACCAGGACCGTGTCGATCACGTGGATCACGCCGTTGCAGGCGGCCACGTCGGCGCGCACCACATTGGCGTTGTTGATCATGACCCGGCTGCCCATAGTGCTGACGGTCAGGTTCGCGCCCTGCGCGGTCTTGACGCTCCGGAGGCTCGCCACCTGCTTGGAGGTCACCTTGCCGGACACCACGTGGTAGAGCAGCACGCCGCGCAGCATCTCGGGGTCGTTCAGGACCGCCGCGAGCTGGTCGCTGGGCAGCTTGGCGAAGGCGGCATTCGTCGGCGCGAAGACCGTGTACTGTCCGCTCGACAGCGTCTGGGTCAGGCCCGCGGCCTGGACGGCGGTGAGCAGGGTGCTGAACTGCGGGTCCGTGGAGACGATCTGGGCGATGCTGCGGCAGGCGCCGGAGGCTCCCCCGGTAACGGGTGCCCCCGCCCCCCCCGCGAGCGCGGGGGTAGCGAGCATCAGGCTGAGCGTGACGAGGCTGGTCTGCTTCTTCATGAAATCACCTCTGGATTGAACTGTCCGCCTTCCAATCTTCACCACACCCTCCTAAAAAGCAACTTTGGTAGCGATTCAGACAGGACATGTAAACGAATAATCCGGTCAGTTTGGTCCACTCCTCACCGGACACTCATGTTGCGGAGGCGACGTTGGGGGACGAAAAGGGCGGCCGGGCTCATCGCCGGACCGCCCCCGTGGCCCGCCGGGCCTACTTTCCGAAATACTCCGGCAGATCGGCCTCGGTGATCAGAACCTCGCGCGGCTTGCTCCCCTGGTGCTTGGAGACAATGCCCATAGCTTCGAGCATGTCCATCAGCTTGCCCGCGCGGGCGTGTCCCACCGAGAGGCGGCGTTGCAGGCGCGACACGCTGCCCTGTCCCTCCTCGATGGCGATGAGCGCGGCCTGGCGCAGCAGGGGATCGGAGAAATCCATGTTGCTCTTGTCGGTCGTCGGGCCGCTCGCCTCGACGATGCCGTCGAAGTCTGCCCCATACGCCTCGACGAAGGCGTCGTCGAACACCTGGCGCCGCAATTCGTCGGTGACGCGGGCCGACTCGACCTCCGAGATGTAGGGGCCCTGGAGGCGCACGGGCTTGATCAGGCCGGGCTGGTAGAACAGCATGTCGCCCATGCCGGTCAGCCGCTCGGCGCCCACCGAGTCGAGGATCGTGCGCGAGTCGTGGCTGGAGGAGACCGCGAAGGCGATGCGGGCGGGGACGTTCACCTTGATCAGGGAGGTGAGGATGTCCACCGAGGGGCGCTGGGTGGCGAGGACGAGATGCATCCCCGTCGCGCGGGCCATCTGCGCCAGGCGCATGATCGCCGACTCGACCTCCTTGGGCGAGGTGATCATCAGGTCCGCCAGCTCGTCGATGATGATGACGAGGTGGGGCAGCTCGGCCTCGTTCACCATCCGCATCTTGGCGTTGAACTGCTCCAGGTTCTTGGCCCCAACCTGGCTCATCATCTTGTAGCGCCGCTCCATGTGGGCGACCGCGCCCAGCAGCACGCCCGCCGCGTCCATCGGGTTGGTCACGACCGGGCGCACGAGGTGGGGAATCCCGTCGTACGGCGTCAGCTCCACCATCTTGGGGTCCACCATCAGGAAGCGCAGTTCGGTGGGCAGGTAGCGGTACAGGAGCGACGTGATCAGCGTGTTCACGCACACCGACTTGCCCGAGCCCGTCGAGCCCGCGATCAGCAGGTGCGGCATCTTGGCGAGGTCGCCGACCATGAGTTCGCCGTCGATGCTCTTGCCCAGGATGATGGGCAGCTTGGCACGCGTGGCACGGAAGGTGGGCGCCAGGGCCGCCTGGTGGAACGTGACCGGCTCGCGCTCGACGTTGGGCACCTCCAGGCCGATCACGCTCTTGCCGGGCACCGGGGCCTCCACGCGCACGCCGCCCACTGCGAGCGCGCGGGCGAGGTCGTTCGACAGCGAGGCGATGCGGCTGATCTTCTCGCCGGGCGCGGGCTCGATCTCGTAGCGGGTGACAGTGGGGCCACGCGCGAAATCGACCACCTTCGCCTGCAGGTTGAAGTGCCGCAGCGTCTGGTCGATCACCGCCGCCCGCTGCCGCGCCGCCACGTCGAGGGCCGCCGTGTTCATCGCCGCCGCCGGAACTGGGTCGAGCAGCTCGTACCCCGGCAGGGCGAGGTCTATAGCTCCCTGGGTGGGGCGGCGCCGCTCCGGCTGGGCGCTCTCCCAGGGGGCAGCGGGCTCATCCTCCATTGTCGCCTGGGCCGCCGGGCGGGCCGGGGCGCTCGCCTGCACGCCCCGCTCGCTGGGGAGAGGTTCCGGCTGGGGCGGCACGGCGGCGAGCACGACGACGGAATCGGCGGGGGGGAGGTCCACCGGGGTGGCGGGCTCGGCCCCCTCCTCCTTGGACAGTGCGGTGAAGTCAAAGTCCAGGGCGGGCACGGGGTCCTCGTCCGTCAGCCCCCCGTAGACGGTGCTGGCGGTCTGGGCCTTGACGGCCATCGCCTGCGCCCGCTCCAACGCCTCCTGCTGCGCGCGGTCGAGGCGGCCTCGCCACTCGTCCTGAGCGGCGAGGGTGGCGTCGGGGTCGGCGGCCAGCGCCTCGGCGAGGGCGGCGGCCAGCTCGGTGGGGGCGCGGTCGAAGGCGGCGGCGAGGTCGGGCCAGCCGGGGTAGTGGCGCTCGCGTGCCCGCCAGGCCGTGAAGTCCTCGGCGAGTTCGCGCCAGGCCTTCTCGCGCTCGCGCTGCGCCGGAAGTTCGCGGGCCAGCACGGCGGCGTCCGGCTTGGCGAGGGCCTTCTCGGCGGCCTGGCGCTCGCGCTCCAGCCGCCCCGCCCGCCCGGCGAGGCGTTGCAGGTCGGTCACCAGCCCCCGGCGGAGCCGCTCCACGGCCCCGCTCGCCAGGGTGCTGGGCAGCTCCACGCTGAGTTCGTGGCGCCCCTGGCGCACCGCGTTCGCCAGCGCCTCGGCGTCGGCACCCGCCTCTGGGGCCTCGGTCGCCACCCCCTCGCGCAGGTCGCGCGCCGCGTGGCCCACGAAAGTGGTCGTCACCTCGTGCCACCCGGCCAGGTCGCGCTCCACGTTCTTCAGGTTCGCCTCGTCGAGGGTGCGGACCTCGCGGGCAGCGGCGCGGACCTCCTCGTGCTGGGCCCTGAGCTGGCGGGCCTCCGGGTAGAGCTTGCGAAGCGTCTCCAGGTCGCGGGTGTGGTTGGCGAGCGCCTGCCGCACCCCAACCCGGACCCGGGCCGACTCGCGCCCGTCCTGCCGGGCCTCGATGGCGCCCTGCACCCGGGTGGTGGCCCCGCCCAGCAGCACGCTCAGCCCGCGGAAAAAGCTCTTGAGCAGCGTCAGGACCGGGAGGCGCAGCATGATCTCCAGCCCCACGGTCAGCGTGACGAGCGGGAGGAGCGCCGCCACCGACTTCAGGGGGAGGACCAGGGGCCCCATCACACGCTCGGCTCCCTCGCCTGCCGCCCCCGGCACGAAGACCTCGTGCAGCGCAAGCAGCGACGCCACCACGATCACCCCGCCCAGGGTGCGCCGGGTGAGCCCGCCCAGGTCGCGGCCCAGGAAGACCAGCACGCCGTACGCGACCGGGATCAGGGGCAGCAGGTAGGCGCCCCAGCCCAGCCAGCCCAGCAGCGCCATATGGGCCTGCGTCATGAATCCGCCTTCCGCCATCTGGGGCAGGGCCAGGGTGACCGCCAGGAAGATTCCCAGCGCGAACAGCACCAGACCCAGCGCCTCCCCATCGAAGCGGTTCACGGGTGGAGCCGCCTTCGCACGAGCCTTCGCCATAGGCCGCAGTGTACCCCAGCCCGGCCGTGGCTGTTGACGGAGGCCGCGCCCAGCGCAGGTTTTTGTGAGAGCCCCGCCTGCCCCGATAATGCCCCCCGTGACCCTGATCCTCCCGCCCGTCCTGGTGGACGCCCTTTGGACCCACGCCGAGCGCGAGGCCCCCCGGGAATGCGTCGGCGCCCTGGGCGGCCACATGACGGACGGCGGCGCCGAGGCGGTCGCCCTCTATCCCCTCGCCAACGTGTCGCCCGACCCCGAGCGCACGTACCTGGCGGACCCGGGGCACCTGCTGCGTGCTCTGCGGGCGATGGAGGCGGTGGGGCTCACCCTCGTCGGCCTGTACCACAGCCACCCGCACGGTCCGGAGGGACCCAGCGTCACCGACACCCGCCTCGCCGCGTACCCGGTGCCGTACGTGATCGCCGACCTGAGGACGCGCAGGCTGCGGGCCTACCGGCTGCCGGAGGGCTCGCCGGTTGGGCTGAGGTTCGGGGAGCCCCGTGAGTGAAGCGGGACCCGGCATTGACGCCCTGCACGGCTTTATCGGTAGTGGCAAGACCACCTTGGCGTGGCGGCTGGAGGGGACGCTTCCGGGAATGCGCTTCTCCAGCGACGAGTGGAGGGTGGCTCTTTACGGCGCGGATCGCCCGCCGACCTCTTCCCGGTGTACTTCGGCCGCGTGACGGCGGTGATGGAGGCGCAGTGGACGCGCGCCCTGGAACTCGGCGTGCCTGTGATTCTCGACTACGGGTTCTGGACGCGGTCAAGTCGGAATGCTCTGCGGGCAAAGGCGGCGCTGAAAGTGCCCCTCACCCTGTACGCGCTGGGTCTGCCCGACGAAGAGGCGCTGTGGCGTGTTCGGCAGCGGAATAAGGAACCGGAAGACAAGACCTTTCGCCTGTTCCGTGCCCGCTTCGAGCCGTTGGAGCCGGACGAGGGGGCGGTCGTGGTTGCACTGAAGGGTTGAGGCTTCGGGATGGGGGGAGGGGGTGCAGGGGGGCTGGGCATCTTGATGCGGTTTGCCCCCACCCCCCTACCCCCAATGGGGTAGGGGGAGCTTTCCGCTGCGCTAGGCAAAGGGCTCGCCTATCGCGCCCGTGGCCGCTTTTCTCAACGCGCAAGGTTTGATCTTGCTGTATTCCCAATCGCTCGCCCACCGTCTCGCTGCGCGAGCAAGGCGTGGTGAAGGCGGTGCGAGAGCAGGCCGAGGGAGGAATAGGCCGTCCACAAGAGACGGTTTTAAAGAGTCGAAGCTTTGGCGCTCTTACTCCTCCCTCCTCTGCGGAGGAGATTGGGTGGGGGGTGATAGGCGCTGGCCTGCCCTCACATCCTGACCACACCCAACTCGATGTGCAGTGCGGGCCCGTTCTTAAGGCAGCCGCGCCAGCCGTTCGAGCAACAACCCAAAGAAGGCCTCGTCGTCCACGGTGACGGCGACCTCCGCATTGGCCGGTTGACCCGTCACTCCGTACAGATCGCACACCGTCCGCCCGACGTTCAGGCCCTCCTGTGTCTCGGCCTGCACGTTCATGGGCCGCATCTCGCACAGCCCAGGCCGGATTACGGCGGCGACGGCGAGGGGATCGTGGAGCGCTCCGCCCGTCATCCCGTAGCGCTCGCGGTAGATGCCCGCGTAAAAGGTCAGCAGCTCGGCGCTCACCCTCCCGGCGTGGTTTCCCAGCCCGCGCAGCCGCTCCACCCGTTCGGGCGTGGCGACCGCCTGCATGGTCACGTTCAGCCCGTACATTCGCACCCGCGCGCCCGACTCCAGCACGATGCGCGCCGCGTGCGGATCGGCTAGGGCGTTGAACTCCGCCGCCGGAGTGCGGTTGCCCTGTCCGGTGCTGCCGCCCATCCACACGACCTCGCGCAGCAGCCCCGGCAGGTCGGGGGCCAGGCGAAAGGCCAGAGCCACGTTCGTCAGCGGGCCGGTCGCCACCAGCGTCACCTCGGCCGGCTGCCCGCGCACTGTGCGGATGATGAAGTCCACCGCGTGTTCCGCCTCCGCCGTGCGACTGGGTTCGGGCAGGCCGGAAGCGGGGAGGCCGCTGTCCCCATGGACTGCCGCCGCCGTCATCTCCGGGCGGACGAGGGGGCGGTCGGCCCCGGCGTACACGGGCACGCCAGCCCCCGCCTCGCCCGCGAGCGCCAGCGTGACCAGGGCGTTGCGGGTGGTCAGGTCCAGCCCCACGTTGCCATGCACGGCGGTGAGGCCCAGCACCCGTACCTCCCCCGGGCTGGCGAGCGCGAGCAGCCAGGCGATGGCGTCGTCGAGGCCGGGGTCGCCGTCGAGAATCACGGGGAGGGGAGAGGCGGTCACGGCCCGCATTCTAGGCTAGGGACGCCGTGAATCCCGCTTCACGTCCCGCACATGCGTCCCCGCCCGCACCCCCCTACGCTGCCCGCATGACCGGACGCCGAGACGACGAACAGACCGACCTCCCGCTCCCGCAGCGCAGCACCGATTCGGAGAGCGCCACGAAGTACCCCACGCCGCAGTCGGGTGTCGTGCAGGACAGTCCCGGCAACCCCGACCTGACGCTGGAGGGCGACAGCCGGGTGGACGAGCAGGGCAACATGACGACCACCGACCGGCAGGATTGAAGCGTCAGGGGCCGCGCCCCCTCCATACGGTGGGGGGCGCGGCCCTGGAGACAGCCTCAGCGCACGTCCACGAGTTCCACGTCGAAGATCAGGGTGGCGTTCGGTGGAATCACGCCCGGGACGCCCGCCGCCCCGTAGGCGAGCTGGCCTGGAATGGTCAGCCGGGCCTTGTCGCCCACGCGGAGCTGCGCGATGCCCTGGTCCCACCCGGGGATGACGTAGCCTACCCCTAGCGGGAACTCGATGGGTTCGCCCCGGTCACGGCTGGAGTCGAACTTCTGCCCGTTTTCCAGCGTGCCGGTGTAATGCACGCGGACCATCTTGCCGGGCTGAGCGGGGACGCCGTTCCCCTCGTGGTACCTGTCGACGATGAGTTCCTGGACGGTCATGCGGCCCAGCGTACCCCCGCCTTTCGCCCACCCGCTGGAGTCTG
Organism: Deinococcus apachensis DSM 19763; assembly: GCF_000381345.1. Taxonomy (NCBI): domain Bacteria; kingdom Thermotogati; phylum Deinococcota; class Deinococci; order Deinococcales; family Deinococcaceae; genus Deinococcus; species Deinococcus apachensis. The sequence continues at coordinate 519,631 of NZ_KB906398.1, read as the reverse complement.
AAGCGCGGGTAAAGGCACCCTTGCCCCGCGAGCCCGGCTGCTAGCATGCCCCGCGTGACTCCGGCCTCCACCCGCCAGCCGCAGGGCGCCAGCGGCCTGCGGACCTTCTGGCGCGTCTGGGTACTGGGCGCTCTCCTGCCCGTCTGGGTATTCACGACCTTCGTGGCAACGCTCGCCCGGGTGGACGGCAATAGCATGAACCCCACGCTGCACCACGGCGATCTGCTGCTGCTCCTCAAGTACCCGCGCTGGCTGCGCGCCTGGGGCCTGCCCACGGCCTATCCCCAGCGCGGCGACCTGATCATCTTCAAGGCTCCGGCCGACAGCCCCTACAGCTACGAGACGCTGTGGGGTGTGCGCCACCGTCCCTACAACGTCAAACGGGTGCTGGCCCTCCCCGGCGACACGGTTGCCATCGAGGACGGCCGCGTAGTCGTGAACGGGCAACCCGTCGCGGAGAGTTACGTCAATGACGGCGTGCTGACCGACCAGCCCCCCCTGCGCGTTCCCCCCGGCAAGGTGTGGGTGTTGGGCGACAACCGCCTCGTCGGGGAAAGCCTCGACTCGCGTGCCTACGGCCCGGTGGACCTGAGGGACGCCGCTGGCCCCGCCGACCTGCGGCTGTGGCCGAATCCGGGGAACGTGGGCCGCTGAGCCAGTTTCGGCTCAAGCCCCCGGCTTTCTTAGGGCTTCCCACCTTCCGGCAACCGTTCGCCCACCCTCACTGCCTCCCTGAACCAGTTCTTGCGCGGCGGAAGGGGGCAGGTCCACCCCTCGCTGTAGGCGCAGTACGGGTGGTAGGCGAGGTTGAAGTCGAGCGCAACCTCCAGTCCGTCCTCGATCTGCCGCAGCGGCGCGTCGAGGTAACGCCCCACGCCATACGTCTCCGTCCCACTCGTCGCGTCGCGGAAGGGCACGAAAACCCGCTCGGGCGCCTCGTCGCCGGGAGGGGCGTAGAGGATGAGGGTCTGCGCTCCGCCCGGGAAGTCCACCGTGACGGTGCCGAAGCGGGCCATGACGCGCGGCTCACCCGTGTTCGTCCCCAGGGTAACCTTCTCGCCGTCCGCCCGCTCGACGGGGGGGGTGAAGGCCCAGGCCGGGTCCGGCGGGTAGTAGCTCAGGCCCCGGAACCCCTGCAAATCCTCACCCGTGATCGGCCCGCGTCCAGAGGCGAAATACTCGTCCTTGCGGCGCCGGAAGTCGGCGATGGCCTCGGCGTAACCCGAACCCGCCCCGCTCACCAGTCCACCCGCACGCGCTCGCCCGCGTACTCCACCACGTCGCCCCGCCGCAGCTTCTTACGCCGCCGGGTCTCGATCTCCCCGTTCACCCGCACCTCGCCCCCCTGCACCCGGAACTTCGCCTCGCCGCCCGTCTCCACCATCCCGCGCAGTTTGAGAAAGTCCTGAAGGTCGATGGTGTCGCGCTCCTCGCGGGGGGGCCGTGCGCCTTGAGTCATGGGGGCAGGGTAACACCCAGGGATGAACGCCGGAGGGCCGGGCCAGCGAGAGGAAGCCTTCCTCCCGGCACCCCGGCCCTCCTGGCCTGGGAAGTTCTGCTTACGGCTTGTACTGCGCCCCGAACAGCTTCAGGTCGGCGTCGTCCACCTTGCGGTCCTGGTTGAGGTCGCCGACCGTCGCGCCCGTCTTGCCGTAGTTGTTCATCAACAGGGCGAGGTCGGTCAGGTCGATCACGCCGTCGCCGTTCAGGTCGGCCCCGCTCAGGCGGGCGCGGGCGGCCTCGGCGGTCCAGGCCTTCAGGCCGAGTTCGCGGGCGAGTTCAGTCCGCACGGCCTCGGCAAGCGGGAGCGGTCCCTGGGGGTTGAACTCGATGCGCCGCTCGCCGCCCAGGGTCAGGGTGCGGGCCGCCACGTCGGGGCTGAAGGCCGCGCCACCACCCAGCGTCAGGATCGGCCCGCCGCCGGAGTCGAGCGTGATCGGCGTCTCCTTGGTGCTGATCGCGGCGAGGGCGTCCTGCACGGCCCTGGTCATCTCGGGACCCTGGGGCCTGAGCTTGACGCTGGCCGCCTCAGCAGCGCCTGCCAGCAGGGCGAGGGCCAGGAGGAGGGTGCGCTTCATCGTGCCCCCCGCGCCGCCCGCAGGGCATCCCGGAACTTGGCGGGGTCCGTCTCGATGGGGTCCGGGTCAGTTGGTGCGGGCGTGCTGGCCGTGCCTGGAGGGGTGGTGGCGGGAGGAGTGACCCCGGGCGTGGTGGTTCCGGAAGCGGAAGTGGCGGCAGCTGGGGGGGTGGTCGCTGTTGAGGGCGTAGTGGACCCGGAGCCCGGGGTAGACGTGCCCGCGGCGGGAGGAGTGGGCGTGGGTGTGGTTGTCGTGGTGCTGCCCGCCGTGCTGGTGCCGGAGGTCCCGGAAGTGGTCGGGCTGGAAGTCCCGGGGGTCGACGTACCAGAAGCGGATGTGGCTGTACTGGGGGCCGCTGTTCCGGTGGTCGTCGTGCCCGTCGCCGCCGTTCCTGTCGTCCCGGCCGCCGTCTGGGTGCGCTGTGCGTTGGCAACCTGAGGGGTGGCGGGGGCGAGGCTGCTCGTCGGCTTGGTGACCTTCCCGTTCTCGATGGGGTAGACGCCCTGCCAGAAGCCCACGACGGGGCTGTCCAGGCGGCGGCTGTAGAGCAGCAGGAAAGAGTCCTGCCCGCCCTGCAACTCCGGCAGCCCCTCCAGGCCGGAAAGCAGGTACAGCGCGGGCTTGCCCCCAACCTGCGGCAGGCTGGCCGGGTCCCCGGCGACCGTCTCGGAGACCGTGAGGGGGTAGGCCAGCCAGGTCAGGTCGCCCTCCTTCACGGTCGTGGGGGTGCCCAGGGTGGCGCGCACGATCACGTCCGCCTTGCGCGCCTGCTGCGTGAGGGTCAGGGTGGGCACGGTCGTCGCCCCGGCCGAGAGCGGCGCGGCCCCCAGCGCGAGGGCGGCGAGCAGGGTCAGGGCGCGCCTCACGAATCACCCCCCTCGCTGGGCGGCTGGGGGCTGGGCGGCGTGACGGGGATGTCAGGCGTGCCCGGGGTCGTGGTGTCGCTGCCCGGGGTCGTCGGCGTGGTGGTCGGCGTTGCTGGGGTGGTGGCGGGAGCCGTGCTCGGGGTGGTCGGCGCCGTGGCGGGCTTGGGTGCGTCGGGCATCTTCACCTCGGCGAGCAGCTTGCCTTCGCCGTCGCGGGCCTGGAAGGCGAAGCGGTTGGTGTCAAGCGTGGTGACCTTGGAGGGCTTGACGCTCAGCAGCGCCACCCGCGCGCCGTTACGGGGAATGGTCTTGAAGCCCACGTCCACCGTCACGGTGCGGCCCGCCTGCTTCCAGAACAGCACGCCGCCCGATTCGGCCGGTTGCACGCGCGTGACGCGCACGCCCTCGGGCAGGTCCCAGACCATCCGCGCGGCGCGGGCCGACCGGGGAGCCGTGATATTCAGGGGAATGCGCGTCTCGCCGCGAATCTCGGCGGCGGGAAGCTGGGGCTTGAGGGCCAGCGGCGGCAGTTCGTTGACGTTCAGGGTGTAGGACTGCACCTTGGAGCTGAGGTTGGCGTCCGACGCCTCCAGCGTGAAGGTGTAGGTGCCGAGTTTGGTGGGCGTGCCCGCGAGGCGCTGATTCCGCAGCGTCACGCCGGGGGGCAGGGTGCCCGAGGCCACCCGCACCCCGTAGGGTCCCGAGCCGCCCGCCACCGCGATGGGGGTGTCGTAGCTCTCCGCGACGTAGCCCACGGGCAGGCTGGTCGTCGTGAAGTACAGCGGGTCACTCGTGCTCGTGCTGGTCGTGCCGGTGGTGCTGTTCGTGCTGCTGCCGCAGGAGACGAGCAGCACCCCACACGCCAGCAGTGCCCAGGCGGGGTTGGCTTGTCGCATGGCGCCAGTGTAGCCGCCCCGAATGAGCGGTAAGCCAAGAGGCATGAGCGCCAGGCAGGCAAAGGGGAGGGAAAAAGGGGGTGTGAAGGGGATCAGGCCCTTCTCATGGGACGAGGACCCGCTCCAACCCGCCCGTTCATAGCCCTTCGCTCAAAACTCCCCGTCCCCCGGCGCTAGACTTTCCGCCATGACCACACAGACCCGGACGGCCCTGCCCGCCGTCCACGACCGGCTGGGGCGTTACACCGTCGAGCGCGTGGAAGACCTGCCCGAGATGCAGGGCACGCTGATCCTCCTGCGCCACGATCTCGGCGCCCGGCACGCGCACGTCTCACGCGAGGACGACAACCTCGCCTTTGGGGTGACCTTTCCCACCGTGCCCCGGGATTCGACCGGCGTGGCGCACATCCTCGAACACGTCGTCCTGATGGGCAGCCAGAAGTACCCGGTGCCCGACCCCTTCTTCGCCATGATCCCGCGCTCGCTGAATACCTTCATGAACGCGATGACCGCGAGCGACTGGACGACCTACCCCTTTTCCACGCGCAACGAGAAGGACTTCTACAACCTGCTCGGCGTGTACCTCGACGCCACCTTCTTCCCGTTGCTGCGCTACGAGAGCTTCCTGCAAGACGGCCACCGCTTCGAGTTCGAGACGCCCGACGACCTCAGCACGCCCCTGAAGCTCCAGGGCGTCGTCTACAACGAGATGAAGGGCGCGATGGCCTCACCCGGCGCGGTGATGTGGCGCGCATTCGGCAAGGCGCTGTACCCCGACCTGACCTACGCGAACAACTCCGGCGGCTCGCCCGAGGACATCCCCAACCTGACGTACGAGGGGCTGCGGGCCTTCCACGCCGCGCACTACCACCCCAGCAACGCTTTTTTCTACACCTACGGCAAGCTCGACCTGCCCCGCGTGCTGGACGAGATTGAGACGCAGGTGATGAGCAAGTTCTCCCCCCAGACGCTCGACGTGAGCATCCCTGACCAGCCCGACTTCACGGAGCCGCGCCGGATCGACGTGACGTACCCCGGCACGGATGTGGAGCGTGGCGGTCAGGTCAGCGTGGCCTGGAAGCTGGGTCACACCACCGACCCCGACGCCAACCTGCGCTGGAGTGTGTTGAGCGATGTGCTGCTGGGCAACCCCGCCGCGCCGCTTACCCGGCCGCTGATCGAGTCGGGGATCGGGAGTGCGCTGGCCGACCTGTCCGGCTACCGCGACAACTTCCGGGAGGGGGCCTTTGCGGCGGGCCTCAAGGGCCTGAGTGCGGGCAAGGCCGCCGAGGTGCAGGCCCTGGTCCTCGACACGCTGGCCGCCATCGTGCGGGACGGCATCGACCCTGAACTCATCGAGAGCAGCCTGCACCAGTTCGAGATCAGCCAGCGCGAGGTGTCCAACAGTGGGTATCCCTACGGCCTGCAAGTGATGTTCCGCCTGCTGGGACCGTGGCTCTACGGCGGCGACCCGGTCACGGGCCTGCGGCTGGAGGCCGAGCTGGAGAGCCTGCGGACCGACCTCGCCCACGGTCACGTGTTCGAGCCGATGATCCAGCGGGGCCTCCTCGACAACCCCCACCGGGTCACCCTCGTCCTCGCGCCCGACCCCGACCTCGCCGCGCGGACCGAGCAGGCGGAGCGCGAACTCGTGGAGCGGCTGAGTGGGGGTTTCACTGACGAGGACCGCGCCCGCATCGTGCGCGAGAGCCTGCAACTCCAGTCGCTTCAGGAGCAGGAGAGCGACGTGAACGTGCTGCCGACCCTCACGCTCGAGGACGTGCCCCCAACCGTGCTGCGCGTGCCGTACTCCACCGAGGAGGCGGGCCGCGCGCTGATCGGCCGGGTGCCCCAACCCACCGGGGGCCTGACCTACCTCGACGTGCAGGTGCGGCTCCCGGAGGTCCAAGGCGACCTGCTGGACACCCTGCCGCTGTACGCCTACGTGGTCACCCGCAGCGGCGCCGCCGGGCAGGACTACCTCGCCCTCGCCCGCCGTATCGAGGCCGTCACGGGCGGCGTGAGTGCCAGTGTCGGGGTGGGCGGCAGGCCCGACGACCTGGACGCCCTGCGCCTGACCGCCACCTTCAGCGGCAAGGCGCTCGCCCGCAACGGGGAGAAGTTGGTCGGGGTGTTGCGCGACCTGATCGCCGCTCCCGAGTTCACCCGCGAGCGGTTGGAGCAACTGCTCAAGCAGCGTCTGGCGGGCCTCAAGGCGAGCGTGGTGAACGCTGGCAACGCCTACGCCGAACGGCTCGCCGCCGCGCAGGTCAGCCCCGCAGGCTTCATCGAGGAACACTTCAGCGGCCTGACCGCTTTGGAAAACCTGAAGGCCATTGTTGAGGGCGAAGGGCTGGACGCCCTGCTGGAGCGCCTGAACCGGGTCCGCGATCTGATCCTGGAGGGTCAGCCCCGGCTGTGCCTGACCGCGACTGGGGCGGACCTGGACCTCGACCTCTCGCCCATCACCGGGGAATTCACGGGGGAAGCTCCCGTCGGGACCCCCGAGCCCCACACCCTCTCGGGCGGCCCCCAGGCCCGCGTCACCGATTCGCCGGTCGCCTTCAACGCCGCCGCCTTCCGCACCGTGCCCTACACGCATCCCGACAGCCCGGCCCTGCTCGTCCTCTCACGCCTGCTGCGCTCGGAGTACTTGCTCAAGGAAATCCGCGAGAAGGGCGGCGCGTACGGCGGCGGCGCGGCCTTCGACGCTCGGGGCGGGGTGTTCTCCTTCTCCTCCTACCGCGACCCGCACATCACCCGCACGTACGAGGTGTTCCGGGGCGCCCGTCAGTTCCTCGACACCGAACTCGGAGTGCGCGAGGTCACCGAGGCGATCCTCTCAGCGAGCAAGACGCTCGACCCCCTCACCAGCCCGGACACGGCGGGCCGGTTGCGCTTCTACGGCGACCAGGCGGGTTTCACCCCTGAGGTGCAGGAGGCTTACAAGGCCCGGCTGCTGGGGGTGACCCTGCACGACCTCAAGCGCGTCACCGACACCTGGCTCACTCCCTACCGTGCCGGATACGCCCTCGTGGCGGGCCGCGACCCGAACGCCGAGACGGAGGCGCTGGGCCTGCATTTCGAGGTGGAGACGGTCTGAGGTTGAAGTGGAGGAGGTGGGAGACGAAGGCGATGTCTCCCACCTTCCTCTTTTCCCCGCCGCGTCCCCTCATGAGCGCCGTTCACATCTTCCTCGCATGACGCTCCCAGACACTCGGGGCATGGGGACATTCAAGACGGTAATGGCGCTGGCGGCGCTGACGGCAGGTGGGGCGAGCGCGGAGACCTTCGGGGTGCAGTTCGGGGTGGCTTCGGGTGGCGGACTGGGGCTCCATGTGGGGGCCTACACCCGGGTCGCGGGTTTCGGCCCGATCCAGACCGAGGGGCGCGGCACACTCGACCTGCGCCAGGGCGCCACCGAAGTCGGCGCGGACGCCCTGCTGAGCGTGAACCTGCTCCTGGCCCGTCCCTACGCCGGGGTCGGGGTGGGCCTGCCCCTGGGGGGTGGCGGCAACTTCGGCTTCCACACGACGCTGGGCGCCCGCTTCGGCCTGCCCGGTCCCTTCTCGGGCTTCGCGGAGGGCAACTTCGGGTCGCGGAACGTGTACCGGGCGGGCTTGCTCTTCCGGTTCTAAAAGAAGTCAGCCGGGAGGGGTCGGTGGGTCGTGGGGGTCGTCCTTCCCCTCACCCCTGACCCCTTCCCGCTGTTCACCCCCGGTGATACGGCTCCCCCGCGCTGATCGTCGCTGCCCGGTACAGGGCTTCGAGCAGCACGATCATGGCGAGGTCGTGCGGCAGGGTGAGTTGGCCCAGGCTCCACAGCCGGGAGGCCCCGGCCCGCAAGGTGTCCGTATGTCCTTCCGGGCCCCCGATGGCGAAGGCGAGTTCTCCCGTGCCGCCAACCGCCTGAGCGTCGAGGAAGGCGCCCAGGCCCTCGCTCGTGAACTGGGTGCCGCGCGGGTCGAGCAGGATCAGGGGGGCGCGGCCCGCCGCCCGGTGGATGGCCTCGGACTCCTGGACCTGGGTTTTTCCGGCCACCCGCGTCACCTGCACCTTGTGATACCGCCGCAGCCGCTTCTCGTACTCGTCCCAGCCCGCGCGGGCGTAGGCTAGCCGGGGTTCGCCGACGGTGATCAGGTGCAGCCGCATGGGGCAGAGGATAGGGGAGAGGTCCCCGGCGCTCCACTGTTTCCCCACTGCCTGCCCCCACCCGCTAGACTGCCTGCCATGCTCGCCCCCCTGCGGAGGTTTCCGTGAACTACGCGGCGACGCTGGCGGTGCTGGTGGTGCTGGCCTTCTGCTTTCCGCTCACCGTGCGGCTGGGCGCCCAGCTCGGCGTGCCGGAGGTCTACACGGCCTCGGCGCTGGGGGCGATCCTTACGTTCGCACTGGCCGCCTACCTGGTGCGCTGGCAGGTGGGCCGCCACCGGGATACGCTGGAGCGCCTGGAGACGGCCCGGTCCCAGGTTGCCGCCGACCCGGAAAATCCCCGGGCGTACTTCGTGGGGGGCGAACACTTGGGCACGATCCTGCTGCGGCTGGACCGTCGGCGCGAGGCGGCGGAGGTCATCGACCGCTACGCGCGGCTGGGCGGCGCCCGCGAGAGCGAGATCATTGCCCTGCGGGAGGCCCTTTCGGGCGCCGAGCGGCGGCAACACCGCGCCCAGGGCAAGGAAGTATGAGTTTTGGAAGGTGTGAGCCCAGCTTCAGGGCGTGGTCAGGTCCCGCTGGCCCCTTTTCGGGAGCGCAAGGAATAGAGTGATCGGTATATGAGGGCGTACAAGGGCATCGTGGAAAGCGGCGTGGTCGTCTTGATCGGCGCGCGGCTCCCGGAAGGCACGGTCGTGACCGTCACGGTCGGCGAGGCGGAACTGCTGCGCGCACGCATCACCAGCGTCCTCAAGCGTCCCCGCAAGGTGCGCGTGCGCCTCAAACCGGTTCCGGGACTGGTGGCGCAGGCCGTGCCCGCGGGGGGAGTGGGCGACGCCGGGGAATGAGGAGGCGCCGTTCGCTGGGTACCGGAGGCCACCCATGACCCCCGAGCCTCCCTCCCCCCGCGTCTGGCTCGTGCCGACCCCCGTGGGCAACCTCGGTGACATCACCCTGCGGGCCGTGGAGGTGCTGCGCGCGGTGGACGCCGTGGCCTGCGAGGACACGCGGCGCACAGGCGCCTTACTCGCACACCTGGGGATCGGCAAGCCCCTGGTGCGGCTGGACGCCCATACCATGCACCGCGCCGCGCAGGTGCTGGAGACCTACCCCCGCCTCGCCTACGTCAGCGACGCGGGCACGCCGGGCATCAGCGACCCCGGGGCGGAACTCGTGCGGGCGGCAGTCGAGGCGGACATCCCGGTCGAGGTGCTGCCGGGGCCGACTGCCTTCGTCCCGGCGCTCGTGCTGTCGGGCTTGCCGAACGCGCGCTTCACCTTCGAGGGGTTCCTGCCCCGCTCGGGCCGGGAGCGCCGGGAGCGCCTGGAGGCCGTCGCCGCCCGCCCCGAGACGACTGTGCTGTACGAGAGCCCCCACCGCCTCGCCGCCACCCTGGCCGACCTGGCCCAGGCGTGCGGCGAGAGGCGCGCAGCCAGCGTCACCCGCGAACTCTCCAAGCGCTTCGAGGAGACGGCGCGCGGAACTCTGGCGGAGTTGAGCACCCGCTTCGCGGAGGGAACGCGCGGCGAGATCGTGGTCGTCGTGGCGGGCCGACCGGCGGGGGAGGCCGTGCCCGGCGAGGAGGCCCCCGACCACGCCGCCCTCGCCCGGACCTGGGCGGGGGAGGGCAGGGGCGCCCGCGAGATCCGGGAATTGCTGATGGGCCAGGGTTTGCGTAAGAATGACGCTTATGCGCTGGCCCTCGCGGTCACGCAGGAGACCTGACCCCACCTGCCCGAGGAGTTGCCCGTGACCGATATCGACCCCGTAACTGTCCACCCCAACCCCGCCGGGATCAAGCGCCTGGCCGTCCTCACCAGCGGGGGCGACGCGCCCGGCATGAACGCGGCAATCCGTGCGGTCGTCCGCACCGCCACCCATCAGGGCATCGAGGTCGTGGCGGTGCGCCGGGGCTTTTCCGGTCTGCACCGCGGCAACATGGCGATCATCGGTGCCCGCGACGTGGCGAACACAATTCAGCGCGGCGGCACCATCCTCCTGACCGCCCGCTCACACACCTGGCGCACGCCCGAGGGCCGCGCGAAGGGGGCCGAGTACCTGCGCGAGTGGGGCGTGGACGGACTGATCGTGATCGGCGGCGACGGTTCCTTCCACGGCGGGTACTACCTCCAGCAGGAGCACGGCATCCCGGTGATCGGTGTTCCCGGCACCATCGACAACGACCTGTACGGCACCGACCACACCATCGGCTACTTCACGGCCGTCGAGACCGCGCTGGACGCCGTGGACAAGCTGCGTGACACGGGCGCCTCGCACGAGCGCATCTTCGTGATCGAGGTGATGGGCCGCCACGCCGGGCATATCGCCTTGGAGGTCGCGGTCGCGGGCGGTGCCGAGGAGGTCTTCATCCCCGAGGACCCCAAGCCGGTGGACGGCGTGGTCGCCACCGTGCAGGAGAGCCTGGCGAAGGGCAAGGCGAGTTCCATCATCATCGTCGCCGAGGGCTTTCCGGGGGGCGCCCAGGGCGTGGCCGACGCCATCGAGGCCGGGACGGGGCTGGAGACGCGGGTCAGCATCCTGGGCCACATCCAGCGCGGCGGCACGCCCGTCAGTAGTGACCGGGTCCTCGCCAGCCGCCTGGGTGAGGCCGCCGTCTACGCCCTGATGGACGGCGTCCAGGGCGTGATGGTGGGCCGGATGAACGGCGAGATCGGCTACACCCCCCTGGAAGAAACCTGGGAGAAGCGCAAGGACGTGAGCCGCGACCTGTACCGCTGCGCGAAGACGCTGAGCGTGTAGCAGCGAAGGGGAGGGCTCACCGCACCCGCCCATCCTGGGGACTGACCGCGAAAAGCCCGCCCCAGGGCCGGTACACGCTGCGCGTCTCGTCGCGGACCACCCGCCCGTCCGCATACCGCACCTGCCGCGTGACGGTGACCCGCGAGCCGGGGGCGGGCATGTCGAGCCGCCGCGCCTCCCCGGGACGCTGGCCCGCGTCGGCCACGAACGCCGGGGGTGGGGGAGGGCGCACGTCCGCCTGGCGCGGGGCCGCCACCCACACCTTCCGGCTATCGGGACGCCCGAACAGGTCGACGCGGAGTTCCTGACGCTTCAGGTCCCAGCTCGCCTGCACGAGCAGCGGCCCCGCCGTGTCGTTGCGCCAGCGCAGGTTCTTGTTCGGCGCGTATACGGCCGCGTCCAGACCGGGGGCGCCGTAGTACGCCACCTGATAGGAGTGCGCGTGCCGTTCGGTGATCGGCAGCCCCGCCGCGTGCGCCGCGCGAAATATGGTGGTGCTGACCTGACAGAGCCCGCCGCCGTCCTCCAGGCTGAGGGTCCGGCCGGTGATCACGTACCCCCGCACGAAGCCGCCCGCCGCGTTGATGCGCCCCACCCGCGCGTTGAAGTTGAACTCCGCCCCGGGCGCGACCCAGGTCCCGTGCAGTTTGCCCGCGCCCACCCGGATGTTCTGCACCCGGAAGCCGGGGCTCCCCGTGAAGGTGGAGGACCCCGAGGCGAGGTGCGTCAGGCCCTGCTCCTGCGCCCAGCGGACGCTGCGGGCCGGGGCCTGGAGACGCAGGACGAGGGCGCTGCCGGATTCCCCCCGCCCCAGCGCCTCCCGCAGCCGCGCCTCCGTCCGCTCGCGGTCGACCTTCCAGCCTGTCTGGGCGCGGGCGATCCAACGGCCCCCCTCGCGGAAGAACCGCACGTCCCTCGCCCCCCGGGCCTCCACCTGCGCGTAGACCCGTGCCAGGGCAACCCGCAGGGGGGAGAGGTCTCCTGACGTTCTCAGCCGCGCCACCTCCTGAGCCGGAATCTGCACCGTGAAGCGGCGTTCGGTGAGGGGCCGTTCCACCCGTCCGCCCACCAGCACGGGCTCCGGGGCGCTCAGGCGAAGCTGGAGGCGGAGGGGCGCCTGTTCCGGCGCGGGCGTGACCCGGGGGACCGGCGTGGAACGGGGGACGGTTCCGGGCGCCGCCGCATTGACCTGCCAGCCCAGCAGCAGCGCGGGCAGGAGCGGGAACAGGCGGAAGAGGGGCGAGGCCATGGGTGGGGAGCCTCCTGTGGCGTGTGGGTGTGGGCCAGGGGGAGGACACAGCTACCCGCGTGTCTCCTCCCCCTGGCCCGGCCCGCTCAGGGCTGCAACACGGTGTCGATGACGTGGATGATGCCGTTGCTCGCGGGGATGTCGGCGCGGATGACGGTCGCGTCGTTGATCCTGACCGTATTGCCACTGGTGGTGATGTTCAGGGTCCCGCCGCTCGCGGTCGTCGCGCTGCTCAGGCCGCTGACCTGGGCCGACGTGACCCGGCCGGGCACCACGTGGTACAGCAGCAGGGCGCGGAGCTGCTCGCGGTTGTTCAGCAGGGCGGTGAGCTGATCCTGCGGCACCTTGGCGAAGGCCGCGTTGGTGGGTGCGAAGACCGTGTACGGCCCGGGGCTGCTCAGCGTTTCTACCAGCCCGGCCGCCTGCACCGCTGACAGCAGGGTGCTGAAGTTCGGGTCGTTCGCCACGATGGCCGCGATGGTGTTACCCGTCGGGACGGAACTGCCGCCTCCCGCCAGAGCCACCGAGGAAACCAACAGGGCCGCCGACACTACTACCTTACGCATCTTCAATCCTCCTGATCAGGAACATCAAAAGATGGCCTTGACTTGAAGCGTGCCCCAGTGGACATGCTTTAAGCCCCGCTCGTCTTGAGTCAATCCGGGAAGATTACGGGCTGTTCCCAGCTCGACAAGAGGATCGTAAAAGTCAGGGGAAAGACATTGCGTACGCCGCCGTACAATGAGGCCGAGTTAAAGTGTTCAGTGCTACAAAAGCATACGGTCCTGTTTCCTTCTAGCAAGCTAAAAACCACCCTTACATGGAGGGTGGTTGAAAGAGCGCGTGACGTGAAGCTCAGTCCCGCCCGACATTCCGCAGGAACGCGGGGATGTCGTAGTCCTTGGGATCGTAGGAGCTGCCGCCCTGACCCCGCACGGGGCGCACGATGGTATCGATGCTGGTGCCGCGGCTGCCCGACTTGCCCATGCCCAGGCTCAGGCCGCTGGGGAAGGTGCCCTCTCCGAAGCCGGTGGCGATCACCGTGACGCGCACCTCGTCGCCCGCCGCCTCGTCCGGCGTGATGCCGAAGAGGATGTCGGGGTCCTCGAAGCCGGTCGCGTCGCGGATCTTCTCGACGATCTCGTTCGCGTCCGTCATGGAGAGGTCGTAGCCGCCCGTCACGTTGATCAGAATGCGGCGCGCCCCCTCGATGCCGCGCTCCAGCAGCGGTGAGTGGATGGCGCTCATGGCAGCCTCGTCGGCGACCTTCTCGCCCCGGCCCGCGCCGATGCCCATCAGGACCGTGCCCGAGTTGGAGAGCATGTTCCGCACGTCCGCGAAGTCGAGGTTGATCATGCCCTCGACATTGATCACGTCGCTGATGCCCTTGACCCCGTAATACAGCACCCGGTCGGCGATCAGGAACGCCTCGCGGAAGCTAACCTTCTTGTCCACGGCGGTGAGCAGCTTCTCGTTGTTCACCACGATCATGCCGTCCACGCGCTCGGTGAGCTTGTTGATGCCGTCCTCCGCCACGCGCTGCCGCTTGGGCCCCTCGAACTTGAAGGGCCGGGTCACGATGGCGACCGTGAGAATCCCCATCTCGCGGGCGATCTCAGCCACAACCGGGGCACTGCCCGTGCCGGTGCCGCCGCCCATCCCGGCCGTGATAAAGAGCATGTCGGTGCCGTCGAGGTACTCCTTGATCCGCTCGCGGTCCTCCAGGGCAGCCTTCTCGCCCACCTCGGGGTCGGCCCCGGCGCCCAGGCCGCGGGTCAGGCGGTCGCCGAGCTGAATGCGAACCTCGGCGTGGCTCTTGGCGAGCACCTGCGCGTCGGTGTTGCCCGCGACGAACTCGACACCCTCCAGTCCCGATTCGATCATGCGGTTCACCGCATTGTTTCCCGCCCCGCCCAAGCCAATCACGCGAATTCTGGCCGCTTGCATCATGTCTCCTTCACGCGGCGCACCCTTGACGGTGCCCACGAATCATGCGGTGTAGTTTAACCCAGGATACCCGCCGCGTCCTCTCACGGTGACGGGTCGGCGGTTCCTGCATGCCGAGCGGGAGGCCCCGGCCTCACCGCCAGCTCTTTTACAGCCAATCCTTGAAAATGCCCCGCACCCGGTCCATGAAGGTGCCGCTGCTCTTGTCCTTCTCCTTCTTGGGCGGGGCGGCGGGCACCGGGTTGGGCGCGACCACCGTGACCTCGGGCTGGGAACTGCCCTTGCTCGTGGGAACGGGGGCAGGCGTCGGCTCGGGCTCCTCGCGGAAGACCGAGACGGGCACCTTGCCGTCCTGGCCGATGCCGTACAGCACCAGGCCGACGCCGCTGGAGTGCGCCGGGCCACTCACGATGTCGGTCAGGCCCCCGATGCCGCGCGGGCGTCCCAGCCGGACGGGCAGCCGGAAGCGATCGCGGGCGAGGTCCGTCGTGCCGCGCAGCAGGCTGGCCCCACCCGTCAGCACCACACCCTGCGCGACGAGTTCCACCGGGCCGAGCGCCTGGTCGATCTCGTCGCGGACCATGCCGAAGATTTCCGACAGGCGCGGCTTGATGATGCGCGACAGTTCGAAGGCGCTGATCGCGTGGGTTGAGCCGTTCGACGAGGTGATTTCCAGCGTGAGGTCCGGGTCGGCGAGTTCGGGGATGGCGGCCCCGTACTTGCGCTTGACGTTCTCGGCCTCCTCGTGCGGGATCTTGAGGATCTGCGCGAGGTCGGCGGTCACGTGCTCCCCGCCCAGCGGAATGCACGCCGAGTGCGCGAGGTTGCCGCGCTTGAACACGCCCACGTCGGTCGTGCCGCCGCCCATGTCGATCACGATGACCGTCTGGCTCTGCTCGGCGGCCTCCAGCGTGGCGAGGCCCGAGGCGAGCGCCTGCAGGACGAAGCCCTCGACCTTCAGCCCCGCCTCCTGCACGCAACGGCGCAGGTTCAGCAGCGGCCCGGCAGTCCCGGCCACGATATGCACGTCGACCTCCAGCCGGACACCGTGCATCCCGACCGGGTTCTTGATGCCCTCCTGGCCGTCCACGACGTACTCCTGCGGCAGCGTGTGGATGATCTCCAGGTGCGGGTCGAGCGGCACCGCGCGGGCGTTCTCGATGGCGCGGTCCACGTCGGGCTGGGTAATTTCCTGATTGCGGCGGATGGCGGCCAGCCCGTGGCTGGTGATCGCCTTGGCATGGTTGCCCGCCACCGAGACGAAGACGCTGCCCACCCGCACGCCGCTGACCCGCTCGGCGTTCTGCACCGACTGACGGATGGCGTGGGTGGCCCGCTCCAGATTGACGACGGCGCCGCGCTTCATGCCCTCGCTGGGCACGGTGCCCTCGCCGATGATGTCGACAGTGCCATTCGGCGCGACCTCGCCGATGACGGTGGTGATTTTGGTGGTGCCGATATCCAGCCCCACGATAATTGGGTTGTCCTTCATTCCTGGACGCTCACCCCCCAGGGGTAGATGTGGATTTGTTTGTTCGGGAATTGCACTAGGGCTCCAGCATACTTCAGCAGGGTCCTCAGGTCGCCGCTCCACACCGATCCGCTCGCGGTCCTGGCCGTGATGCCGGAGGGTGTGTACTCGACCGACTGAACATTGTACCCCCGTAGCGCGCGGGCGACGAACAGGGCGTCCCCCACCCGGCCCGGACCCCACCCGGTGAGCAGCGGCAGGGCGTCCACCTCACGCGCTCCCGGCAGCACCATCCCGTCCTCGGCAAGCACGACCACCCGCCCCCCGGGCTGCTGGAGCCGGGCGAAGGGGACTCGCTCGGTCACCCGCACCTCGACCGTGTCTGGAAAGCGGCGGGTCACGACGGCTGAGCTGATCCACGGGCTGCGCCGCAGACCCTGAGCCCGCCACGTCCCGTAGTACGGCCATGCGAAACCCGATGTCAGCCCCGCGAGTTTCCGCACCTGGGCCTCCGAGAGCCGAGTGTTGCCCGTCACCGTCACCGCGCGGATGGGGAGGGCAAACCAGCTTGCGGCAAGCGCCCCGGCTAGGGCCACGGCCCCCAGGGTCCACCAGAGGCGGCCCCATCGCCTCCTCAGCCGGGTGGGCGGGACTTCGGGGACGGGGGCATCGGGAGTGGTGGGCACAGGCTCCAGGGCGGGGGGAGCCGCCGTGATCCGGTGATTCCTGGGGCGCGGCTCAGGGTCGGTCATGGGCACATCCTGTCATCATTCGGCGTTCTTCCCCGCCCTATTCCGGCCACAGCTCGTATTCCAGTTCCAGCGGCACACCCACCCGCTCACGGATAAGCCCCAGCAGGGCGTGGACATCGGCGCTGCTCGCCCCTCCCAGGTTCACGATGAAGTTGGCGTGCTCCGGGGCGATCATCGCGTTCCCCACCCGGGTGCCCTTCAGGCCCGCCTCGTCAATGAGTTTGCCCGCCGACACGCCTCCCGGATTCTTGAAGGCGCAGCCCGGCGTCTTCATCTTGGGCTGGCCCTTGCGGGCCTGGTCGGCGAAGTCCATCCGCGCCAGTACCTCCTCCGGGGTGGAGCGGCGCAGCCCCAGGCGCACGCGGGAGACGACGTGGTTGCGGGGGATGCCGCTCCGGCGGTACCCCCAGTCCAGGTCGCCCGGGGTAACCTGCCGCGTTCCCCCCGGCGTCACAATTTCCAGCGTGTGCAGCCCGTCGAACATCTCGCTGTAGCGGGTGCCCGCGTTCATCCACACGGCGCCGCCGACCTGCGCGGGGATTCCGACAGTACCTTCCAGGTTGGAGAGGCCGAGCTTCTGCAACTTGCGGATCAGCCCGGGGAGGGGCACGCCGCCGCCCACCCAGCCGGTGACCACCGTCTCGCCGTCGGTGAGGTCGGGGTCAGGCGTGAGGTCGCTCTCCGCGAGGGGGCCAGTCAGGCGAATGACCCGCTCGGGCACGCCCCCGTCTGCGACGACGAGGTTGCTGCCGCCCCCCAGGACGCGGTATGGGGCCTCCATCGCTTCGGCAAGTTGTTCCAGACTGGAGACGAACCACATCTCGGCCTCGCCGCCCACTCCCAACGTGGTAAACCGGGCAAGGGGCAATCGCTCCACTCTCGCCCCGCTGCGGCTCACACTGACAGGCAGCACGGTCACGCCTTCACCCCCGCCAGTTCCCGCGAGAGTTTCCACACGTCGCCCGCACCCATCGTGACGATCAGGTCGCCCGGCGTGGCCGTCTCACGCAGGTAACGCACGACTTCCGCGCGGTCAGGGGCGTAGCGCACCCCCGAATGTCCCTTCTTCACCATCCGCCCACTGACGAGCGTGGCATGAATGCCGGGGATGGGCGGCTCGGAGGCGGCGGCGATGTCGAGGACCAGCACCTCGTCCGCGTCCATGAGCGCGTCGGCGAGGCGGGGCCAGGACTGCTGGGTGCGGAGGTAACGGTGGGGCTGGAAGATCACCCGGACGCGGCGCCCGGTCTGCCGCGCGGCCTGCACGGCGGCGGCGACCTTGGTGGCGTTGTGGGCGTAATCATCGATCACGAGCGCCCCGTTCAGCTCCCCAATCCGTTGCCAGCGGCGCCCAGGACCCCGGAAAGCGGACAGGGCATCCGCGGCGGCGCGGAAATCCCCGCCGTACAGGTCGGTGGCGGCCAGGGCCGCCAGCGCGTTCAGCACGTTGTGGGTGCCCGGCAGGCCGACCCGCGCCTCGCCCAGAGGCTCCCCCCGGCGTTCCACCGTGAAGGTCGTGCCCTCCGCGTCGGGCTGGAGGTTCAAGGCGCGGTAGTCCGTTCCCTCCGACAGGCCATAGCTCAGCCGCTCGCTCGCCCCGGCGCACAGCTTCTCTAATCCAGCCCAGTCCGCACAGTACAGCACCCTCCCCGCCTGCCCCGCGAAGCGGGCGAAGGCGGCGTGCTGCTCTTCCACTGTCTCCCAGTAGGTCGCCTGGTTGCCGCCCACATGGTCGTCCTCGGCGTTGGTGAAGACGGCGGTCTCGCACACGAGGTCCCCGAAGCCCCGGTCGGACTCGTCCACCTCGGCGACGAAGGGACCCTGTCCCACCCGCGCGTTGGAGCCGAACTCGGGCACGATGCCGCCCACGAAGGCCGCCGGGTCCAGCCCCGCCCCCTGCATGGCGACGGCGATCATGGAGGTCGTGGTCGTCTTGCCGTGAGTGCCGATCACGCCGACCGAGGGGCCAGCGCGCAGCAGCTCGTCCAGCAGGGCCATGCGCGGGCGGACCTCCACCCCGGCCGCGCGGGCAGCGGCGAGTTCGGGGTGACTTTTGGGCACCGCCTCCGACGCGATGAGGACATCCACATCCGCCACATGTGAGGCGTCGTGCCCCGCGCAGACCGTGATCCCCTCCCGCCCCAGTTGCTCGGTGAGTTCGGAGAGCTGGGCGTCGCACCCGCTGACCCGCACGCCGCGCGCCGCGAGCAGCCGTGCAAAGGCGCTCACGCCGATGCCGCCGATGCCCATCAGGTGATAGTGGGGCGGGTGGGACGGGGGCGAGGGCTGGGCGGCGGGCGCGGTGGAGGGGGGAGGGGAGGTGTCAGTCATGGTGGGAAAGGTTCGGGGCGCACGCAGCTAGCGCAGGTGCCGCTCCACCAGATCGGCGAAGCGGCCCGCCGCGCCCGCCGGGGAGCGCCCCAGGGCCGCCTCCCGCATCAAGGCGCGCATGCCCGCCGCCGCACACTCTAGCACCGCCTCCCCCAACTGCCCGGCCAGCGCCGTCTGCTCAACCACCCGCCCCGCTCCCGCCTCCTGCACACTGAGCGCGTTGTGGAGCTGGTGGTTCTCCGCCGACTCGGGCAGCGGCACCATGACGAGCGGGACACCGTGAAAGGCGGCTTCAGCCAGCGTGCCCGTCCCCGCCCGGGTGATCGCCAGGTCCGAGGCCGACCACGCCGCGACTGCGTCCGTGTAGCCGACGGCGTGATACCAGGGGAGGTCTGCCACACGGGGAGCAACTTCCTCCAACCAGCGGGGGCCGGTGGAATGGAGGACCTGGACGGAACCTTCGGGAGAGGTTCCTGCTTCCCCCAACACTTCCCGCAACACATCCGGCACCCCGTTGTTCAGCGCCAGCGACCCCTGCGAGCCGCCCATGACCAGCAGGGTGAGGGGCCCGTCGCGCAACCCCAGCCGCGCCAGCGCCTCCGCCCGAGGCAGCCGCTCCTCCCGCACCGGCATCCCGACCATCGTCGCCTTGTCTTCCGGCAGCCCGATGACCTTTGGGTACGCGGTTCCGACCGCCCGCGCACGCCCCGCCGCCAGCCGCTGCGTCAGGCCCAGCCGCGCGTTCTGTTCGTGCAGGACGGTGGGCAGGCCCAAGCTCTGCGCGGCCAGAACTCCGGGCAAGCTGGCAAAGCCCCCGAAGCCCACGACCGCTCCGGGCCGGGTCTGGCTCAGGAAGGTGCGAGCCTCCGCCACGCCCCGCACCGCCCGCAGCAGCTCACGCGGGTCCGGTCGGCCCTGCCCGCTACGCGCGAGCTTCCCGGCCTCCACGCCCTGAAACGGCAGGCCCTGCTCGGCCGCGACCCGCTCCTCCATCCCGCCCCGCTGCCCCAGCAGCAGCGCCTCGTGCCCGCGCGCCATCAGCTCGCGCGCTGTTGCGACCGCCGGGTAGATGTGCCCCCCCGTGCCTCCCGTTGCCATGACGACCAGACTCATCCGGGGGAGTGTAGAGCGTGGGGCGGGACGAGGAGCCGGGAAAAGCCGCCAGCACCTCTCTGACGGCTGAAGGCTGACTTCTCAGTCGAACAGGTCCCCGATGCTGCGCCCGATGCCGCCGCCGTGGCTGTCACTGTCCCCACCCAGGCCCTGCTCGAACTCCTCGTAGGGTTGCACGACCACGAAGCCGTCACCCTGGAAGACCATCTGGTACGTCTCGCCGCCGCCGCGCCCGAAGATGCTCCTCAGGCTGGCGTCCATGCGGAGTTGCGGCTGGAGGTTTCCGCTCCAGGCGACCGTCGCATTCGGGTCGGTGAAGATCGGCTCGTTGTGGGTGACCCGCAGCGTCAGCGGCTTGCCGTGGCTGAGGATGGCAACCAGCCCGTTGCCCTGAAGCCGCACGCTGAAGAGCCCGCCTGCCGCCATTCCCGCCACCCGGCGGTGCATGGTGATGTCGTAGTTCACACTGTCCTCGAAGGCGAGCAGATCGTTGCCGTTCACGTTCAGGCTGTCGCCCGAGAGGCGCAGAATCTGCACCTCCTTGCCCTGGTCGGCCAGGTACGCCACGCCCCGGCCCTCGATCTTGGCGAGCGGGCTCATCTCCTGGCTCACGGCGCGCTTGAGGGCCTTCATCAGGCCGCCCTCCAGCGTTCCCTCGCGCCGGAAGGAGAGGTTGCCCTTGTACGCCACCATCGCGCCCAGCTTGCTCCAGATGCGGCCATTGACCTTGACCTCCAGCATCTTGGAGCTCTCCAGCTCGAACACCTCGCCGGGCTGGTCGCGCTCGGCGGTCTGGGCCAGGAAGTCGCGGAGACTGTAACTGCCGTCAGGATTCGTCATGCTCCCCAATACGGGGGGAGGATGAAATAGGTTTCCAGGTACCCTCAGCTCATCACGGCCCCGATCCGGCGCAGCATTTCCTCGACCTGCTCCAGGCTGGTCGCGTAGCTCAGGCGCACCTGGCCGGGCGCGGCGAAGTCGGTGCCGGGCACCACGGCGACCCGCGCCTCGTCGAGCAGGAGGCGGGCGGCTTCCAGCTCGTCGGGATGGAGGCGGGCGGTGTCTGTCATCACGTAAAAGGCGCCCTGTGGAGTGGGCGTGGGCAGGCCGAGTCCGTTCAATCCGGCCACGATTCGGTCGCGCCGCTCGCGGTAAGCGCGCCGGGCCATTTCGATAAACCGCGCCGTCTCCTCGTACTCGTTCAGGGCGGCCAGCGCGGCGTACTGACTCACGCTGCTCGCGTTGCTCGTGCTCTGCGACTGGAAGGCGTTCATCGCGGCGATCACCGCCTTCGGGCCCCCCGCGTACCCGATGCGCCAGCCCGTCATCGCGTAGGCCTTGCTCGCCCCGTTCACCGTGAGCGTATGCTCCGGTGCGTACCGCCCGATGCTGACCTGCTCGGCGTCGTACACCAGATGCTCGTACATCTCGTCCGTTACGATCACGAGATTGTGGCGCTGGGCGACCCCCGCCACGGCCTCCAGCACCTCGGTGGGGAACACGGCGCCCGTCGGGTTGCCGGGGCTGTTGAGCACGATCATGCGAGTCCGCGGCGTGACCCGGACCTCCAACTCCTCCGGGTCAAGGATGAAGCCCGACTCCGGCGTGGTCGGCACGGGCACCGGCACCGCGCCCGTCAGCGCCACCATCTCCGGGTAGCTCACCCAGTACGGGGCGGGGATCAGCACCTCGTCGCCGGGGTTCAGCAGCGCGAAAAAGGCGTTGAAGAGGGCCTGTTTGCCCCCGCTGGTGACCGTCACGTCGCTCGGCGCGTACTCCAGGCTGTTCTCCCGCGCGAACTTGGCGCTAATCGCTTCCCGCAGCTCGGGGATACCGTTCACAGCGGTGTATTTCGTCTTCCCACTTTCGATGGCCCGGATAGCGGCGGCCTTGATGTGGGGCGGCGTGTCAAAGTCCGGCTCGCCCACGCTCATGCTGATCACGTCCACGCCCGCCCGCCTCAGTTCGAGCGCCCGCGACGAGACTGCCACCGTCGCCGAGGGCTTGAGGCTCCGGGCACGCTCGGACAGGCGGAAGGGGGACGGGGCAGAAGGCGCGCTCATGGGCTGAGGGTACAGGGCCAGGGTGGGGGAGGGGAGAGGCCGGGCTAGGGCGTGTCCTCAAGATCCTGAACCCGGCGCCCACTTCTCTGAGCAGCCTGTCGAGGTGTGAAGCCCCGTCTTACGGAACGGAGAACTGGCAGATGTTGACGCAGCATCCACAGCCCTCGTCTTTCGGGCCGCCAACGTCCAGTCCCGAACTCTGGGTCCATTCCTCGAAAACATGCACCTGACGGGGGTCGTCAACCTCGAGGACGACGCGCAGGGATACCCGCAGTTCGCTCACCCTTGAACTGTCGGCGGGGACGCTGCTTGGGTTCCCAGATGGGCGGCCTGCACCTCAAAAAGGCGAAGAGGCAGCTTTTATGGCTGCCCCTGACCTTTCCACTCTGCCTTGTCAATCCAGAAGCCCAATGGTCCTCGCGCGGCTCACCGCCTCGGTGCGGTCCCCCGCGTCGAGCTTGGCGTACAGGCGGGCGAGGTGGTCCTTCACCGTGTCGGGGCTCACGCCGAGGTTCTTGGCGATCTCCTTGTTGGAGAAGCCCTGGGCGAGCAGGGGCAGCACCTCGGACTCGCGGGGGGTCAGGCGGGGCACGTCGACCTGGGGCAGGCGGTCGATCTCGGGGTGGGCCACGATCTCGCGGATCTGCCGGGCCAGGCTCTCGGGGTCCGTCTCCTTGCTGACGTAGCCGCGCGCCCCGGCCAGCCGTGCGGCCTGCACGATGGCGGGCTCGGCGAAGGTGGTGATCAGGACGCTGGCGATCCGGGGATGGGTCAGGCGCAGCCGCTCGCAGACCTCCACACCGGTCAGGCCGGGCATCTTCACGTCAAGCAGGGCGGCGTCCGGCTGGTGGGTGCGGCAGGCGGCGAGGGCCTGGACGCCGTCGGCGGCCTCGGCCACCACGTCGAACCCCTGGTGCAGCAGGGCGTATTTCAGACCCATGCGGAAAAGGGGGTGGTCATCGGCGATCACGAGTTTCAAGGGGTCACCTCCGGGAGATGCAGGGTGAAGACGGACTGGGGGGAAGAGGCCGGGGGGGAAGGAGGAGTCGGGGAGGACGGGTCGGGGGGTGCGGGCGGAGTGCGGCGGTATGTGAGGCTGCCGCCGTGCGCTTCCGCGATGCGGCGGGCGATGAAGAGGCCCAGCCCGGTCGTTCCGGCGGTGTACTGCTGCCCGGCGATGGTGGCGGGCTGGGCGTTGAAGGGCTGCGCGAGTTCCGAGAGGGGGGCGCACAGGCCGGGACCGTCGTCGCGCACCTCCACCCCGGCGGGAGTGACGGCCAGGGTCACCTCATGGCGGGCGTAGCGCAGGGCATTCTCGGCGAGGTTGCCCACGGCCCGCTCCAGCACGGGTGCGTCGGTGGGCGCCTGGCCCTGGCCCATCACCTGCAGTGTCAGGCCGTGAGCCTGGGGACCCAGTCGGCGGGCCACCCCCTCCACGAGGGCCCGCAGATCGGTGGGCTGGGGCTGCACGCGCACCTCCTCGCGCTCGAAGCGGTGCGCGTCGGCCATCTGCCCGACGAGCGCCAGCAGCCGGGCGTTCTCGGCGAGGATCTGCGCACCCACCTCGCGCCGCTCGGCGTCGGGGAGGGGATGCTCGGTCAGGACGCGCGTGAGGTGCCCGGTGGCAATCAGCGGCGTCTTGAGGTCGTGAACGAGGGTCGCCATAAAGGCGTTGCGGCGGCCCTGCTCGGTCGAGAGCCGCCCCAGCAGATCAGCAAAGGCCCCGCGCAGGGCGAGGATTTCGCCGGGGTCGTCGCGGTGCGGCTGCGCGAAGTCGCCCCGCTGCACCTCCGCCTCCAGGCGGCTGAGGGGCCGCAGCAGCACCCCGCTGAGCAGGTAGCCGATCAGCGCGCACAGCGCGGCGACGACCACCATCCACGTCACGAGCGTGAGGATCGACACGTCGTGGCGCGCGGGCAGCGTCAGCGCCAGGTTGGGCAGGAACGCCAGCAGAAAGATGATCAGCGTGAACTGGGTCCGCAGGGTTCCCTGCTGCCCTCCCCGCTGGGTGGGGCGGGGGGCACTCACCTGGGCTTCACCTCCGTTCACGTCCCGGAGTGTAGGAGGCGGCTTCTAACAGAAACCCCACACCCGCGGCGACAGAGCGCGCCAGCAAAGAGGCGTGCTGGAGGGGCTGGTGGCCATGACGGTTCCTCCTCGCCACAGGACAAGGGGGAGACGGCTGCCCTCTGCCGTGCTCCCCCTTCTGCCTCTTAACCGCGGAGGCGGCCCGATGACATGGAATCAGCGCCGCACGCGGTCCAGCAACAGGAAGACGCCGACGGCGGCGAGCGCGCCCAGAACGATCCGCTTGAGGGGATCGGGTGTCCCCGCCTGCGGGAGCGCGACCGGCACCGGTCGGTTCAGATACCACCCGCGCAGGGGCCGCGCCGCGTCGTCGAAGTTGCGGGCCAGGCGCTGGAGGTTCAGGTCCATCTGCTCCTCGGTCATCGGGTGGCCGTGCCCGGTGGCGGCCAGGGCGGGATTCAGCGCCGCAAGGAGGCGCACCGATTCCCGCGCCGCGTCCCAGTTCGGTGTGTAGTACGCGGGCGGGCGGTGAACGACGGTCGGTTGCAGGGTCAGCGCCCCCACCGCGGACTCCTGCTTGGTCGTCACGAAGGCGTCCCCGGCGATCAGCGTGCGGTCCGAGTCGCGCCACAGCGACACGTGCCCCACGCTGTGGCCCGGCGTGTGCAGCCAGCGCCAGCCGGGGAGGAAGGGGACTTCTCCCGCCGAGGGGAGCGCACGCACGTGAGGCCGGAAGTCGAAGGGGCCGGGTACGAAGGCGGGCGAGAGCATACTCATCACGCCGCCCACCGTCGGGTCGGGGAAGGGATAGGCGACCTGCCCGGTGAGGTGGGGCAGCTCCAGTGGATGGGCGTAGACGGGCACCTGCCACTCGGCGAGCAACTCGTGCAGCGCCCCGATATGGTCAAGGTGCCCGTGCGTCAGCACGATGGCGGAGGGCGGCCTGCCCGCGTGGTATTTGTCCGCCGCCGCGCGGATCAGTCCCGCCGTCATCGGCATGCCCGCGTCCACCAGCACCCAGTCCTCACCGGGCAGGCCCAGCAGGTAGACATTCACCAGCGGCAGCCGCACCCGCACCACGTCGGGCCGCAGCACCTGCGTGCCGCCGAAGGTCGAGACGGGGGGGCCGGGCGGGCGAATCTGCTCGACGCTCTTGGTGAGGGGGCGGTCGGGGTGCGACTCGAAGGGCTGGGTCATGGCGGACGTCCTTTCGGGCGGGTGAGGGGGACGGAGGGTTTCTCACACGCTAGGCAGCCGGGATGAGGAGGCGTCGGTGCCTGCCCTAACCCGGGTTTAAATGGGAGGTCCGCGAGGATGAGCCGGACCACACACGCCGCTAAACTCCCGGGATGGGAGCCCCCGAACTGGCCAGCCGCATCACCGAGCGGATCGAACGTGAGACGGGGGTGCCGGGGCTGGCTGCCTTGCTGGCCGAGCGCCTCACGCCCGCCGACCTGGCCTCCCTGCTGCTGGAGATGTCCCGCCGCCGGGCCGCGGACCGCACGCCCGCGCAGGTGCTCGCCCAGTACGAGCGGGACCGCTTCGTCCGCCCGTCGGGAGTGGCGCCCGCACGGCTGCTCGACTGGGAGCGGGTGGCCCTGACAAGCCTGCCCGCCAGTTTCGAGGCGGTGGCGCTGTCCCCCGTCTGTCCCCTGGGCACAAGTTCCGTCGTCGCGGGAGTGCATCAGGACTGGGCAGTGACGACGAGCCGGGGCACGGAGGTCGTCTCGGACGCCACGAACGTCCTGGCGCTGGAGGCGGCATCGAGGCGGAGGCAACTCCTGCGGCAGGACGCGCGCTCAGCGCAGGCCGTCCACCTCGCCGCCTCCCACCGCCTGCTCCGGCCCCAGTTCTCCGGCGACCCCACCCGCTCGGCGCACTTCGCCCTCTTCGCCCTGGTGAGCGCCGGGCGGGCTGGAAGCGGGAGCACTTTCGAACTGGGAGCACTGGAAACCCACCTGCGCGTTCATCTCACGGCCCTGCGCGCCTTCCTCGGGTCGGAGGTGCCCCTACGGGTGACCATCAGCGATTTTTCAGGACGCGACCGTGAGCGGGAGGTGGAGGCGGTTCTCGCCTCGCTCCGGGCGTCGTTTGAAGGCGTCACTGCCCAGCCCGATCCCGGGCGCACCCACGGGCGGAGGTACTACCCGGGGCTCTGCTTTCACCTCTACGGACAGGCCAATGAACACGAGTATTTCCTCGCGGACGGCGGGGAGGTGGACTGGACGCAGCGCCTGTTGGGCAACGCCAAGGAGCGGCTTTTCGTGAGCGGCTTGGGGAGCGAGCGGGTCTGCACTATCTGGGGCGACGGCTGATCCATCCGCGCTGCCTAAACAAACGCGAACAGCCCCGACAACCGCCAGGGCTGTTCGTCCTCCCTCTACCTACTCCTCCGTGCTCAGCACCGCCAGGAAGGCCTCCTGCGGCACCTCCACCGTGCCGATCTGCTTCATGCGGGCGCGGCCCTTCTTCTGCTTTTCCAGCAGCTTCTTCTTGCGGGTGATGTCGCCGCCGTAGCACTTGGCAAGGACGTCCTTGCGGTACGCCTTCACCGTCGCGCGGGCGATGATCTTGCCGCCGATGGTCGCCTGTACGGGCACGGGGAACATCTGCCTCGGGATCACCTCGGCCATCTTGTCCACGATCTTGCGGCCCAGGGAATACGCCTTGTCCTCGTGGACGATGACCGCGAGCGCGTCGACGACCTCGTTGTTCACCACGATGTCCACCTTGCGGAGTTCGCCCTCGCGGTAGCCGATCTGCTCGTAGTCCATGCTGGCGTACCCGCGCGAGATGGACTTCAGGCGGTCGTGGAAGTCGTAGAGGATTTCCGCGAAGGGCACCTCGTAGATCAGCTCCACCCGCTTGCCGATGTAGTTCATGGTGACCATCGAGCCCCGGCGCTCCTGAAGAAGCTGCATCACCGGCCCCACGTAATCCTCCGGCAGCATGATGGAAAGCTTGATGTACGGCTCCTCCACCTTGTTGATCCGGTCGCGGGTGGGGAACTCGGCGGGGTTCTGGGTCTCGAAGACCTCGCCGTTCGTGAGGGTCACCCGGTACACCACGGCGGGTGCGGTGGCGATCAGGTCGAGGTCGTACTCACGTTCCAGCCGCTCCTGGATGATCTCGGCGTGCAGCAGGCCCAGGAAGCCGCAGCGGAACCCGAAGCCCAGCGCCTCCGACGTTTCCGGCTCGAAGGTGAAGGCCGCGTCGTTGAGCTTGAGCTTTTCCAGGGCGTCGCGCAGCTTGCGGTAGTCCTCGGTGTCGGTGGGGTAGAGGCCACTGAAAACGACGGGCTGCGCGGGCTTGAAGCCGGGGAAGGGCTCGGGGGTGGGGCGGTCCTTTTGCGTAATGGTGTCGCCCACCTGCGCGTCGTGAATGTCCTTGATGCCCGCCGCGACCCAGCCCACCGCACCCGCCGGGAGTGACTCGCCCACGACCAGGCCGGGGGAGAAGGTGCCCACCTTGTCCACCTCGAAGGTCTTGCCCGTCGAGAAGAGCATGATGGGCTGCTTGGGGGTCAGCGTTCCCTCCAGCACCCGCACGAACAGGATCACGCCCTGGTAGGCGTCGTAGAAGGAGTCGAAGATCAGGGCCTTGAGGGGCGCCTCAGGGTCGCCGGGGGGCGGCGGGATGCGCTCGACGATGGCCTCCAGGATCTCGGGGATGCCGAGGCCCGCCTTGCCGGAGGCGAAGACGGCGTCGTCGGCGGGAATACCGATGACCTCCTCCAGCTCCTGCGCGGCGCCCTCGGGATCGGCGGCGGGCAGGTCGATCTTGTTGATGACCGGGATGATCTCCAGGTTGTTGTCGATGGCGAGGTAGGCGTTGACGATGGTCTGCGCCTCCACCCCCTGCGAGGCGTCCACGAGGAGGAGCACGCCCTCGCAGGCCGCAAGCGAGCGGGAGACCTCGTAGTTGAAGTCCACGTGGCCCGGGGTGTCAATCAGGTTGAAGGTGTACTCCTCGCCGCCTGTTCCATCGGCCAGCACAGGCCGCCGGTAGTTCAGGCGGATGGGCGTGGATTTGATCGTGATGCCGCGCTCGCGCTCCAGCTCCAGGGTGTCGAGGGTCTGGTCGCGCTTGTCGCGCTCACCCATCGCGCCCAGCCGTTCCAGGATGCGGTCGGCCAGCGTGGACTTGCCGTGGTCCACGTGGGCGATGATGGAAAAATTTCGGATGTTGGCGGTCGGCCCTTCGGTCACCCCGGCAGTGTAGCGGGGGTCTCCCGGCGGGAATAGGACGCAGCCCTGCTACCCTCCGGGCATGCCCCACACGCCGCAATCCCTCGGGTACCACACCGACCTCGCCCTGCGGGTGCTGGAAGGCGCCCAGGTGGAGGACTGCGGCGCCTACACTATGGTCCGCTCGCCGACGAATCCAACCTTCTGGTGGGGAAATTTTCTGCTGCTGCACGAGGCGCCGCGGCCCGGGAGCCTGGAGGACTGGCTGGCCCGCTTCCGGGAGGCCCACCCCGGCGCCGCCCACATCACCTTCGGGATCGACACGACGGACGGGGAGGCGGGCGCGGCGGTCGAGTTCCAGGCGGCTGGGTTCCGCCTCGACCGGAATACGGTGCTCACCACGGGGCGAACTATCCCCCCCGCCAAGCCCCTGCCGGGTGAAGTGACCCTGCGGCCCCTGGAAACGGGCGCCGACTGGGACGCCGCCCTCCTCCTGCGCCTCGCGGTGAACGCGTCCGACGAGCGGCCCCTCGAGGAGGCGGGCTACCGTACCTTCGCCGTGCAGAAGCTGGCGGGGCTGCGGGCGTCACAGGAGGCCGGGCACGGCGCGTACCTGGGGGCCTTCCTGGAGGAGCAGATGCTCGCGGGGCTGGGCGTGTACGACGCGGGCGGAGGGGTGACCCGCTACCAGAACGTCGAGACGCACCCCGGGTGGCGCTCGCGCGGCCTGGCCGGTCACCTCGTCCACTTTGCCGGGGAGTGGGCGCAAAACCATCTGGCGGCGCAGACTCTGGTGATCGTGGCCGATCCCGAGTACCACGCCCAGCGGCTGTACGAGCGCGTGGGCTTCCGCCCGACTGAGGTGCAGACCGCGCTGGAGAGGCCGCCCGCGGGCTCCTAAACCCGCTCCAGCCGCTGATGCGGTTCCTCGGGCAGGTCCACCCGGATGGCGTCTCCCGGGCGCACCACCCCTCCCAGGCGGACCACGCCCATGACGCCCGCCTTGCGAATCAGGTTGCCCTGCTCGTCGCGGCCCAGGACGGCGGCGAGCAGGCCCGGCTGGAAGTTCTCGATCTGGGCGCAGGGGTTGCGCAGGCCCGTGACCTCCACCACCGCCGTGTCTCCCAGGTAGAGCAGCGTGCCGCCCGGCAGGCCCAGCAGGTCCACGCCACGCGTGGTGACGTTCTCGCCCAGATCACCCGGCCCTACCCGAAAGCCCTGAGCCTGCAAGTCTTCGAGCAGTTCGGCGTGGAGCAGGTGGACCTGGCGCAGGTTGGGCTGACGGGGGTCCTGGGCGACCCGCGAGCGATGCTTGACGGTCACGCCCGCGTGCGCGTCGCCCGCCACACCCACGCCCGAGAGGAGTTCGATCTCCGGCGCGGCAGTCTTGCTGAAGGTGTGGCCTTCACTGCGGCAGACGGCCTCGACGCTGACACTCAGGCGCATGATCGGCCCGTTATACCGTCTCCCGATCCTCCAGGGCGGCGCGGTTGTAGCGGTTGGCGAGGATGAAGAAGGTCGGCGCCCACAGCCCGACGAAGATGCCGAAGCGTTCGCCGTGTGCGCGGTCCTCGGCGGTGCTGCCCCGCCCGCCCTGGGTGGACCAGATGACGATGGAGCCCAGGATCGAGGCAATTCCGGCAAGCGTCAGCAGGTTGGCAAGGTTGCGGTTCATGGGCGCCTCCTTCGTCGGCCATGTTCCCGGCACGACGTGGGCACGGAAAGCCGTCCTGCCCGTCGCAAGGCGGTCCTTCCGCACAGATGGGTTCACTGTGGCCTGGCCCGCCCGCCGACTCTGCGGGATGTGAGACAACTCGGGGCCGGGGAGCGGGGGATAAACGTGCCTTTAAGACTCCTGGGCCACGGGGAAGAGGGAGCCCTCGCGTTCGGCCAGCAGTCGGGCAATCGGGGCGAAGCTGCGGCGGTGAACCCCCGAGACGCCCAGCCGTTCCAGCGCGGCGCGGTGGGCCGGGGCGCCGTATCCCTTGTGCGCCGCGAAGCCGTAGCCGGGGTACTCGGCGTCCAACTCGGTCATCATCCGGTCGCGTGCGGTCTTGGCGAGCAGGCTAGCCGCCGCCACGGAGTAGCTCAGCGCGTCGGCCCGTGGCGGGGCACTGAGGGGAAGCGGCGTGCGCAGCTTCAGGTAGTCGGTGACCAGGGCCTGGGGCTGGGGGTCCAGTTGGGCCAGGGCCCGTAAGGCGGCGGCGTGAGTCGCGCCCAGGATATTCAGCCGGTCAATCTCCTCCGGCCAGGCGTGTTCGACGGCCCAGGCGACGGCCACCCCCCGCACCTGCGCCGCCAGCGTCTCCCGCTGCGCTCCCGAGAGCTGCTTTGAATCCCGGAAGGGGTACTCGGTCGCCAACCCCGGCAGGATCACCGCCGCGACGGTCACCGGCCCAGCCCACGCGCCGCGTCCGGCCTCGTCCACCCCGGCCACGCGGAAGTACCCGCGCCGCCAGTGTTCGCGCTCGAAGGCCCAGTCGGGGGTGACGGCAGCCGTATTGCCGGAAAGGGGGGGCATGGGGGCAAGGTAGCAGCCTCGCCCCCATGCTCCCGCCCTCCGCCCGCCTACTGCGCCGGGTACTCCGTGAGGGCCGGGTAGCGCACGACCCGACCGCTGCCCGGCAGGCCGATGCCGTTCTCGGCCACGTAAGCGTCCCCGGCGGCATTGAAGGCGATGGAGGTGGGGTAGCTCAGGCCGTTCAGAACGGTTTCCTTGTCGCCGTTGGCCTTGAGACGGATCACCGACCCCACGTTCGCCACGAAGGGAACTGGGCCAGCCGCCGGATCGAAGCGCCCGAACGAGACCGCGTACAGGTTGCCGTCGGGCCCGCGCTCCACGTCGGTCAGCATGGTCATCCCGGTGGCGAAGTCGCTCACCGTCCCGCCCGTGATCTTGACGACCTTCGCCGCCCCGCTGGGGAAGGGCCCGCCACTCAGGAGCGAGACGTACATCGTTCCGTCATTGTCAAAGGCGATCCCGGTGGGCACCGACTGCGGCCCCGTCCCGGTGCGGCCTGCCAGCGAGGCGACCAGGCTGATCTGGCCGGTGGACGGGTTGACCTTCAGCACGTCGTTGCCCCCGGCGTCCGCGACGTAGAGCTGTCCGTCCGGCCCGGCGGCCAGCCCGTAGGTGTGCGAGTCGATGCCGCCCTGGTTCTCGGGCACCTTGTCCGGGTTGTTGGCCGCCTCGAAGGCGAAGGTGTTGGCGACCTCGGTGGCCGCGCTCCCGTCGATCCGCAGCACCGCCGAGGCCTGCGCGGGACGCGGGACGGAGAACCCGGCGTTCCAGACGGCGTTCCCGATATACACGTTGCTGCCGATCACGGCGATCTTGCCCCCGCCGCTGGGGCCGATCCCGGGCACGTTGACCGAGAGGGTGGAAGCGACCACACTCTGGGTGCCGTCCGGAGTCACGCGGATCACTCGGGCGCTGGGGCCGTAGTTGCCCTCGAGGGTTCCGCCCTGACCGTTCGCGGCCGTGAACGTCGTCGTGCCCCCCACGCCGTCGTCGGTCACCCACAGTGTGCCGTCCCCGGTCACGAGCACGCCCTGCGGCCCGTTGAGCCCGGTGGCGACGACCTGGGGCAGGGCGATCTGGGTGACCGTCCGGGTACACCCCGTAAGCAGGCCCGCAGTGACGAGGACGGCGAGCGGCAGGCTGCGACGGAACTGTCGGGGCGGGAACCAGTGCATAGCGCCTCCATTTCCAGCGGCAGGTGAGCCTCCTGCCGGGCCGGACGACCTGGGCATCGACTGTGACCAACCCTACGGTACTCCCGCGGGGGTGAGGCGCGTGGAGCCGCCTCTCACCCGCTCCCCGGCCCTGTGATAGACGGTGGGGCGTGACTGGCAGGAGCAAGCAGAAGATCAGACTGAATCGTCCGGCCCGCGCACCCGCGCCGGGGGGGCCGGACCCGGCCGGGGAGGGCGGATACTTCGGCGTGCGGCCCGCCCAGCTTCCCCCCCGCCTGGAAGACCTGCACGCCCTGACCAAGCCGGGGGTCCGCGGTTTTCCCGGGGTGGACGCAGCGCAGGCCCTGCTCGCCCAGACCCTGCGGAAGGACCGGGTGCGCGGCGAGGTGCTCGACCTGGCGGCAATGGGCGGCCTGCTGGGCCGCCTGCCCGGTGTGACCCTGCGCGCGGTGGAGGGGTCGGCGGCGGCCCTGACGGTGCTGAACGCGGCCGGGCTCGACACCGGGGCGGCGGTGCCCGGGGACGACCTGCGGGAGCACTGGCCCGAGCGGGCGCGGACGGTGGCGCTCGTGCTGGCCGGGGACCGGGGTAACGCCTATGCCCTCGCGCAGGTCGCCTGGGCGCACGCCTGCACGCCGCCGGGCGGAACCCTGTACCTGGCCGGGGACCGGGACAAGGGCTTCGACCGGTACGTGCGCGCCGCCGCAAAGGCCTTCGGCACGGGGGAGACCATCGCCCGCGACGGGGGGATGCGGGTGGCGAAGCTCGTGCGCCGCCCCGGCCCCACCCCGGCCTACCCCGAGCCGGAGGGCTACGAGGCGTTCGGCGTGCGGGTGGTGGGCCTGGCGGGCGTGTTCAGTGCCGCCCGGCCGGACAAGGCCACCTCCATCCTCCTGGGGACGCTCGAGAACCCGGACCTGAGCGGCAAGCGGGTGCTCGACCTGGGCTGCGGCACCGGCCTGATCGGGGCCTGGGCCGCCCGCCGGGGCGCGGAGGTCACGCTGGTGGACGGCGACCTCCAGAGTGTCCGCAGCGCGCGGGCGACGCTCGCCGCCAGCGGGTTGACCGCGGACGTTTTCCACAGCGACGTGGACGCCGCGCTGGGCGAGCGAACCTTCGACGTGATTCTCACCAACCCGCCCTTTCACGTCGGGCGTGGCGTGGTGCTCGATGTGGCGCGCGAATTCATCGCGGCGGCGGGGCGGCGCCTGAATCCGGGCGGCACCCTCTACCTCGTCGCCAACGAGCCCCTGCCCTACGAGTTGCCGCTGCGCGCCCTCGGCGAGGTGCGTGAGTTGCGGCGCGAGGGGGGCTTCAAGGTGCTGGCGGTGACGCGGGCGGGCTGAGGCCTACCGACCCGCCCCCAGCACGTGCCGCACCCGCTCGGGCAGGGCTGAGCGGTCCTCGCGCCTCAGGGCGCTGCGGGGCCTGCGGTGCGTCAGCGAGAGGAACACCTCGGCCTGCTGGGCAAGGAAGGCGCGGTAGCCCTCCTCGCCGCCGCTGCGGACGCATTCGAGCGCGAGGAGGTCGAGCTGCTCGCCGAGCAGGCCCAGGGCGATATACCGGGCAGCATTCGCCCCGCTGTCCCCCAGCCCCGCGGGCAGGGCGGCCAGGCGCTCGGGTGCGCGGGTGAGGCCCCGGGCTGCCCGCCGCACGTTGGGGTCCTCCAGCGTGAGGGCGCAGGCGCGGCAGGGCTGCTCCTTGCTCGCCTCCCCGCAGACCGGGCAGGGGCGCCAGCCCTGGGCCTCGCGCCACTTGCGGGCGCGGGTGATCGCCTCGGCAGCCCTCAGCGCCACGTCCTTCAGGTCGCCGTCCACGTTCCGCACCAGGTCCTGCGCGCGGGCACGGTCGGGGGCGGGCAGCGGGCTCAACCGCGGGGCGGGCGCGGGCGCGCGGACGCTGCCCACGCTGAAGCGGATCTCGGTCACCCGCTCCTCGCCCAGCAGGGCATTCAGGCTCTTCAGGAAATGGTGGCGCTGAAGGGTGAGGTGGTGCGCGGTGGCGCTGTCGCGGACCTCCACGAACAGGGTCCCGCCCTGCTGCGAGCGCGGCCGGGTCATCCGCGCGATCTCCGGCCCCACCGCCTGAGGCCAGGCGAGGATCGCGCGGGCCCGCTGCACGCCCTTCGCCAGCCGGGCCGTGCCCAGCGTCGCGCCCAGCAGCTCGGAGACACTGCGGGTGTCCCCGGTGCGGCGGGCCCGGCTCACGCCCCCACCTCCAGCGCGGCGGGCGTCTCCGCCGTGAAGCGGCCCGCGTGTGCCCGCAGCGTCAGCACCGCGCCCGGCGCCCGCTCGGTCCCCGTCACGATGGCCTGCGGGACGCTGGCCGCCAGGTCGAGCAGGAAGCCGCGCCGCCCCGGGTCGAGTTCCGCCGTGAAGTCGTCGATCAGCAGGATCGGTTTTTCCTCGAACTTCTCGGAGAGCAGTTCCAGCTCGGCGCGGCGCAGCGCGAGGGCAATCGTGCGCCCCTCGCCCCGGCTGGCGTACTCGCTGGCGGGGAACTCGCCCAGCGTCAGGGTCAGGTCGTCGCGGTGGGGGCCGGTCACGGTCGCGCCGCGCGCCAACTCCTCCGCGCGGCGGGAGGCGAGGTCCTGCGCGTACGTCTCGGGGGTGGTGGACTCGCTGAGCGTCAGCGTCAGGGGCTTGAGGCTACCCAGTGCCGCGTTCGCCTCACGGGCGAGTTCATCCAACCTTCCCAGGGCGCGGCGGCGAAAGAGCATGATGTCGGCCCCGAGTTTCACCAGCGCGTCGTCCCAGACGTGCAGCGCCCAGTCCTCCCCGGCCCGGAGCGCGGCGTTGCGCTGCGACACCGTGCGGTCGTAGCGGGCGAGCTGCTGCCCGTGGCGGGCGCTCAGCCGCGAGAGCAGCGCGTCGAGGTATGCCCGTCGCCCGGCGGGGGGGCCGAACACGAGGTCGCTGTCCTCGGGGCGAATCCACACGGCGCTCCCGCCCGGCAGGTCGCCCGTCCGCACCCGCACCCCGTCCACCTTGAGCTGCCGCCGCCCGCGCCCCAACCCCACCTCCCGGATGCTGAGGCTGCCGCCCTGCTGCACGTCCGCCCGCACGTACGCCTCGCGCTCGCCCGACTGCACGAGCTGCTCCAGCCGGGTCACCCCGGTCAGGCCAGTCAGGGCCAGGTACGCGGCCTCCAGCAGATTCGTCTTGCCCGCCCCGTTCTCCCCAAACACGCCCGTCACGCCCGCCGGGAAAGTCAGCGTGCCAGGCGCGAGGTTCCGGTAGTTGAGGGTGGAGAGCGACGAGAGCTGCACACCCATCATTCTACCGTCGGGGGGCGGCGCGGGGGTGCGTGGGCCTCAGTTGGATGAAGGTCCCGGCGTCCCCTGCCCCCTTATCCTCGCCCCATGCCCGAGGCCACCGACCGCGACCGCCTGCTCATCCTCACGCCGCACCCGTCCGGGGCCCTTCCTGCCGACGTGCTGCGCGACATGCTGGGCGAGGAGATCTTTGACCCCGGGAAGCGGGCGGCCTTCCTGCACCGCGTCTTTATGGAGGGTGATCCCTATACGGATTTGATCTACGCCGTGCCGGGGGCGCGTTTCCTGCAGGCGCCCTGGAGCCGCTTCGCCGTGGACCTCAACCGCGACCGCGACGACACCGACGACAACGGCGTGGTGAAGCTGATGGACTTCGCCCGGCGCCCCCTCTACCCGGGGGGCTTCGTCCTGACACCGGCCAAGCGGGAGGCCCGGCTGCGGCGAATCTGGGACGCTTTCGACGCGGGGGTGCGGGCGGAATTGGAGGGCGCCCGGCTGATGATCGTGGGACACTCGATGGCTTCGCGTGGCCCGGCGCTCGGCCCCGACACGGGAACGCCCCGCCCGGCCCTCACCTTGATGCTCGGTGCCGAGGACGCCCCCACCTTTCCCCGTGATCGCTGGGACGCCCTGCAAGCCGCCTGCGTGGACGCCTTTGCCCCCGTCCTGATGGGCGACCTCACCCATGTCGCGGTCGGCGACCCCTGGACGACCGACACCCTCAGCGCCCGGCACCACGCCCGCACTGGCATTCCCGCCTTCGGGCTGGAGATCAACGTGGCCCTCTACCTGACCGAGACGGGCGAGCCGAGGCCGGGGGACATTCGCGCCCTGGCCCACGCCTTCGAGCGCTTTGCGGACGCGGCGCTGGGGCTGGTGGAGGGGTAACCGCCAGGGCCGCCTTCCCGGCCGGGGCCGGTGCTGCTCTTCCCCCGGTGCCGGAACGGAGGTGTCCTCCCCCTTGTTCATGAAGGCCGCTGCCGGATATGCGGCGCGGGGTCGAGTGGAAAATGCCACACTCGACCCGAAGCCTGTGCCCATCCCCCTGCGTCCCGGGGCCGGAGGTTCTATGCACCCACGTCAGCGTCTCACCCGTACGCTCGCCTGCCTGAGTCTTCCCCTGCTCCTGTTCGCCTGCGGGGAGGGCCCATCGGCTGACCCCTACGCGAACGGGCAGAGTTACCCGTGGGAGTACCGCGCCGACGGCTCGGTGCAGCCGCAGACCTTGGGTGCGGGCACGAACACCCTTCAGTACGAACCCATCCTGTACGCCAAGAACGGCTGGGGCCCCGCCGAGAAGAACCGCTCCAACGGCGAGCAGGCTGCCGGGGACGGGAAGCCCCTCACCCTGAATGGCAAGACCTACGCGCTGGGCTTCGGCACCCATGCGGGCAGCGAACTCCGGTTCAGCCTGACCGGCGGCAGCACTGTTTCCTGCACGCGCTTTACCGCAGCCGTGGGGGTGGACGACGAGGTGGGCGACCGCGGCAGCGTCGTCTTTCAGGTCTACCTCGATGGGGTCAAAGCCTACGACTCGGGCACCATGACGGGCGCGAGCCTGACGAAGACGGTGGACCTCAGCGTGACCGGCAAGAAGGAATTGCGCCTGGTGGTCACGGACGCCGGAAACGGCATCAGCTATGACCACGCCGACTGGGCCGATCCCAGGGTGTATTGCGACTCCACCCCGCCCCCGGTGGACACCACCACCCACCACCTGGAATACGTGGCAGTGGACCGGGCGATCAAGGTATACGACATCGACCAGGGATACACGCTGGTCAAGACCGTTCCGATGCCCAGCATGTACGGCCTGCGGGGAATCGCGGCCAACGCCGTGACCGACCGGCTGTACATCCCCTACTGGGGCGACCGCAAGGACCCCAAGTACGCCGGACAGCCCACCTTCGGCTACCTCATGGCGTATGACCTCAAGACGGACACCGTGCTCTGGACGCGCAAGTATTCGCCCTCCATCGACAGCCTCTCGATCACCCCCGACGGCCAGAAGCTCTATATGGGCAGCGGCGAGGAGGCGGGCGGCGACTTCTGGTTCGTGCTCGACGGGCCGACCGGGAACGAGATCACCCGCATTCCCGTGTACAAGAACGCCCACAACACCATCGTCGGGGCGAGCGGCAAGCGGGTGTACATGGCGAGCATCTCCTCCAACTACCTGACCGTGGCGGATACGACGACCGACAAGGTGACCTTGAAGGTCGGCCCCTTCTTCACGAGCGGGGCGAACTCCGGCCTGCGGCCCTTCACGGTGAACCATGCCGAGACGCTGACCTTTGTCAACCCGGACCACTTCTCGGGCTTCGAGGTGGGGGACCTGACGACGGGCAAGAAGCTCTACAGCGTGCCGGTGCAGGGCTTCCCCTGGAAGGATGCCGCCTGGCCGGTTACGCAGAGCCACGGGGTCGCCCTGACGCCCGACGAGAAGGAGGTGTGGGTGCTGGACTCGTACAACCGCTACGTCCACATCTTCGACGTGAGCGGGTTGCCGGGTGTGGCCCCGAAGCAGATCGCGGACATCGACGTGCGCGACCCGAACGACGCGAACAACCAGCCCAAGTGGGTGAACTTCACCCGGGACGGGAAATACGCGCAGATTTCGACGGGGCATATCATCGAGGTGGCGACGCGCAAGATCGTCAAGAAGTTGGACAACACCCGCTATTTCCTGCAGGTGGACGTGCAGGGAGGGGAGCCGGTGCAGGCGTACTCCCGCCACGGGGTGGGGTACGGGGGAACGGCGGCGCCTTAAACAAGTGGGTTGAACGGGGCGGCTGGGGTAACCTGGCCGCCCTTTGGTGTGGATGGGATACCGGCACATTCCTGTCGCCGAAGCGGAGCCCTTCAGGCTTCCCGAGTCGCCAGCTCCCGCATCTGGCCGAGCAGTTCCCGCGCGGCCCCCTGGTCGGGTGCATCCGCCAGCGCCTCCTCCAGCAGGCCCAGCCCCTTGCGCGCCTGGGCGTCCGCGTAGTCCTGGGCGTACTGGACGCTCCCGCTCTCCAGCAGCCAGCGGTGGATGTCGGCAATGGCGGCGGGGTCCTTCTCGGCCCGGTCCCGCCCCATCTGTGTCAGGAAGACCCGCCGCTGCTCCTGGGGCGCCTGGGCCAGCCAGTGCAGCACGATCAGGGTACGCTTGCCCTCCAGCAGGTCGCCGCCGATCTCCTTGCCGTACTTGTCGGGATCGCCCCGCAGGTTGAGCACGTCGTCCCGGATCTGGAAGGCCGCGCCCAGAGCGAGCCCCGCCGGGGTGAAGTGTTCGTCCGGCGCGACTCCTGCCGCCCGTGCCCCCAGCCGCAGCGGCACGACGACCGTGTAGTGAGCGGTTTTGAGGCGCACCATCTCCAGGTAGTCGGCCTCCGACAGGTTCCACTCGCGGTGCTGGACCCAGGTGAGGTCGAGGTGCTGGCCCTCGGCGGTGCGGTGGATCATGGCGAGGAATTCCTCCAGGCCGCCCGGCACGCCTGCGCGCTGCACGGCCTCCCACATGTAGACGTGCAGCGCGTCCCCCGCGTTGATGGCGAGCGGCACCCCGTGCAGGCGGTGCAGCGCGGGTTGGCCCCGCCGCTCCTCCGAGTCGTCCTCGATGTCGTCGTGGATCAGGACCCAGTTCTGGAAGAGTTCCAGGGCCGCGGCGAGCCACCGGGCGCCCTCCCAGCCGGTTGAATGGGGGCTCAACCCGTGGGTTCGCGCCGAGGCGAGAAGCAACTCCGAGCGGATACCCTTGCCTCCGCGCCGGGGGTAGTCGCGCAGCATGGCGGCGTAGGCGCGCAGTTCGGGTCGCCCGCCGTCCTGGGGCAGCAGGGACAGCACGCGGTCGAGCAGTTCGGGGCGCATCGGGGGGCAGTCTAGCGGGAGGGGAGGGGCGCGCATGCCCCCGCCCTTCTCACCCGCTCCCCCTAGACTGGGGGGGTGACCCTCGCCGCCCCCCGGAAGGCCCAGCTCGTGCGCGTGCTGCTGCTGGGCGGCACCCTGGCCCTGCTGGTGGGCGTAAGCCTGACCCCGGACGTGCGGGACTTTTTGATGCGCGGCTACGCGGCGCTGACCTCCAGCGACCCCGCCGTCACGCGCGCCTTCGTGGCGGGCCTGGGGTGGGCCGGGCCGCTCGCCCTGATCGCGGGATTCATCTTCCAGGCCGTGCTGCCGGTCCTGCCCGCGCTGGTGATGACCGCTGTGACGGCCCGCGCGTACGGCCCGGTCGAGGGCTTTCTCATCGTGTACCTCGGCACGCTGCTGGGTGCAGCCGCCGGATACGGACTGGGGCGGGCGGTGGGCGACACACTCGTGCGGTTGCTTGCCGGGGAACGCGCGCGGGGCGCGGCCCACGCCTTTGCCGAGCGCTACGGGGTGCAGGGCGTCCTGCTCGTGCGGCTGATGCCCGTGCTTTCGGCGGACGTGATGAACCTGGTCGCGGGGGCGGCCCGCATGGGCTTTCGGCCCTTCATGCTGGCGACCGCTGCCGGGGCGCTCCCGGTCACGGCACTGGTCGTGTGGCTGAGCGGCAGCGCCCGGCGCATGGCCTGGGGGCTGGGCCTGCTCTCGGCGCTCGTGGCGGTGGCGGTCGCCCTCCGCTGGTGGCTCGCGCGCCGGGCGGCCGGAAAAGTCGGGTAGACTGCCCCACGGTCCCGCCTGTGCGGGAGGTTCCGGGAGGATCATGACGCAAGGCAACACGGACGCCGCCGAGGCCAGCACGGGGGCGTCAGCATACGAACGGGCGGGCGTGAGTATCGACGCGGGGCACCGGGCCGTCGCCCTGATGAAAGGCGCGGTGGCCCGCACCCACACACCCGCCGTGCTGGGCGGCCTCGGCGGCTTCGGGGGCCTCTTCCGCGCGGCGTTCGGTGACCTGGCGGACCCGGTGCTCGTTGCCTCCACCGATGGGGTGGGCACCAAGACGAAGGTGGCGGTGCGGACGGGCCGCTTCGCGGGCCTGGGCGCCGACATCGTCAACCACTGCGTGAACGACATCCTGGTGCAGGGCGCGCGGCCCCTCTTCTTCCTCGACTATGTGGCT
Source organism: Deinococcus apachensis DSM 19763 (assembly GCF_000381345.1). Classification (NCBI taxonomy): domain Bacteria; kingdom Thermotogati; phylum Deinococcota; class Deinococci; order Deinococcales; family Deinococcaceae; genus Deinococcus; species Deinococcus apachensis. The sequence goes on along the minus strand of NZ_KB906398.1, from coordinate 479,739 downwards.
ATGGGGAGGCTCCTGCCCGAACGGGTCGCCGAGGTGGTGACGGGTGCGGCGCAGGCCTGCGAGGCGCTGGGCGTGGCCCTGCTGGGCGGCGAGACCGCCGAGATGCCCGGCGTGTACGTGGAGGACGAACTCGACATCGTGGGAACGATTGTGGGCGTTGTGGACCGTCCCCACCTGATCGACGGCTCGCGCATCGGAATTGGTGACGCCGTGATCGCCCTCCCCAGCACGGGGCTGCACACGAACGGCTACAGCCTGGCACGGATGGCGCTGGATGAGCTGGACTGGGCCAAGCCACGCGCCGACCTGGGTGGCGAGCGGCTGGAGGATCTGCTGACGGTTCCCCACCGGGCTTACCTGGGCGCTTTCGATGCCCTCTCGGCGGCGGGGGTGGACATCCGGGGTATGGCGCACATCACCGGGGGCGGACTCATCGATAACCCCCCGCGCGTGTTCCCGGCCGGGGTGGGGATGCGGGTGGACACCGCCTCCTGGACCGTGCCGCCCCTCTTCGAGCTGATCGTGCGGCGCGCGGGCGTGGAACGGCGGGAGGCCTTCCGGGCGCTGAATATGGGCGTGGGCTTCCTGTTCATCGTGCCTGCGGCTCAGCGGGAGGCCGCCCTCACCGCTCTCCGCACGGCGGGCGAGTCCCCCTGGATAATCGGCGAGATGGTGGCCGGGAGCGGCGTGACCCTGGCGGGGGAGCTTTCTTGACCCGCCGCCGTCCCCCCACCGGATTCCTGCCCCCGGACCGCCGCCGGGCCACAGAATTCTGGGTCGTGCGCCACGGCGAGAGCACCTGGAACGCCGACGGGCGCTACCAGGGGCAGACGGACGTGCCCCTCAGCCACATCGGGATTCTCCAGGCCGCCACCCTCGCCGAGCGGCTGACGGGCATGCACTTCGACGCCGTGTACTCCAGCGACCTCGCCCGCGCCTCACAGACGGCCGAGACGGTCGCCGAGCGTCTGGTGGGGGGGCCGATGGTGCAGCTCGAACCCGGTCTGCGCGAGATCGACGTGGGTGAGCTGAGCGGCCTGGTCGTCGCCGACATCGAGGCCCGCTTCCCCGAGTACCTGCGGGCCCTGCGCGCCGACCCCTGGACCACCCGCCGACCCGGGGGCGAGAGCATGGAGGACCTCTTTGCCCGCTGCGCCGTGGCCTTCGACCGGCTGCGAACTCGGCACGCGGGGGGCCGCGTCCTCGTCTTCACCCACGGGGGCGTGGTGCGGGTGGCAGTTGGCCTGGCGCTAGGTGGAGTGCCCAACCACGCCTGGGCGCGGCTGAGCGTGACAAACACTTCCATCACCCGGGTGCTGCTGGGTGAGAACAGTGGAACGCTCCTCGGCTTCAACGACGACGCCCACTTGGAGGACCTGATCGAGGCGACTGAGGCGGACGACGTGCTGGGGCAGGCGCCGTAGCTGAGAAGGCCCTGACGGATCCACACAACTTGCAGACAGGGACGGCCAGGTCTCCTAAGCTGATTCCAGGATGAAGCCTTTCTCAAGCAGGAGGTTTGTCACCCGCTGGCGGGCGAGGAACCCCGGATGAGCGGGACGGACGCCGTCTACGCTGCCTGGCTCCTCGCGGCGATGCTCACCGCCCTGCTCACGGCGGCGGTCGCCTGGCGGCGCCGGGGGGCGCCCGGGGCGCTGCCGCTGGTGCTGCTGCTGCTGGCGCTCGCCGAGTGGACCGGCACCTACGCCCTGCACTGGCTCGCCGTCTCCCTGCAGGACCGCCGCGACTGGCTGGACGCCACCTTCATCGGCGTGCCCCTCGCCCCGGTGTTCGTATACCTGATGACGCTGGAGCTGACCCGCCGCCCCCCGGGCCGAGTGGCGACCGCCGCCCTGTTCGGGGTGCCGCTGGTGACTCTCCTGCTGGTGCTCACGGGGGACAGGCAGGGCCTGCTGTTCGAGGAGCGGGTGCCCGGCGCGGAGAACCTGCTGCAGGGCGGGCCGTGGTTTCGCGTGCTCGTGGTGTACAGCTACGGCTTGATCCTGCTGAGCGCGGCGCGGCTCGTGCGGTTCGGCTGGCGCGCCCCCTCCCTCTACCGCAGGCAGGCGGGCCTGCTGCTGGCGGGGCTGTGCCTGCCGTGGCTCGTGAACCTCGTCAGCGTGCTGGGCCCGCGGTCCTTTCCGGCGCTGGACCTGACCCCGGTCCTGTTCCTGCTGACCGCGCTGGTGTTCCTGTGGGGCATCCTGGATTTCAGGCTGTTCGACGTGCGGCCCGTCGCCCGGCACCTGCTGGTGGAGCAGATGACCGAGGGCGTCGTCGTGCTCGACGCGCGGGGCCGGGTGATGGACCTCAACCCAGCGGCCCGCGCCCTGTGCTGCCCCCACGGCCCCTCGCCCATCGGCCAGCCCGCCGCCGAGGTCTTCGCCCAGTGGAGGCCCGCCCTGGAGGACGTCTGGGGACTGCGCGAGGCGCACACCGAGATCGTGCTGGCGGGTCCGCCGCCCCGTCACCTGGACCTGCGCGTCTCCCCCCTCTATGATCGCGGGCGCCTGGGGGGGCAACTCGTGGTCTGGCGCGACGTCACCGCCCGCCGTGAGGCTGAGGCCCAGCTCCGGCAGGCGCACGACCAGGTGCAGGCCCGGCTGGCGGACATCGAGCGCTTGCAACTCGCCCTCCAGGAGCAGAGCCTGCGGGACCCCCTGACCGGGCTGCACAACCGCCGCTGTCTCCAGACCGCCTTAGGGGACGCGCTGGTGCAAGCCGCCGCCATCCGGCAGCCGTTCAGCCTGGTGATCCTGGATGTGGACCACTTCAAGGCCATCAACGACGCCGCAGGCCATCTGGGGGGGGACGCAACGCTGCAGGCCATCGCGGGCCTGCTGCGGGGGGAGTTGCGCGCCGGGGAGACGGTTTGCCGCTACGGCGGGGAGGAATTCGTGCTGGTCCTCCCCGGGACCGGTGCCGATGCCGCCCTGCGCCGCGCGGAGGCCTGCCGGGCCGCCATCGAGGCGCACCCGGTGAGCTACCGGGGCCACGAGTTGCGCTGCACCGTCTCGCTGGGGGTGGCCGCCTTTCCCGAGCACGGCACGGACGCCGAGACCCTGCTCGTCGCTGCCGACGGGGCGCTCTACGAGGCCAAGCGCCGGGGCCGCAACCGGGTGGTGCTCGCGGGCGGGGCTGCCCCCTGCCCCCCGGGGTGGGAACAGGCGACCCCTTATCCTGAGACGGCATGACTGGCACGAACCTTGAAGCCCGCTTCCGCGCGGGCGACCCCCGCGCCCTGGCCCGCGCAATCACCCTCGCCGAGAGTGGCCTGGACGCCGCCCGGCCCCTGCTGCGCGCGGCCCGCGAGATCGCCGCCTCGCGGGGGCCGGGCGGCACCGTCGTCCTCGGCGTGACCGGCAGCCCCGGCAGCGGCAAGAGCACCCTGACCGACGCGCTGATCACGGGGTTACGCGGTCAGGACAGGCGGGTCGCGGTGCTCGCCGTGGACCCCAGCAGCCCCTACTCGGGCGGGGCGATCCTGGGCGACCGCATCCGCATGCTGCGCCACCACGCCGACAAGGGCGTTTTCGTGCGCTCGCTGGCGAGCCGGGGGGCGCTGGGCGGCCTGTCGCCGCGCACCCTGCCCGTTCTCGCACTGCTGGAGGGCTTCCAGTTCGACTGGGTCATCCTGGAGACGGTCGGGGTGGGCCAGTCGGAGGTGGACGTGGCCGCCGCCTGCGACCACACCCTGCTCGTGCTGACGCCCGCCGGGGGCGACGGGGTGCAGGCCTTCAAGGCCGGGATCATGGAGATCGCCGACGTGATCGCCGTGAACAAGGCCGACCTGCCGGGCGCCGACCGCACTGTCCGCGAACTGATGGCGGCGCAGGGGCTGGGAGCCCACGACGCCTCGACCTGGCTCGCCCCCGTTCGCCGCACGGTCGCGTCGCGGGGCGAGGGCGTGGACAAGATCGTGGACGCCGTGCTCGCCCACCGGGCGTTTCTCGGTGAGGCCGGACTCCACGCCCGCCGTGAGCGCCGCGCCGAGTTCGAGGTGCGGACGCTGGTGCAGGACCGGGTGCTGAGGCGGGCGCGCGAGATGAGCGGTGACCTTTACGCCCGAGTGGCCCGGGGAGAACTTGATGCCGACGTGGCGGCGAACGCGCTGCTTGCCGGGGGGTAGCCTGACCCATGAGCGAATAGGCCGCGCTGGGCGCTGGATCAGGGGAGGAGACTTCTTCACCGCGAGGACGTCCCCGAGCGCCTGCGCCACACCGGAAGACGGGCGGGGGCCGGGCCGGGTCATGTTCAGCGTGGGAAGCTCGTAAGCTGACGCCCATGCGTGCCCGCACCCTCGCCCCCCTGATCTTCGGCTTCCTGACCGTGCAGCGCCTCCTCGAACTGCGGGTGGCCCGTGCGAACGAACGCTGGGCGCGCGCGCACGGGGCGACCGAGTACGGCCGGGAACACTACCCCCTCTTCTTCCTGCTGCACCCGGGCTGGATGCTCTGCACGCTGCTGGAAGGGCGCCGCTCGGGGAAAGGGGTGAACTGGCCCGCCTTCCTGCTGTTCGTGCTCGCCCAGCCGCTGCGGTACTGGGTGATTCGCACGCTGGGCCGCTACTGGAACACCCGCATCCTGATCGTGCCGGGCGGGAAGCGGGTCACGGGCGGTCCCTTCCGTTTCCTGCGTCACCCGAACTACGCGGTGGTGGCGCTGGAGATGGCTTCCGCCCCCCTCAGCGTGGGGGCGTGGCGCACGGCGATTACCTTTAGCCTGCTCAACGCCGCGCTGATCCTGCTCGTCCGCCTGCCCGCCGAGGAGCGGGCGCTGCGGGCTTACCGCGCCGCGCAGTAGGTCAGGAGGACCGCTGCAGCAGCCCGGGCGGGGTGCGCCGCTCGAAGGTGAGCCCCCCCGGCGTGTCGGCGAGCCCGACGGCGGATTGAACCCGCACGTCGTGCAGTTCCAGCCGGGTGCGGCCCATCGCCCCCGTGCGCTCGATGGCGGCCACGGCCACCAGCACCCGCAGGCCGGAGCGCTCGGCGCGCATCAGGGCCTGCATCTCGGGCAGGCCATCCCGCAGGTGCCCAGTCACCAGGGCCACCTCTCCCGGGAACAGGTTGTGATCGGCGTTCACGGTCTGCAGCACCGGGATGCCGCGTGAGGCGGCGAGCGCCCGCGCGAAGGCCTCGCCCCCTTGCAGGGCGATCACCCCGTCGATCTCGGGCAGGGCCGCCGCGAAGAGCAGCGCCAGGTCCATCCAGGCGCGGTCGGGAAGACGCGCCAGCCGTTCCCGCAACCGCTCCTCCGAGGGGAGGGCGGCGGCGACGGCATCCCGGAACACGAGGGACATACCACAGGGTACTGTGTCGGAAACCTCACGTCATGGGAGCGCGGATGCCCCCCAGTGGGGGAGGGGGCGGCCCGCCCCACTGGACACCTCCCCGCCGGATGCGGAGCAGCGGGGTAGGGTAACCCAATGCAAGTGACCGCTGTCCGCGCCGCTACCCGCCACGCCACCGCCGTCGCCGTGGCGGTCACGGCGGGGCACTTTATCAACGACGCCTACGGCGCGATGCTCACGCCGCTCACCCCCGCCCTGCAAACCCGCTTCGGGGTGTCCATCGCCGCCGTCACCCTGCTCTCCAGCGTGTACAGCCTCACGAGCAGCGTGCTGCAACCCCTGCTGGGCATCCTGGGCGAGCGGGTGGACCGCCGCTACGCCGCCGCGCTCGGCCCGCTGCTGACGGGTCTGGGCCTCACCCTGATGGGCTTCGTGCCGTGGTTCGGGGCGCTCGTGCTGCTGGTCGCCGCCTCGGGCTTCGGGAGCGGCTTCTTCCACCCGGCGGGGGCGGCCTACGTCGCGCTGAACAGTCCGCCGCAAAAGCGCGGGTTGTGGGCCAGCTTATTTAGCGCGGGGGGCACGGCGGGCAGTGCCCTCGGCCCCGTCTTCGCCGGGGTTGGGCTGACACACCTCCCCTGGTTCGGGCTGATCGGGGTGGTGACCGCCGTCCTCACCTTCGCCGTCACGCCCCCCGGTCGGGCGGAGGGGCGCCGGGTGGGCTTGGCCGAGTACGGGCGCATCTTCCGGGGGCCGCTTGTGGGCTTGTGGGCGATGGCCGTGCTGCGCTCGCTTGCCAGCATGGGCTACAACGCCATGTTGCCTTTCATTCTGCTGGCCCGGGGATTCGGGACGCGGGAGGTCGCGGCCACGCTCGCCGTGTACGCCGTCGCCAGCGCCGTGGGCGGCATCATCGGCGGGCGGGCCAGCGACCGGTACGGGCGGGTGCCGGTGCTGCGGGCGGCGATCCTGAGCACCATCCCGTTCTTCGCACTGCTGATCCTGTCGAGTCCGGCGAACTGGTGGTTCTACCCGCTCACGTTTCTGGTGGGGGCGGCAGTCAACGCCAGCATCCCGGTCGGCGTGGTGGCCGCCCAAGAGTACGCGCCGGGGCACGTGGCCGTCGCCAGCTCGATCATGATGGGCTTCTCGTGGGGATTCGCGGGGCTACTGGTGTTTCTGGTCGGGGTCCTGGCAGACGCGACGACGCCGACGGTAGCGGCGCTGGTCAGCGTCACGCTGCTGATTCCCAGCGCGTTGATCGCGTACCGGTTGCCGGAGCCGCGGCGGGCGGAGTTTCAGTAGGAAGGAGTGAGGCCGGGCATCTGGAGGTGATTCGCCCCTGCCCCGGAGGGGGCAGGGGGGAGCTTTCCGCTGCGCTCGGCAAGAAGCTAACCCGCCGCGCCCGTGTCTATCTTCCTTGACGCGGAAGGGTTGATCTTGCCGTGATCTAAATCCCTGGCCCACCGTCTCGCTGCGCGGGCAAGGCAGGGTGAAGACCGCGCGAGAGCGGGCCGCATTCAGGAATGGGCCGTCCACAAGAGGCGGTTTTGAGAAGCAGAAGCTATGGGGCTGTTGCCCCTCTTGCGGGGGAGGCTGGGAGGGGTGGCAGGCGTCGGCTTGCCCTCCATCTGGGGCCTCTAGAACCCGAATGCCTCCAGCACCTCGCGCGGGGTGCGCTTGGGCCGCCCGGTTCCCGGGTCCACCCAGACCCACTCGGTCTGGCATTCGGCGAGGCGTTCGCCGTCGCTGCCGTCCTCCGCAGCGCGGTCGAGGGTGTAGGCGCGGATGCTGCGGACGCCCGCGCTGACGGTGATGGCGGTGCGGATGCGGATGCGGTCACCCAGCACGGCGGGGCGGTGGTAGTTGATGACATGCTGCCGTGCAACCGGCACGGCGCCCAGCGCCACGAGCGCGTCTGTACCCATGCCCAGGCGCAGGGCGTGAGCGCGGGCCACCTGCTCGCACCACGCGAGGTACACCGTGTTGTTCACGTGGTTCAGGTCGTCGAGGTCGCCGGGTCCCACCGTGACCTCCATCTCGTGCTTGCGCTGGGGCGCCAGGGCCGTCCACAGCACATCCGCGTCGGGAATGGTGAGTTTCAAGCGCCCGTCACCCCGGCCCACAACTCGTTCACGGCCCGCGCCCCCTCGATATCGAGCACGGTCACGCCGCCCACCACGTGGGTGAAGTAGTTGACGCGCACCCTGCGGTAGTAGATGTGGATATCGGGGTGGTGGTCCCGCTCCTCCGCGAGCGCCGCCACGCGCACGGCGAAGTCCACTCCTGCCTGATACGTGTCGAACTTGAAGTCGCGGGCGATCTTGCCATCGTCGCCCCACCAGCCCTCGGGCTTCAACTCCTGCACGTCGCCGTCGGTGAGTCGGCGCTCCGGGTCGTAGGCCATGCGCGGGTCGTAGGGGTGGTAGCTCATGGCGCCATGGTACGCGGTGGGAAACAGCGGCGAGGGCGACGTGGGACGCGGTGCAGGGCGGGTCCGGGCGCCCTACTGCCCCGCCAGCCCGATGTACTGCGCCCCACCCGAAACGCCGACGACCACCGTGATGGAGTGGCTGCCCCGCTCGAAGAGGTACACCTGGCTGCGGACCGTCTTGTTCTGCTTGACGAGCCGGTAGCGGCCCCGGCGGATGAGGGCCAGGAAGTCCGAGGTCCGGAGCTGGCCGACCCGCCCGGCCTTGACCTCGTACATCTCGGTCCACTTCACGCCCGCCATGCTGAACCGGAACGTCTGGTAGAGCGGCCCACAGATGGGCTTCGCCCCCGCCGTGTTTTTGAACAAGCCATTGGCGACGTAGCCCTGTTTCACCGGGCAGGCGAGGGCGGCGGAGGTCAACAGGAGCGCGGCGAGGCCGGACAACCTCTTCATGGGCGGAACCTTTTGAGGGAAAGAGGGGGCATGGCGGCAGTGTAAGGCCCGTTCGGTGAGAGAACGGCCTGGGGTGGGCACACTGCTTGCCGGACTCGGGACAGGGATGTACGGTGGGGGCGTCATGAAAAATCCCGCTGCTCTGGTGCTGGTCGGCTCCGCCCTCTTGCTCGCCTCCTGCAACAGGAATTCTGTTCCCGCGGTTCAGCCCAATGTGGCCTCCGGCAAGGTGGTCGAATTGGCCTTTGACCCACAGACTGGCTGGCCCTCGTACACCCCCTGGAGCGGTGGGGCGGGGAAGGTCGTGGCCTCGGTGGAGGGCAAGCCCGAGTTGGCGACCGCGAGCCTGGGGGCGGACGGCAGCTTCAGCCTGACGCTGCCGACCGTGGACAGCAACCTGCTCGTTACCCCTGATCCCGCAGACTTCTCAACTGAGCTCCCCGATAACTGCACAGGGAGCTTGACGTTCTCCGGTGCCAACGACGCCAAGAGTGCGACGGCAGCCTTCAGCGTTCAGGCCCAGAAGGGTGGTGAGATTGCGCCCCTGGCGTTGTCCGAGACGGCAGACTCCGCCACCTTTGCGGCTGGCCTGTACGTCTACTTCAACAAGGCGGTTGGCCTCTCGGGCAAGGTGACCTGCATCGAGAACAACACGACGGCAACGGGGGACGTGAACGTGCAATTCGTCGCGGGCTGGAACGTGGTGTCGGTCAGCGTCACGGGCACGGCCACGAGCACGCAGATCAGCATGAAGACGGGAACACTGCCCGGGAACTGGGTCTACCTGGGGGACGGCGCCACGCAGCTCTCCCTCAAGAGCCAGAATCTGGAGCGGCGAGCGCTCGGCGCGGTCAAGAGCATCGGGTTCCCCCTCTTCCGCTAACCCCTCCTCGACCTAGCCGCCCCGCCTCCCCGTGGGGCAATTTTCCTTGTGCCCCTCGCCCCAATTGCAATTCCCGTTCCGTCCACAACAGAACGGGGTGCGCTATGCTCGCGCCATGCCGGTGGGGGTGCCGCAGAGCGTCTTGAAGGGAACGGGGTCGGGGGTGCTGCCGCCGATGCTCGAACAGTACGTGGCGCTGCGGGACAAGCACCCCGATTTCCTGTTGTTGTTTCAGGTCGGGGACTTCTATGAGACGTTCGGGGAGGACGCGGAGCGAGCGGCCCGTTTGCTGGGCATCGCGCTGACCCACAAGAGCAGCCGGGACTTCTCGACGCCGATGGCAGGCGTGCCCGTCCGCGCGCTCGACAGCAACGTGGAGCGGCTGCTCGCGGCGGGCGCGCGGGTGGCGGTCGCCGACCAGATCGAGGAACCGGGGTCGGGGTTGGTGGAGCGCCGGGTCACGCAGCTCCTGACGCCGGGCACGGTGACCGAGGAACGCCATCTCACCGCTGACGAGAACTACCTGGGCGCGGTGGCGACGGGGGACGGGTACGCCCTCGCCCTCCTCGACGTGTCCACCGGGGAGTTCCGCTGCGCGGCCTTCCACACCCGCACAGCGCTGTACGACGAACTCGCGCGGCACCGGGCGCGGGAGGTGCTGCTGGCCCCCGAACTCTCGGGCAACGCCGCTCTCCTGGCCGACTTCCAGGCCCGCTTCCCGGTCATGCTCTCGCCCGCCAACTTCGACGAGGAGGGGGCGCGGGCGGAATTGAAGGCCGTGCTGGGCGAGGTGCCCGGGTCACTGGGCTCGGCGGCGCTCGTGCGGGCGTGCGGGGCGGTTCTCGGGTACGCGCGGCTGACGCAGCAGGGGCGGCTGGAGATGGTGCGCCGGGTGGTGCGCTTCGAGCCGGGGGCACACATGCGCCTGCCCGACGCGGCGGTGCGGGCGCTGGAGGTCTTCCAGGCGCAGTCGCCCCAGGGCGTCACCTTGATGGATGTGCTGGCGGAGACGCGGACGGCGGGCGGGCGGCGAAGACTTCGGGCGTGGCTGCGGGCACCGCTCCTCGATGAACTCAGCATCCGGTCCAGGCTGGACGCGGTGGAGACGCTGACCCGCGCCTCCGACCTGCGGGGGGCGGTGCGGGCGCTGCTGTACCGGGCGCACGATCTCGAACGCCTGGCGGCGAGGGTGGCGACCCGCCGGGCCTCCCCGCGCGAGGTGGCGTCGCTGGCGCGCACCCTCGACCTGCTGCCCGAGGCGGTGAACCTGCTGGACACCCAGGACGGGCTGCTCGCGGGCATTCGTGCCCGGCTGGGGGCGCTGCCCGATGTCGTCACCCTCATCCGCGCGGCCCTGGTGGACGACCCGCCCATCCGCGCGGGCGAGGGCGGCCTGATCCGCGACGGCTTCCACGCCGAACTCGACGGCCTGAGGAGCGAGGCGCTGGGGCACCGCGCCTGGCTCGCCGAGCTGGAGACCAGCGAGCGCGCCCGCACCGGCATCGGCAGCCTGAAGGTGGGGTTCAACAACGTCTTCGGGTACTACCTGGAGGTCAACGGGCCGCACCTGAGTAAGGTCCCCGCCGACTACCGCCAGATCGCCACCCTCAAGGACCGCGCCCGCTTCACGAGGCCTGACCTGCGCGAGCGTGAGCGCGAGATCGCCCGGCTGGAACTCGCCGCCCAGAGGCTTGAACTGGAAGTCTTCACCGAGCTGCGCGAGAGCCTGGCCGCCCATGCGGAAGGGCTGGCGGAGGCGGCGGGCGCGGTGGCGGAACTCGACGTGCTGACGGCCCTGGCCGAGATCGCCGTGGAGTCCGGCTGGGTACGGCCCCAGACCATCTCCGGCCGCGCACATCTGGTCCAGGCCCGCCACCCCGTCGTCGAGCGGGCGACGGGCGGGCGCTTCGTGCCCAACGACGCCGAGCTTGGGCCGAACCGCCACACCCTGCTGCTGACCGGGCCGAACATGGCGGGCAAGAGTACTTACCTCCGTACAGTGGCCCTGTGCGCCCTGCTCCATCAGGTCGGCTCCTTCGTGCCCGCCGACCGGGCCGAACTTCCCATCTATGACGCCATCCACACGCGGATCGGCGCCAGTGACGACCTCGCGGGGGGCCGCTCCACCTTCATGGTCGAGATGAGCGAACTGGCGAGCATCCTGCACGGGGCCACGCACCGCAGCCTGGTCATCCTCGACGAGGTGGGGCGCGGCACCTCCACCCTGGACGGCCTCGCCATCGCGCAGGCGGCGCTGGAACACCTGCACGGAACGGGGGCGCACACCTTATTTGCCACCCACTACTTCGAGCTGACGCGGCTGGAGGCCGAACACCCGGGCCTGGTCAACCTGCACGTCGCCGCTGAAGAGGACGAGGCGGCGGGCGGGCTCACCTTCTACCATCAGGTCATCCCCGGGGCCGCCCGGCAGAGTTACGGCGTGGAGGTGGCGCGCCTCGCCGGGCTGCCCGCCCCCGTCACCACCCGCGCGGCCCGGTTGCTCACCGCCCTGAACGCCGGGGGCGACGACCGCAAGCTGCGGCGCGAACTCGCCGCCCTCGACCTCAGCCGCCTGACGCCCATGCAGGCGCTGGAAATCCTCCACGGCTGGCAGCGGGAGGCCCAGCGGGCCGCCGAGGGCGAGGAGCGGGAGGTCAGAAACCTATGACCATCCACGTCCTCCCCCCCCACATCTCGCGGCTGATCGCGGCGGGTGAGGTCGTGTCGCGCCCGCTCGATGTGGTACGCGAACTCGTGGAGAACGCGCTGGATGCGGGGGCCTCGCGCCTTGAGGTGGAGGTCGAGAGCGGCGGCCTGGGGCTGGTCCGGGTGCGGGACAACGGGGCGGGCATCGCGGCGGACTCGGTGGCCCTCGCCCCCGTGCGGCACGCGACGAGCAAGCTGGAACCGGAGGCGGGCGCGGTGGAGCGCGTGACCACACTTGGCTTTCGTGGGGAGGCGCTGTGGGCGGCGGCGCAGGCGGGGGAACTGCATCTGGTGACGCGCCCGGCGGCGCAGGTGGGGGCGGCGGAGGTGTGCGCGGCGGGTGACAACGTGACGGTGCGCCGCACCTCCGCCCCGGCGGGCACGACGGTGACGGTCCGCAACCTCTTCGCACGCCTGCCCGCCCGGCTGCGGACGCAGGCCCCGGCGGCGGTCGAGGTGCGCGAGATCACCGCGCTCGTGGGTCGCTACATCCTGCACCACCCCGTCCTGCACTGGCGGCTGACGGTGGACGGCGAGCCCCGCCTCACCCACGCGCCCGCCGACCACCGAGGCGCAGTGGCGAGTGTGTACGGGCCGCTCAGCGCGAACCGCGTCCTGCGGGTGGAGGCGGAGGGCGTGAGTGGCGTCGTCTCCCGCCCAGAACTCACCCGCGCCCGCCGAGACCGGATGCACTTCAGCGTGAACGGGCGGCCCATCCTCGCGCCGCCGGAACTTGAAAAGGCTGTGATTGAGGGCTTTGCGGAGCTGCTGCCCTCGGGCGTGGCCCCGCTCTGTGTCCTCGACCTCACCGTGGCGCCGGAGGACCACAATCCCAACGTCCATCCGGCCAAGCAGGTCGTCGCTCTCGCCGACCTGCCCGCCGTGGCCGCGCGGGTGAGGGAGGCGGTGGCGGAGGCGCTGATGGCGCATCCCCTGGCCCGTTCCGCCCCAGCGCTGATCGCCCCGCCGGAACCCCAGGCAACCCCGGCGAGCGGCAACTTTCCCGCCCTCACCCTCGTCGGCGTCTATCAGGAGCTGTACCTCCTCGCGCAGGGGGAGGGCGACCTGTGGGTGGTGGACGCGCACGCCGCGCACGAACGCGCCCTGTACGAGCGCCTGACGCGCGACCTCACTGCCGCCCCGCCCGTCGAGTTGCCCGAACCCGAGTTGCTGCACCTCACACCCGAGCAGGTGGCGCGGCTGCACGAGCGGGACGCCGACCTGCGCGCCTGGGGTCTGACCATCGAGGACTTCGGGGCGGGACTGGCCCGGCTGCGGACGCTGCCCGCCGCCCTCGCCGCGCTCCCCGTGCCCCGGCTGCACGAGCAACTCGTCGAAGCGGCCCTGGGCGACAGCCCTGACCCCCGCCGTCACGTGCTGGCCCGCCTCGCCTGTGCCCCCGCGCTCAAGGCCGGGATGCTGGACGGGGAGAGGGGAGAGGCTGTTCTGACCGCCCTCTCCGCCTGCGACCAGCCCTGGTCCTGCCCGCACGGGCGTCCCACCACCCTGCGCCTTTCCGAGCGCGACCTGGCCCACGCCTTCGGGCGCCGCGGCGTGCGTGACGTGGCCCGGGGCCGGGACGAGGTGCCGGGTGGGAAAAGCGGCGGGAGGGAGGCTCCCGCAACTCCCCCCGCCCGCACCCCGTAACCGGCTCCATGAAGAAAGAACAGAAGCAGGCGGCCCCTGCCCCGTCCTCCGTGCCGCCGGGGTACGGCTGCCTGGGCGTGCTGTTGCTCCCCATCGGCCTGTGGTGGCTGACGGCGGCAAGGCGGCGGAGACGACGGTGGGGAGGGCGAGGCGGCTCAGTCCTCGAAGACCTCCGGTGGATAGACCTCCCGCCCCGAGGTCGTCGTGACGTAGGCGCTGCGCCCGAGGTACACGGCGGCCTCCCCCACGAACAGGCCCGCCGCGTCGTAGTGGGCGGGATCGAAGCGGACTTCTGACACCCGCCCGACGATCAGGTCGTGGTCGCCGGTGGGCACGACCTGGACCACCTCGCAGCCGTAGTGCAGATAAGCCTGCGCCACAGCCAGCGGTGCGTCCGGCAGCGGCGTCAGCCCCAGCCGCGCGAACTTGTCCGCCCCCGGACCGTCGTGCAGGCTCAGCACGCCCGCCCCCTGTACCGCCCGCGCCCACGCGAAGGGCAGGAAGTTCACGCCGAAGTGCCCGCTTCCCACGATCAGGGGGTGGCTCGCCCGCTCCCGCCCCACCGCCACCCCGTACAGGGGCGGGTCGGCGCTCAGGGCGGTGTGCCAGCCCACGCTCAGCACGTTGCGTGTCCCGGCGTGTTCGGACGCCACCAGGGCGACCGTGCCGGGGTAGTAGCCGAAGAAGCGTGTGGTGACCTCACTGAGCATGAGACCGAGGATAGGGTGGGGCCTGGGGTTAGGACCGGGCCTCGTTGGAAGGCGGCGCCATCCCCGCCGCGGCCCGGTCCCTTCCCCGTATCCTGTGCCCCATGCCCGTCGTCACCCGTATCGCCCCCAGCCCGACCGGAGACCCGCATGTCGGGACCGCATACATTGGCCTCTTCAACCACACCCTCGCCCATCAGGCGCGCGACCGGGGTGAGGAGGGCAAGTTCATCCTCCGCATCGAGGACACCGACCGCAACCGCTACGTCCCCGACTCTGAAAAGCGCATCTTCCAGATGATGCAGTGGCTGGGTCTCACGCCCGACGAGAGCCCCCTTCAGGGCGGCCCCAACGGCCCTTACCGTCAGAGCGAGCGCTTCGACCTGTACGGCGAGTATGCCCGGAGGCTGATTGAGTCCGGCCACGCCTACTACGCCTTCGAGACGCCCGAGGAGCTGAGCGCCCTGCGTGAGGAGGCCCAGAAGGAGGGCCGCGTGATCGCCGTCCCCAGCCGCGACCTCGACCCCGCCGAGGCGCAGCGGAGGGTGAAGGCGGGCGAGAGTGCCGTCATCCGCCTCAAGGTCCCGCGTGAGGGCGAGACGGTCGTGAACGACTTCCTCCGCAAGCCCATCGCCTTCCAGAACCGCGAGATCGACGACAAGGTACTCCTGAAGGCCGACGGCTTCCCCACCTACCACCTCGCCAACGTGGTGGACGACCGCCTGATGGGCGTGACGCATGTGATCCGCGCCGAGGAATGGATCACCTCCACCCCCATCCATGTGCTGCTGTACCAGGCGTTCGGCTGGCCCGAGCCCGTCTGGGCGCACATGCCGCTTCTGCGCAACGCTGACAAGTCCAAGATCAGCAAGCGCAAGAACCCCACCTCGGTCGAGTGGTACATGGAGCAGGGCTTCCTGCCCGAGGCCATGCTCAACTTCCTCGCCACCATGGGCTGGACCCACCCCGAGGGCCGGGAAATCTTTGATCTGGCCGAGTTCCAGCGGGTCTTCCAGCTGGAGGACGTGACGCTGGGCGGCCCCGTCTTCAGCCTCGACAAGCTGCGCTGGATGAACGGCAAGTACCTGCGCGAGGTGCTGACGGAGGAGGAGGTGGCAAAACGCCTGCACGACTACCTCGCCGGGCAGAAGCACGACCTCCCCGAGGACGATTACTTCCGCGCGGTCGTCCGCATGATGATCCCGCGCATGGACGTGTTCTCGGAGTTCCTGGAGAAGACGCCCTACTTCTGGTCCGAGGACTACCCGGTGAACGAGAAGGCGCAACAACTCATCGAGGAGGGCCGCCCCTTCCTGCCCGAACTCGCCGCGCGGCTGAAGAACCTGCCCGCCTTCGACCAGGCGACGACCGAGCCCGCCCTGCGCGCCTTTGCCGAGGAAAAGGGCCTCAAGCCCGGCAAGGTGATGCAGCCCCTGCGCGCTGCCCTCGCCGGAACGAGCGAGAGCCCCGGCATGTTCGAGATGCTGGAGGCCCTGGGGCGTGAGCGCGTGGTGGCCCGGGTGGAGCGGGTGGCGCGGGGCGGGTAGGGCGGCTCACTTCCCCGGCAGCGCGTAGATGTTCAGCCTGCCGTCGCCCGAGGCCACGGCCAGGCGGTCCCCCTCCCGGCTGACGGCCAGGCTGGGCCAGAGCCCGGGCTTGCTGGGGAAGGGCACCAGCGGTTCCAGCGCCTGTGCAGGCCGGTTCAGGTCCAGCCGGACGACCCGTCCATCGTCCAGGGCGGCGAGCAGGAGGTGTTGCGGGGTGACCTTCACGTCGGTGACCTGCACGTTCGGGGCGTCCAGCCGGAGTTGCGCGACCCGCTGACCGTTCCCCACATTCCAGACCGCGGCCCCGAACTGATCCTCGTCCGCTACCACAAAGCGGCCGTCGGGGCTGAAAGTGGGAGTGTCGGGGGACTCGCGCCTGGCCTCCCGCCCCAGGCTTTGCAGTCCTCCGTCGGCCACGTTCCACACCCGCACCTCCCGGTCACAGGAGAAGGCGAGTCGCGTGCTGTCCGGGCTCCAGTTCACCTCTGTCGGCCAAGCGCCCGGTCCCCGGAAGCAGTCAGCGGGCTGCGGGGGTGTCACCTTGAGGCGGCGGCTGAGGTCGGAGGCCCAGACCTCCACCCGGCGGTTCTGACTGATGGCCGCCACCCGGCGGCCGTCCGGGCTGACATTGACGCTCAGAAAGGTCCCCGGAAGATTCTTCAACAGGGTGCCGCGCCGGGCATCCCAGCGGCGCAGGCTTGCCGCATCCTGGGTCAGCAAGAAGCGGCCGTCGGGCGTGAACTGCGTGTTGAAGATGAACTCGGTGCCTTCAGCCCTGTCGCAGCCGAAGACCTTTGTGAAGTCGCCTCGCAGTGCCGTTACCTTTCGCCCGCCACTCACGTCCCACACGGCGACCTCACAGCGGGGAAAGTCCAGTCCCACGGCCAGGACTCGGCCCTCCGGCGTGACGAGGGGGGCGCGCAGCTTGCCGTTCTCAGTGAACTTTACCATGAGGGGCGAACCGTGGCGGGGAAAGAGCACCGCAGCCGCCCCGTCGTAATCCACAGCGACGGCTTTCTGTGAATCCACGTGGAAGGCCCAGTGAGCATTCGGGTGGGTCGCTGTCTGAAGGGGCGTGAGCGGCGCGGCCAGGGCAGCCGAACCCAGCAGCAGGGTGAGCAGCAGAGAACGCATTCCCGCCGAGTCTAGGCCCTGGCTCTGACCCCCCGCTGAAGGTTTGCCGCCGCCCAACCGCGTGGGCAGGGCCGCTACAATGCACCCAGAAGCAGGTTCAAGGAGTCAAGGAGGAACTCAACATGGAAGACCGCCGCATCAGGGTCCTGATCGCCAAGCCCGGCATGGACGGCCACGACCGGGGCGCCAAGGTGGTGGCGCGGGCGCTGCGCGACGCGGGGATGGAAGTGGTGTACACCGGCCTACGCCAGACCGCCGAGATGATCGTGAACGCTGCCATTCAGGAGGACGTGGACGCCATCGGCCTCAGCGTGCTCTCGGGCGCGCACATGCACTACTTCCGCGAGGTGATGGCCCTGCTGCGCGAACGCGGCGCTGAGGACATCATCGTGTTCGGTGGGGGCATCATCCCCGACCAAGACCTGCCGAGGCTGGAGGAACTCGGCGTGGGCCGCGTCTTCACCCCGGGGGCGAGCACCGAGGACGCCGCCGCGTACCTGAAGACCGCCGTCGCCCAACGCTGGGCCACGCAGGGTGCCTGAGCCCCGCCCGGTGAGCGCCGAGACTCGTTCCCCCCTCGCCGTCCCCGCCCTGCCGCTGGGACGGCTCGCCCCGTTGTATGGGGCACAGGCCCTTGCCACGGGCGCCACCACGGTCAGCACCGTCCTCGCCAGCCTGATCATGAGCAGCCTGGGCCGCGAGAGCCTGTCGGGGCTGCCCAGCACCCTGATCTCCGCGTCGGCGGCCCTCTCGGCGGGGCTGTTCGGCGCGCTGATGCTGCGGGCTGGGCGGCGGGTGGGGCTGGGGTCGGCGTTCGTGCTGGGGACCGTCGGGGCCGTCTTGGGCTTCCTGGGCGCGCGGGCCGGAGCCACGCCCCTCTTCCTCCTTGGGGCGTCGCTGATGGGCGCGGCGCAGGGCGGCTACCAGCAGGCCCGCTACGCCGCCGCCGAGAGCGTCCCCGAGTCGCGGCGCGGCACGGCCCTGGGCTTACTCATGCTGATGAGCGTCCTGGGCTCCTTCCTGATGACCGGCTTCTCGGGCGCGGTGGAGGGGCTGGGCGACCGTTTGGACACTTCCGCCGAGGTCGCCGGGTGGCTGGTGGGCGGTGGCCTGCTGGGGATCGCCGCCCTGCTGATCCTGGTCTGGACACCGCTGAAGTCCCCGGCGCAGGCCGGTCCCGCACGCCTCTCCCTCCGCGGGGCCTTCGCCGTTCCGGGCGTACGCTCGACCGCCCTGGCCCTCGCCACCGCGCAGGGGCTGATGATCACGCTGATGAGCCTCACGCCGCTGCGGGCACACCACCTGGGGATGGACCACGGGGGCATCGCCGCGCTGATCTCCGGCCACATCGCGGGCATGTTCGGCTTCGGCTGGCTGACCGGGCCGCTGATCGACCGGCTGGGGCTGCGGGTGGGCTACGTGGGCGGCGCCCTCCTGCTCGCCGCCGCCGCCCTCACCGCGCCGCTGCCCGGCCCCGCGTGGCTGGGTGCCAGCATGTTCCTGCTGGGGCTGGGCTGGAACCTCGCCTTCGTGACGGGCAGCAAGGCGCTCTCCCGCCACCCCGCCGCGCAGGGCGTGACCGACGGCCTGGGCTACGTCGCGGCGGGAACGGGCACGCTGGTCGGCGGCCTCGTGATCACGCATGCGGGCTTTCCGGCCCTGGCCTCGGCCTGTGCCCTCCTCGCGCTCCTGCCGCTGGTCAGCGCGTGGCGGGTGCGGCGGGGGTAGGGCGAATCGCGGAGTGCCCGGGACCAGGCTGGCTCAGGCGGCCGCAACCGGGCATCAGAATGCCCCTTTGCCCCCGCGTCTGCGTGGGGCGACTTCCCCAATCACCCCGCTCCGGCTGCCTCCTCCCGCTCCACGGCGACGACGAGGGCTTGCAGTTTGCCGTCCACCACGCCCGGCCCGAACCGGCTGGCTATGGCGGCGGTCGCCAGGTCGGTGGCCTCCGTAAGTCCTGTGGGTCCAAGCCGCTCCAATTCGGCCCGCATGGGCGTGCCCTGACAGAACGCCACCGCAGGAACACGGGGCGACTCCGCGTGGCTGCGCTGGGCCAGGGTGGTGACCGTGGGAGGCTGGGTGAACCCCGCGCGGGCCAGGTCTCGGGCGATGGCCGGAGCATCGTGATACCCATGCGGGATGCGGATCATGAAGGGCGTCCCACCGTCCGGGAGGATGGGCCGGACCGCCCGGAGGATGACATCGGGAAACTCGTTCTCCTCGATCCGGTCCCACACGTTGAAGATGAACCCGCCGCCCGGACGCAGGACACGCCGGGCCTCCGCGAACGCCCTCACCTTATCCGGGAAGAACATGGCCCCAAACTGGCAGACGACCACATCGAACGACCCGTCAGGAAAGGGGAGCTGCTGGGCGTCCGCCTGGCGCCACTCGACGGGCCGCTCGGTCCCCGCCGCCGCCGCCTGATCGAGCATGGGCTGGCTGAGATCGGTGGCGACGATGGGGACCCCGGGCGGCAGGACGCGGGCGAGGTGACGGGTCACCACTCCCGTCCCCGCGGCGATCTCCAGGACACGCGCAGGCTGCCTCCGCGCCACGCGGGAGGCGAGATCGGCGGCGTAGGGCTCGAAGATGAGCGGGACGAGGTGCTGCGCGTAGACCTGCGGGATGGAGCCTGCGAAGACGGGGCCAGTCTCGGGGGGGTGCATGGCTCTCCTTGTCGTGCCAGGGCTCCACGCAAGCGGCGGGGCTGATCCTGCACGCCGCCGGGGTGGACGGCCTCTGGAACACCCTGAGGGGAACTTCAGGGTACTGGAAGAAGCCCTCCTTTCTCAGGGGTCGGGTCCGGGGCAGAGCGCGTGGCAGGGGGTTACTCGCCTATCCTCAGCCCTGCCCGGCGTTCCCGGAGGCGGCCTCACCCTCGCTCTCGTTGAGGGGACCGCGTGTCGCCCACGTGAAGAGCAGGGCGACTAGGCCGCCCAGCACCGGGCCGAGCAGGTGCGGCCAGGCCTCTACCAGCCGTCCGGACACCAGCGCGGGGCCGAAGACCTTGGCCGGATTCATCGCCACGGCGGAGACGCTGTTCGTCAGGAAGTGGTCGAGCGCGACGGTGGCCCCGACCGCCAGGCCCACGGTCGGCCTGAGCTTCGCGTTGCGGTGCGCCGTCGCCAGGATTACGACGAGCAGCACGGTGGTCCCGCCCGCGTCCAGCAGGGCCGCCCCATCCGCCGGGAGACGCTCGGTCCCGTGGGGAAGGCGCGCGAACGACTCGATCAGCAGCGCCGCCGCGACCGAGGCGCCGAACTGAACGGCCCAGTAGGGAAGCACGCAGCGCCACGGGAAGGCGCCGCGCAGGGCGAAGGCCAGCGTCACCACCGGATTGATGTGGGCGCCCGACACGTCCCCCAGCGCGTAGATCATGGTCAGCACGACCAGCCCCGGCGGGATGGCCGAGGCCGCCGCTTCGGGCAGGAGGCCCAGGCGCGCCAGCAGCAGGGCACCCACGCTGGCAAAGGTCAGCAGGAACGTCCCGAACGCCTCGGCGACGAGGGCACGGCGGAGATGTTGCGCCGACCAGCCTTCCCCAGCCTCGGTCTTGTCGTGGCGGGTCGAGTCGCGCCCACCCTCCGCAGCCTGTGTGTCACCTCTCCCCGGGTTGATCATGTGAGTGTAGGATGTCACTCAATCGCTCGGCGCATGACACGGCCATGACAATTGGGCTTGGGCAAGTCCTAAGGGTCGGGGCGGATGGGGTGGGTGAGCCCCACAAACGACATGGGGAGCCATGCCTCCTCACTTGAACAGGACGTCTTGGCCCTGTCCGAGGAAGGGACGATTGCCACGCCGATGACGCTTTCACCACGATGCGGGCCACTGGCGGTAAGGTGATCCTGACCCCTTTTCCACTTGAGCCCCACAGGAGGAGCGCCATGCCGCCAAAAGTGGACCGGAGGACCGTCGATCTCTCCCCCTACCCCGATCTGGTGGTGATCTATCTCGGCATGCGCGTCAATGCCTGGACGGGCTTCAGGACTGTAGCTGGCCTGGGGCCGCAGATTGGCGCCTCTGTTCAGGACAGGCCCGACGGTCTTCTGCTGCACGAATCCCTGATCTTCTCGCTGTTCCCACCCCACATCGGAATGCGGCAGTACTGGCGCGATTTCGAATCCCTGGAACGGTGGTCGAGGTCCGAACCGCACCGCCGCTGGTGGAGGGACTTCCTGCGGGATTCCGGTGGAACGGGCTTCTGGCATGAAACGTACTTCATGCGCGGTGGGATGGAGGCGATCTACGACGACGTGCCGTACAGCATCGGCATGGGCCGCTTTGCCGTCCTGAAACCGGCACGCGGGGGCATGTTCTCCGCCCGGCAACGTGCGAAGGGCTCGGAGGAGGCGCCGCCCGGTCCGCTGACCGAGGACGAACTGTATACGGCAACCCCTTGAGCTGGCAGGGCGACCCGCTGACCGAGGAGGGTATGGCGCCGCCCCAAACGAAAGTGCCTGTGGTGTCCGGGAACACGCACAGGCACGAGCTTTGGCGGAACGGGAGGGATTCGAACCCTCGATAAGGTTGCCCCTATACACGCTTTCCAGGCGTGCCCCTTCAACCACTCGGGCACCGTTCCAGCGCAGAGCAGAGTAGCGGAGGAGGGCGGGAAAATCAAACGCTACGTATACGGGTCCTCCAGATATCCCCGTAGCACCTCCAGCGGCGCGTACGTCCCCGCCCTCAACCCCTCCTCTACCAATCGCGCGTGGGCCCAGGCGGTCTCGGCGAGGGTGGGGGAGACCTGCCCGGCCCGCACCGCCTCCTCCAACTCGTCGGCGTCGATGATGTGCGTCTCGGTCACCCGCCAGCCGGGCTGCCAGTTGGCGATCACGTCGAGGTACACGTCCTCGGTCCAGGGGAG
This sequence comes from Deinococcus apachensis DSM 19763, assembly GCF_000381345.1. Taxonomy (NCBI): domain Bacteria; kingdom Thermotogati; phylum Deinococcota; class Deinococci; order Deinococcales; family Deinococcaceae; genus Deinococcus; species Deinococcus apachensis. The sequence goes on along the minus strand of NZ_KB906398.1, from coordinate 458,068 downwards.
GCCGTCTTCGCCCACCCCTTCCCCGGCGTGGATGTCCACGTAAAGCTGTTCGGGCTGGCCCGCCGCGTTCAATTGCACGGTGAGGGCGTCCCCGAGTGCGCCCTCGCCCGTGCCGGTCGGATGCGCCCGCACCCAGCGGAAGCCGTGGTCAAGAATGCGAACGGTGCGCTCCCCGAAGGGCACGTCCAGCGGGCGGGTGACCTCGTGCGCGGTGAGGTCCACGATGACGTAGCCGGGGATGTGGGTGACGGTCTGGGTGTGCCGGGCCACCCGGGGCCAGGGGCGGAGGTCGAAGACTTTGCGTTTCATAACCCTTGCGGTTGAGCAGCCGTCAGGGTGTTCAACCCGGGCGGTGCGAGAAGAAAAAAGGACGGGTTTCGGGATGGAGTTGTCTCCCTGGTGCTGTTCCAGAAAAACAACGGAATGGCAGGAATCCGGCTCACGCCAGGCCCCGCAGCGCCCCCAGCAGCAACTCGCCCTCGGTGGCCTGCACACGCGCCTTGAGGGTGGGCAGCGTGTCGTCGGGCAGCACGGGCACCCGCACCTGCGCCAGAATCGGCCCCTCGTCGATCCCGGCGGTGACCAGGTGAACCGTGGCGCCCGACTCGGCATCGCCCGACGCGAGGACCGCCTCATGCACCCGGTCCCCGTACATGCCGCGCCCGCCGTGCCGGGGCAGCAGGCTGGGGTGGACGTTCACCAGCCGCCCCGCATAGGCCGAAAGCACTCGCGGCCCCAGCGCCTTCATGTACCCGCTGAGGACCAGGGTATCCACCTCCGCCTCCCGCAGAAAGGCCAGGATCGCCGCGTCCAGCGCGTCCGGGTCGGGGTACTTCGCCGCGCTCAGGTGCGCCGCCCTCAGCCCCGCCTCCCGCGCCCAGGCGAGCGCTGGGCTGCCGCTGTTGTTGCTGGCAAGGGCGACGGGCGTGGCATCCAGCCGCCCCTCCCGTGCCGCCTGAGTGAGAAAGCGGGCCGCGCTGCCCCCGTGGGAGGCGAGGAAGCCGAGGATCATGCCTGGGCGAGTTCCTGAAGCAGATAGGCGCTCGTCAGAATGCCGTTGTGGTAGTCCTCCAGCGCGAAGCTCTCGTTGGGCGAGTGGGGGGCGTCCTCGTTCAGGCCGAAGTCCACCAGCAGGACGGGGGCGCCCAGCACGCGGCGGAAGTCGGCGACGATGGGGATGGAGCCTCCGGTGCGGCCAAAGGCGGCGGGCTTGCCGTACACCCGCGTCAGCGCCCGGTCGGCGGCCTTGATGTACGGCGAGTCGAGGTCCACCTTCACGGGCTGGCCGCCGTGCAGACCCTTCACCTCCACCCGCACGCCTTCGGGGGCCAGGGTCGGCACGTACTCCTGCACCAGCCGGGTGATGCGCTCGGGGTCCTGGCCGGGCACTAGGCGCATGGAGACCTTGGCCCCGGCCTTGGCGGGGATCACCGTCTTGCTGCCCTCGCCCTGGTAGCCGCCCCAGATGCCGTTCACGTCAAGTGTGGGCCGTGCCCAGAGGCGTTCCAGGGTGGAGTACCCCTTCTCGCCGGGCAGGGCGGGCACGCCGATGGAGGCGGCGAACTCCTCGTCCGAGTGGGGCAGTTTCGCCCACATCTCGCGCTCCTCGGGGGTCAGTTCCTCCACCCCGTCGTAGAAGCCGGGGATGGTGATGCGGCCCTGGTCATCCTTGAGCTTGCTGATGATCTCAGCGAGGGCGTTGATGGGGTTGGGCGCCGCCCCACCGTACGCGCCGGAGTGGAGGTCACGGTTCGCCCCCTGCACGTGAATCTCCACGTAGCTCAGCCCGCGCAGGCCGTAGGTCACGGTGGGTACGTTGGGCGCGAAGCGGCTGCCGTCGGAGATGACGATCACGTCCGCCTTCAGCTCCTCGGCGTGCTCGGCCAGGTAGGCGGCGAGGTTGGGGCTGCCGACCTCCTCCTCGCCCTCCAGCAGGAATTTGACGTTGACAGGCAACTCTCCCTGCGAGAGCAGCAGTTCCACGCCCCGCACGTGGGCGTAGGCCTGGCCCTTGTCGTCGGTCGAGCCGCGGGCGTAGATGCGCCCCTCACGCACGGTGGGTTCGAAGGGGGGCGTCACCCACTCCTCCAGGGGGGCTTCCGGCTGCACGTCGTAGTGCCCATAGATCAGCACCGTGGGCTTGCCGGGGACGTCCAGACGCTCGGCGTACACGACCGGGTGTCCGGACTGCCCGCCGTGCCCGGTGGGGTCCATCCGCGCGGTAAAGCCGAGGCTCTGGAGCTTGCGCTGGAGGAAGGCGGCGGCGCGGGCCATGTCCTCGGTGTGGGCGGGGTCGGCGCTCACCGAGGGAATCCGCAGCAGCTCGAACAGTTCCCCCTCGGCCTCCTGGCGGTTGAGGAGGGCGGAGAGGTCCGGGGCCTGGGGGTGTGTCATGGGCGGATGATAGCGGGAGGGTCCGGCGTGAGTGAGAAAAACGGGGCAGACGAAGATGGCCCGGCCTGTCACCCTGTGCGGAGTGAAGAGTCTTTGGTCAGGCGCCCGGGTACCTGAGCCCCGCCCAGCAGGGTACGGCCGCCGCCCGACCTCACCTTTGCCCACGTTCAGAAACCTTGCTCGCGGTATACTCAAGCAAGGTATGGCGACCGATTCCAAGCAACGCCCCGTCTACGTGATCTCGGTCGCGGCAGAACTCGTGGACATGCACCCTCAGACTCTCAGGCTCTACGAGCGCAAGGGTCTGATCCGCCCGGGGCGTTCCAGCGGCAAGACGCGGCTGTATTCCGAGCGCGACATCGAGCATCTGCGCGAGATTCGCCGCCTGACCCAGGAACTCGGCGTCAACCTCGCCGGGGTCGAGGAGGTCATGCGCCTCCAGCACCAGCTCGACGACCTTCAGGGCGAGTTCGAGGCCGAGATCGAGCGGCTGGAGGACGAGCTGCGTGAGCGCGCCGCCCCCCGGGCCCTGCCCGCCCCCGACTCGGAGGGCCGGATTGATCCCAAGGACCGTCCCGTCTACGTGATCTCCATCGCCGCCGAGCTCGTGGACATGCACCCGCAGACCCTGCGCCTGTATGAGCGCAAGCAGCTCATCCGCCCCGGCAGAAGCAGCGGCAAGACGCGGCTGTATTCCGAGCGCGACATCGAGCACCTGCGCGAGATTCGCCGCCTGACCCAGGAACTCGGCGTCAACCTCGCCGGGGTCGAGGAGATCATGCGGCTGCGGCACCGTCTGGAGGGGGCGCGGGCCAAGATGGAGGGCAACGTCCGGCGCATCCAGCAGGACATCAGCGACCGCATGACCGGCTGGCGCACCCTGCCCGCCCCGCAGGGTGGCGAGAGGGCCGAGGCGGAAGAGACAGAAGACGGGGACGAGGACGAATGACTGGGCAGGCCCCAGCCGTCCAGCGGGTGGGTGCGGGCGTGGCGACGCTGCGGCGTGGAGCGAACGGCCCCGAGGTTCTGCTGATCCGCCGCCGTGACGACGGTCACTGGGACCTGCCCGGTGGAGGCGTGAATGTCGGCGAGGAGGTCGAGGCCGCCGCCCACCGTGAACTTCGGGAGGAAACGGGGCTGGAGGCCGGGCCCCTGACGCTGCTGGAAGTGTTGAGTGGTCCCCACCACCAGCACACGTACCCGGACGGCAACGAGGTCGCCTGGGTGACGGTCCTGTACACCACCCGGCAGGTGGCGGGCGAGGCCCGGGCCGGGGACGACGCGGCGGAGGTGGCGTGGTGGCCCCTCGCCGCTCTGCCCTGTGACGTGAGCGCGGCGACCCGGGCGTACTTCCGCGCCCTCGTCAGCCCTGAGGAAGTGCCCGCATGACCGTCCACCTTCCCGGTGAACTCCTCCGCGCGCCCGTCGAGGGCCTGTGGGTGGTGGCCGACGTTCACGGCGCCCTTGACAAGCTCCGCGTGCTGCTGCGCCGGGCCCGCCTGATCGACGAGGGGGACCGCTGGACCGGGGGCACGTCGCACCTCGTCTTCCTGGGCGACTATATGGACCGCGGGCCCGACGGGGCGGGCGTGGTGCGGCTCGTTCGCTCGCTGGAGGCCTCGGCCCCGCTGGCGGGGGGGCGCGTCACGGCGCTGCTCGGCAACCACGAGGTGATGTTCCTGGCCGCGTTGCGCTTTGCCGGGTACGATCCCCAGGACCACTACGGCTTCCGCGAGTACTGGCTGGCGAACGGCGGGCAGCCGCTCGACACCGCCCGGTTGGGCGCCGAGGACCAGGCCTGGCTGGCGGCGCGGCCCGCCCTGGCCCGCGTGGGCCGCTGGCTGTTCCTGCACGCCGACAGCAGCCTGTACCTGCGGCTGGGGGGCAGCGTGGAGGCGGTGAATGCCCATGTCGTCCGGCTCCTCCAGAGCGAGGCGCCCGAGGTCTGGGGCCACTTCGCCAACGCCTTCGCCGACCGCCTCGCCTTCGCGGAGCCCCGGGGGGAGGAGCTGGCCCGGCGGCTGCTGCGGACCTTCGGCGGCGAGCGGCTCGCGCACGGCCACACGCCGGTGTCCCTGCTGCTCGACAATCCCGGCCCGGAGCCCGGCACGCCTGTCCTGTACGCGGGCCACCTGTGCCTCGCCCTCGACGGCGGGCTGGCCTACTACGAGGACGCGGGCTTCCTGGTGCGCCTGAGCGACCGGGGCGTGGCGGAGGTCGTGGGCTACGCGGGCACGGGGGCGCTGGGCTGAGGATTCCCCCCGCGCAGCGCGTTACACTCGGCGGGTGAGAACGTACAAGGTCGAGGTTGGGGACGTGACGCGCGAGCTGCCGGTGGTGCCGGTCGGGCCCGGGGTCAGCGTGGCCCTCTTCAACATGCTGGGCGACACCGAAGTCACCGAGGCGGCGGGCCGCGAACTCGCCCGGCGCCTGCCCGCGAACATCGACGTGCTCGTCACGCCCGAGGTCAAGGCGGTCTCGCTCGCGCACGTGATCAGCCGCGAGAGCGGCAAGCCCTACATCGTGATCCGCAAGACGCAGAAGCCCTACATGGTCGAGCCAGTCGCCCGCGAGGTCGTGAGCATCACCACGGGCAAGCCCCAGCTGCTCGTGCTCGACGGTTTCGACGTGGAGAAGATCCGGGGTCACCGGGTCGCCATCGTGGACGACGTGGTCTCCAGCGGCGGCACCCTGAACTCCCTGCGCCAGATCATCGAGGAAGTTGGCGGCGAGGTCGCGGCGGTCGTCGCGGTCTTCACGGAGGGGCAGGAGCGCCCGGAGGTCACCGCGCTGGGGCACCTGCCGCTGTTCGGCCCAGAGGCGGAGGCGTCGTGACGCCCCCCGGCCCGCAGGCCCTGCGCGTCACGATTGGTGCCGTGACCCGCGAGCTGCCCACCGTCCGCGTTGGCGCCGTGGGGCGCGTGCCGCTGGTGGAATTCATCGGGGACAGCGAGTTCACCAACGCCGCCGCCGAGGCGATGCTCCCCCTGATCCCGCCGGGCACCGACATCCTGCTCTCGGTCGTCACGAATGCGCTCCCGCTGGTGCACGAACTCAGCGACCGGGCGGGGCTCCCCTACGTGGTGGTCCGCAAGAAACGTCGCACGTACATGCAAGACCCCCTCATTCAGGACGTGCCCAGCCTCACCCTCGGCGTCGCCGAGACGCTGTGGCTCGACGGCCCGCACGCCGCCCGCCTCAAGGGGAGGCGCGTGACCATCGTGCAGGACGTGGTGGCGTCGGGGGGCACCGCGCAGGCCCTGGCCCGCCTGATCACCCGCGCGGGCGGCACGGTCGCTGGGTACCTCGCCGCCTTCAAACAGGGGGATTCGGTGTTGCCCCTGATCTACCTCCAGGAGTTGCCACAGACGATTTGAGCCGGAGCGGCGGCCCGGGGACGAGGCCGGGCAGCTCGCAGGGGCCCAGGCTCATCCCGCCCCGGCGGCCCGGCCCGCGCCCCGTTTTCCCGCCACGATGCCGGGCAGGTGGTCCTCCAGCCGCAGCATGGGCAGGCCGAAGGTGGAGCGGGCGGGCTCGTTGGGCGCCGTGTTCCCCTCCTTGAGCATCGCGTACTGGTCGCGCGTGATGGGGGGCCTGGGGAGGACCTGCATGGCGGGCACCATCAGATTCATCAGCGCGAGCGGCACGGGCACGATGGGCTTCCTGCGCCCGAGCGCGGCCAGTTCCATCTCCAGAAGCTGCCGGAAGGTGAACTCCTCCGGGCCGGTGAGGGGATAGGTCTGCCCCACCGTTCCCGGCTGCTCCAGTGCTCCCGCAAACGCGAGGGCCACGTCCTGCACGCTGACGGGCCGGAAGGGGAAGGCCCCGTCCCCGATCTGGGGGACGACGGGTGCGGTGGAGACCAGTTCGCGCAGCACCCGCCCGAAGAAGTCGTCCCCAACCCCGAAGATCAGGCTGGGCTCGAAGATCGTCCAGCTCAGGCCGCTCTCGCGCACCAGGCGCTCGGCCTGCGCCTTGCTGCGGCTGTAGCCGCTGGCGCTGTCCTCCCGGGCACCCAGGGCGCTCATGTGGACGTAGCGGGCCTGCCGGGGGGTGGCGGCCAGCATATGCCGGGTGCCCTCCAGATGGACCCGCTCGAAGGTCTGCGTCCCCTCCTCCGCGATGATGCCGACGAGGTGGATCACGGCGTCGGGGCGGGTCTCTCCCACCGCCCGCAGGACGCTGCCCGCGTCCGTCACGTCCAGCTTGACTCCGTCCGCACCGGGAAGGGAGGCGCCGTCCCGTGACCCGGCATAGACCGTGTGCCCCCGCCCCAGCAACTCCCCCACGACCGCCCGCCCGACGAAGCCCGTGCCTCCGGTGACCAGTACCCGCATGTCCTCTCCTTTCGCGTCCCCATTGGGCCATGCGGGGGGCGCGCAGACTGTACGCATTCCGGGACTGTCGAGCGGATATGGGGAAGCTGCCATCTGTCCCGGCGGCGGGTCGCCTTCCCCTCTACAATGCGGCCTGCCCGCGCCCTCCCCGCGCCCGCGAGAGCCCATGCGCCCCCTGACCCTGCCCGCCCGACTCCCCCTGCGCCGCCTGCTGACCGTGGCCCGCCCCGCCCTGTGGGTGAACACGGTGGGCACGCTGGTCATGGGCCTGTGGCTGACCGGGCACCTCTATACCCTGCGGCCCGACCTGCTGGTGCTGCTCGCGTACCTGACCCTGCCCTTCAACCTGCTGATCTACGGCCTGAACGACCTCGCCGACCGGGAGGAGGACGCCCTCTCGGCGCGCAAGGGGGGCTGGCAGGGCGCGCGGCTGACGGCGGGGGAGGGGGGGCCGCTGCGGCGGGCGATCCTGGCGCTCAATGCTCCCTTTCTGCTGGCGCTCGCGCTGCTGCTGCCACCCGCCGCGATTGGGGTGCTGCTGGTCGCCGCCGCGTTGTTCGTGGCGTACAGCCTGCCCCCCCTGCGGCTGAAGGGCCGTCCCTTTCTCGACGGGTTGAGCAACGTCGCCTACGCGCTCCCCCTCGTGCTGCCCGCCCTCGCCTTGGGGGTTCCCGTGCCCTGGCTCCCCCTCGCCGCGTTGATGGCCTACTCGGTGGGCAAACATGCCTTCGACGCCGCGCAGGATGTACCCGCCGACCGCCTGGCCGGGACGCGCACCGTCGCCACCACCCTGGGGGTGCGGGGGACGTCAGCTTACGCGCTGGGATGGTTCCTGCTCGCAGGGGGGCTGCTGTGGCCGCTCAGTCACCTCACCGCCCTTGCCCTGTGGCTGGTGTGCGGTGGCATGGCCCTCGCCCTGTTGTGGCGGCCCACCCCCGAACATGCGGCCCGGCTGTACCCCCTCAGCATCGTGACCCCGTGGATCGTGGGGACGATTGCGGGCGTACCCCTCGTGTACCTGCTGGCGCGCGGGCTGTGGCCGTGAGGGGGAGCGGTCAGCCGTCAGCGGTCAGCCGTCAGAAAGAGCCCGGTCCCTCCCGCTTTCCACTTTCCACTGTCCACTCCCGCTCCATCGGTATCCTCGGCGGCGGTCTCGCGGGACTCGCGCTCGCGGCGCTGCTGGCGGAACGGGGACACGCGGTCACGGTGTACGAGCGGGACCGGGCGGGCGGCAAGCTGCGGCGGGTCATGGTCGGCGGCCTGACCTTCGACACGGGGCCGAGCCTCTTCACCTTCCCGGAGGTGTGGCGTACGTATCTGAGACGGCTGGGCGAGGTGGACCCGCTCGACCTGCGTCCGCTGCCTGGGGGGCTGGGCGTGCATTACACGCCGTTCGGGGCGGTGCCGCTGCCCGTTCCGCAGGGTCATCCCCTGCACGCGGCCTGGGAGGCGTACGCCGAACCAGCCCGAATCCTCGCGCCGCACCTCGGGACGCTGCTGACCACTCCGCCCCGCCTCTCTGATCCGGCTTTCCGGCGGGCGAGCGCGGCCCTGTTCCGGGCGACCGGAGGTCACCTCACCGCCGAAGGGTGGGTGCGCGCCCGGCGGCTGCCCCCGGCCCTCGCCCACGCCGTGCGGACGCACGCGCTGAACGCGGGGCTCACGCCGTGGGACGCGCCTGCCCTGTATGCCCTGATTCCGGCGCTGGCTGCCGCGTCCGTTGCCCGGCCCGCGCGTGGTACGGGTGCCCTCTTGGATGCGCTGCTCGCCTTCGGAGCGGCCCGGAACGTGAAGGTGGTGGAGGGGGCGGAGGTCGTGCGGGTGGATACCACGGTGGCCCGCCTCATCCTCAAGGGTGGAGGGGTGCGCCTTCACGACCTGCTGGTGAGCGCCCTCGACCCGGCCCGGCTCGCCGCGCTGCTCGGACGGCCCGCGCGTTCACCCGTCGCCCGCCGGACGGTGAGTGGTCTCGCCCTGTACGCGGCGCTGCCCGGCCCCGCCCCGTTGCCCGCCACCTCCGTCCTGCCGCCCTCGGACTTTCGCCCCTTCCGGGCCGCCGTTCGCGCCGGAGCCCTCCCGCCCGACACCCTCGCCCTCGTCCACGCGGAGGGGGAGAGGCTGGCCGTGCTGCTCACCGCCCCCGCGACCGGGCATGATCTTCGGCCTGGTCATCACTGGGTGCGGGCGCAGGTGGAGCGGGTGGAGCGCACGCTGGGCGTGCCCGGCCTGCTCGCGTCCGCGCGGGAGGTCGTGGCCCTGCCCCCCAGCCACTACGCGGCGGGCGGCCATCCCGGCGGGGCGATCTACGGGGCCGCCCTCCCCGTCTGGCGCGGCGGCCCCCTGCATCCCCAGTCCTACCGGCCTCACCCGAAGCTCTGGCAGGTTGGCACGGGCGTTCATCCCGGCGGGGGCATTCCGGCCATCCTGGGCGGGGCGCTGATCGTGGACCGGCTGATGGGGGAGGGCGGGCCGTAGGGTCTAGGCGTCCGTGGCCCGCTGCAGGCCCAGATACCTGAAGCCCGGAAAGCCCGCCCGCCAGTCCTGCCAGAAGGTCTCCCGGAACACCTCCGGGCGCACGTCCAAACCCGCGAGGGCTTCCTCGGGCAAGAACCGCGCGTCCACCAGCTTGTCACTCACCCGGTGGTCGAGGGAGAGCTCTCCTCCCACCTCGGAGCAGAGCACGAAACTCTTGCAGATATGCAATCCCGGTTCGACGATCTCCTGAAGGTACAGCAGCCGCTCAGCCCGGACAATCAGCCCGGTTTCCTCGTGGACCTCGCGCTGGGCGGTCTCGAAGAGACTCTCCTCACCTTCCAGCCCCCCGCCCGGAGGCAGCCAGAAGTCGTACCGACCAGGCTGATGATGACGCACGAGGAGGAGCCGGTCACCCCTCAGGACGACCCCAGCCGCGCTGATGTGGTGCCTCACCCCCTGAGGATAACGGCCCCGACGTGCCACGGAAACGAAACAAGCCGCCCCCGTCCTGGGAGCGGCTTTGCCTGAAGGGCCTTACCGGCCGGTGATCGCCTTGAGGGGGTCGACCAGTCCGTACCCGAAGTTGTTGTCCTTGCCTGCCGTCCCCAGATCCCTGGCGGTGGAGGTGAGCAGGCTCAGAAGCTGGGTGTTCGTCAGGGTGGGCTTGGCCGCCCAGACCACCGCCGCGGCGGCGCTAACGTGCGGGGTCGCCATGCTGGTGCCATTGAAGTACTCGTAGTCCGCGCCCTTCACGCTGGCCGTGCCGGTGGTGGGGAGCTTGCCCAGCAGCGCCTGGCCGTCGGTCTGCAGGAGGCCCACGACGGGCACCGAGTAGCTGTTCGTCAGGCTCATGCCCAGCGAGCCCGCCGTGTTGTTGTAGATCATGACGGCCTTGGCGCCGCTGGCGACCGCATTGGCGGTCTTTTCCTCGAAGGAGCAGGTGCCGCGGCTGATCAGGGCGATGTTGCCCGTCAGGGCCGCGTTGCGGGTGCCCGTGCCGCAGAACTCGTTGTTCGTGCCGCCCGCCGCGACAATGGTGCCGCTGAAGGTGCCCCTGCCGCTCAGGTCGGCGGCCTGCACGTCGCTGAAGGTCACGCCGCCACCACTCGCGCTCGCCGCCGTGCCCTGGCCCAGCGGCACGCTGCTCAGGACATCCACGCCTGGGCCGACCAGATCGACCTGGGAGCCGAAGTTGGAGAAGTCCGCCTTGGCCTCGGAGGAGTCGATGGCGCCCACGCCCACCACGTTGGTGTACGCGGCGGGGTAGGAGACGGCGGCGCCGTCGTTGCCAGTCGCGGCGACGATCAGCGCGCCCTTGTTGTACACGCTGGTGTACGCGCGCTGCTCGGTCTGGCTGGCCCGGCCTCCGCCCAGCGACATGCTGATGACCACCTTGTTCTCGGTGCCGCCCTGGCTCTTGAGCTGCGCGGCACACCAGTTCACCCCGTTGATGATGCCGCTGGAGGCCCCCGAGCCATCGTTGCCCAGCACGCGCGCCATGTACAGGTTCACGCCGCTCGCCACGCCGCCCACCCCGTTGGGGTCCATGCCCGACTGCTGCCCGGTCGCGCCAGTCCCCGCCCCATACTGGGCGAAGATGGTGCCCGAGACGTGCGTGCCGTGGTGCGACACGTCGTTCTTCTGGTAGGGGTCGGTATACGTCTCGGTGGAGACGAAGTTCTTGAAGCCCTTCAGCTTCCTCTGGAACTCGGGGTGGTTGGCGTCGATGCCCGTGTCGGTCACACAGACGGCCACGCCCGCCCCGGTGTAGTTGCTCGCCCGCAGGCTGGGCACCTTGAGCGCGTTGTCACCCCAGGTGAACTCGCCGCTGGCGGAGTAGATCGGCGTGGCCTGCGCGGTGAGACCCTGAGCCCCGAGGTTCGCATGCGCCGGGCTGGCGTCCGTCACGCCGCTCCGCATCCCCATCGCGTGCCGCACGAGGTCGGGCTCCACGTACTCGACCGAGGGGTTGGCCTTGAGTTTCGCCAGCGCCTCGGGGCTCAGGTGCACGGCGGCGGCGCTGATCTCGGTCCACTGGGTTGTCAGCGTGCCCCCAGCGGCGGTAATGGCTTGCGCCTGGAGCTGGGCCTGCGCCTGGAGTGCCTGCGGGCTCAGGCTCTGCGAGCCCAGGTTGCTCTCCTTGAAGCCCACCAGGTAGGCGCCGTCCGCCGCGGTGGCCTGGTCGGGGCTGCTGGCGCTGGGCGCGGGCGTCTGAGCCTGCTGTCCGCAGGCAGCGAGCGTGAGGGCGAGGGTCGCGGCGAGCAGGGTACGGGTGTCCTTCATGGGGCCTCCGGGAACAGAGCAAAAGGCGAACGCAACCGCACCAGAAGGCGGCGCGGAGCTGCGAGAGGAACGGATACTCTGGGTTAGAGTTGGATTTGCGCCGGATGTTAGAGCCGGTCTCAGGCCCTTTCCAGGACCTGTCTAGGCTGATTTTGACCGCGTTTAAGGAGGATCCAATCACAGGTGATCACTGCTCGTGGATGGCGAAGTGCAAAAGGGTTGTCCCGCTGAGCGTCAACGAGGCATCTCATCGCCGGGACTCAAGGCTCGACTTCGACTGATAGGCCTGGTAGGGCCCATTCCATGCAGAAGCAAGGGTAAAAGAGCTGGGGGGCGGTCCCTATGCCCCGCCCTCCCCTGATTCCTGCCAAGTGTGATGACCAAGCAGAACGGGATGGGCCGGTCATGACCCATCCCGCCCCGAACGCCCTGAAGCGTTCCTTAATTGACCTTACCAGCGCTCGGTCACGCTCTTGAGTTGCAGGAAGTTCGCCAGGTAGTCGGGTCCGCCCGCCTTGGAGTCGGTGCCGCTCATGTTGTACCCGCCGAAGGGTTGCACGCCGACGATGGCACCCGTGATCTTGCGGTTGAAGTAGAGGTTCCCCGCCTCGAACTCGTGACGGGCCTGCTCCAGCCGCTCGCGGACGTTGCTGCACACGCCGCCCGTCAGGCCGTACTCGGTGGAGTTGGCGATCTCCAGCGCGTGCTGCCAGTCGTGGGCGCGGAAGACACTGACCACCGGCCCGAAGATCTCCTCCTGGGCGATGCGGGCCCGCACGTCCACGTCTCCGAAGATGGTGGGCTGGACGTAATAGCCCTTCTTGCCGTTCACCTCGCCGGGTGCCTCGCCGCCGAGGAGGAGCTGGCCTTCCTCACGCCCGATCTGGAGGTACTGGCTGATCTTCTCGAAGCTCTCCTCGTTCACGACGGCCGTGACGTTGGCGTTCTCCTCGCCCGTGCCGACCCTGAGGGTCTTCGCCCGCTCGACAAAGGCGCTCACCACGCGGTCGTACACCTCGTCCACCACGATCAGGCGGCTCATGGCCGAGCACTTCTGGCCGTTGAAGCCGAAAGCCCCCTGCGCGGCGGCCGTCACCGCCACATCGAGGTCAGCCGTCTCGTCCACGATCATCGCGTCCTTGCCGCCCAGTTCGAGGATCACCTTCTTGATCCACTTCTGGCCGGGCTGCACCTTGGCGGCGACCTCGTTGATGTGCAGGCCGACCGCCCGGCTGCCGGTAAAGGTGATGAAGCGCGTCTTCGGGTGGGTGGTCAGGTACTCGCCGACCTCCGAGCCCACGCCGGGCAGGAATTGCAGCACCCCGGCGGGCAGCCCGGCTTCGAGCAGGATGTCCACCACGAAGCCCGCGATCAGGCCGGAGTCCTCGGCAGGCTTGGCGATCACGCAGTTCCCCGCCACGATGGGCGCGGCGAGCATCCCCAGGAAGATCGCGCAGGGGAAGTTCCAGGGGGAGATGGAGACGCCCACGCCCAGCGGCAGGTACAGCAGGCCGTTCTCCTCGCCCTCGAACCACGTCGTCTCGGCGGAGCCGAAGCCCGCGTACTTCATCGCCGAACGGGCGTAATACTCCAGGAAGTCGATCGCCTCGGCGACCTCCACGTCGGCCTCGGCGTAGTTCTTGCCGACCTCCAGGCTCATCAGCGCGCAGGCTTCCAGGCGGCGGCGCTTGAGGATCGCGGCGGCCTTGAGCAGGATGCGGGCGCGGGCGTCCATGTCCCAGCGCTTCCAGCCCTCCCACGCCTCCCAGGCGCCGTCCAGCGCGCGCTGGGCGTCCTCGACCGTCGCCTTGGCCGTCGTCCCGACCACCTCACACGTGTCGCAGGGGTTCAGGGAGGTCAGCCGCTCCTCGGTGTCCACCCGCTCCCCGTTGATGACGAGCGGGTAGTGCTTGCCGAGCAGTTCGGAGCGGACCTTTTGCAGCGCGGCCTGGTAGGCGGCGACGTTCTCGGGCAGGGTGAAGTCGGTGAAGGGCTGGGGGCGGTAGTCCTGAATCTTAAGCATGGGTTACTCCTGGGAAAGAAGGGGGGCGACAGACCGCGCAAACTCGTCGAAAGAACGCGGCGGGCGGCCCAACAGTTGCGCGGTCTCGGGCGTCACGCGCGCCGCGAGGCCGAAGCGGGCGGTGGCGTAGATCGCCTCCATGACGAGCGTCTGGCTGGTGCTGATACCGCGTGCGCGCATGTGGCGGAAAAAGGCGAGCGGGGTGGGGTCGGCGTAGCGGATGGGGCGGCCCGTGGCGGCGGTGAGTTTGGCGGCGACTTCGGCGTAGGTGAGGGCCTCCGAGCCCGTCAGCTCGTACGCCTTGCCCTCGTGGCCGGGCTCGGTGAGGACCACGGCGCCGAACTCCGCAATGTCCCGCACGTCGATGAAGCTGGTGCGGCCCCCGCCCGCCGGAACGTAGACCTCGCCCCGTCGCAGCTCGGGCAGGTGCATGGTCGTCAGGTTCTGCATGAAAAAGGAGGGGCGCAGGAAGGTGTAGCCCGCCCCGCTCTCGCGCAGGTACGCCTCAAGCTGTGCGTGCGGCACGAAGGGGAGACGCTCGGCCCCCTGCAGGGAGAGCAGGACCATCTGCGTCACGCCCGCCCCCAGCGCCACATCGAGCGCGGGCACCATGTCGCGCCGAACTTGGCTGAGCTGGGGGGGACGCACGATGAAGAGGCGGTCCACGCCGCGAAATGCCTCGACGTAGCTGCGGCGGTCACCGAAGTCCAGCCGCTGCACCTCCACCTCGGGCGCGTCGGCAAAGGCGCCGCGGGCTTGTTCCGGGCGGCGGGCGAGGACACGCACCTGGGCGTCCCGCGCGAGGAGGGCGCGCACCAGCGGCGTCCCCACGTTGCCCGGCGCCCCAGTCACCCCGATCAGCGCCACGGCCTCAGCCCTTCAGCATGCCGCGCAGCACGAACATCACGTTGGCGGGACGCTCGGCGATGCGGCGGGAGAAGTAGGGATACCAGTCGCGGCCGTAGGGGATGTAGGCGCGGACGCGGTAGCCCTGCGAGGCGAGTTCCTTTTGCAGGTCGCGGCGGATGCCGTACAGCATCTGGAACTCGAACCGGTCCCGCTCAATGCCGTGCGCCAGGACGAAATGCTTCACATCCTCGATGATGGACTCGTCGTGGGTGGCGACGTTCACGTAATTCCCGGCCTTCATCTGGGCGTACACTAGGCGGCGGTAGCCCGCGTCCACATCCGCCTTGTCGGGCATGGCGACCGTCTCGGGCTCCAGATACGCACCCTTCACAATGCGGAGGTTGGGGCGCAGGTCGTCCAGGCTGTCCCGGTCGGCCTCGGAGCGGTAGAGATAGCTCTGGAGGACGGTCCCGACGTGCGCGTTCCCGAACTCGCCCACCAGTGTGCGGAACTGCGCGAGCGTCACGTCCACGCGCGGGTGGTCCTCCATGTCCAGGCACACGAAACCGCCGTACTCCTTCGCCTTCCCGATGATGCGGCGGGCATTCGTCAGCCCCAGGTCCTCACCGTCCACGGTCTGCCCCTGGCCGACGCTGGAGAGCTTCACGCTGACGTAGGGGGTGATCCCGGCACCGTGCGCCTCGTCCAGCAGGTGCAGCACCTTCTGGGCAAACTCGTTCGCCTTTTCCGGCGAGGCGACGAACTCGCCCAGCAGGTCGAGGTTTCCCAGGATGCCGTCTTTCTCCAGCTCCTGCACGGCGCGGATGGCAGAGTTGGCGTCCTCCCCCGCCACGAAGCGCTGCGCCATTCCCCACCCGCGCGAGCGCACGAGGTCTTCCACGAACTTCTGCCCCGAAACGGTCAGGACGGCCTTGCGGTAAATCTGGTCGATCATAGGGTTTCTCCGAGGTTCTGCATCACGAGGGCGGCAAAGGTGTGGACATGCGTGCGGGCGGCCTCGCGGGCGGCGTCCGCGTCGCGGGCCAGGATGGCTTTCAGGATGGCGGCGTGCTGCGCGGCCGTGTCGGGGTGGGCATTGTACGTCCGTGTCTGATGCTTGATGAGCGCCACCCGCTGCTCCAGCCCCCGCGCCAATTCGGCGAGTGCGGCGTTGTGCGCGGCGAGGGTCACGGCCCCGTGAAAGGCGAGGTCCAGCCGGGTCTGCTGACGGTAGTCCTCTCCAGTGGCGGCATTGAGGGCCTCCAGCGCGCCCCTGAGCGCCTCCGCGTCCTCCCGAGCGTGCGCCCGGGCGGCGAGGGCGGCGGCCAGCCCGTCGAGTTCCTCGCGCACCACGTAGGTGTCCCGTGCCTCGGCGGCGCTGACGGTGCGGACCCGCACGCCCTTGTTGGCCTCCCCGACGAGCAGTCCCTCCTGGGTCAACCGCATGATCGCCTCGCGGATGGGGGTGCGGCTGACGCCCAGACGCTCGCCCAGTTCCACCTCGGCCAGCCGCTCGCCCGGCGCGATTTCCCCTTCCAGCACGGCGCGGCGCAGGTGTCCGTACACGCCGTCCCGCACCAGGGTGGGCCGCTCGAAGGAGGTCATCTTGGATATTGTATACAACCCTGCCAGGGCTTCTCAAGATTGGGGAGCGGAAACAGGCTTTGATCACCACCGGGTTCAGGAGAAACGGTGTCACCCTGAGCGCCAGCGCAGGGTCTTGGGACGCCGGGCTGGAGATGCTTCGTCTGCAGCTCAGCAGGACAGGTTCTCTCTTGGGCAGCGGAAGCTGAGCCCATGCTGTCTGCCAGGATAAAATCGGTACCACATCAGGAGAAAGGCCTGGGATGGAAAAGCCCTTCCGTTACTCAGCCTCCGGCTGCTCCTCCGAGGCGGAACGCTTCCTCAGTGGCTCCCCCACCATGCGGCCCAGCCACCCCAGGGTGAAGAGGAACAGCAGCGTCGCCCCCGTCGCCAGGACGTACAGGTGCAGGCCACACGCCACGCCGACGCCCGCCGTGGCAAGCAGGCCCGCGGCCGTGGTGAGCCCCTTGGCGCCCTCGCCTCGGCGGTCGGAGAAGATGGCGCCCGCACCCAGGAAGCTCACGCCGCTGACGACCGCGCCGAGCACACCCACGAGGTCGAAGCGGACCTGCGGGGCGTCGTCCGAAAAGCGCAGGATGAGCGTGTCGGCCAGCACGACGAATAGCGCCGCACTCACGCCCACGAGGATATGGGTCCTGAGGCCCGCGCTGCGGTTGCGCTGCTCCCGCTCCCAGCCGATCAGGCCGCTGAGGACGAAGGCGGCCAGCAGGCCCTGCATCAGCCGCAGTTCCATCCAGAAGGTCTCCACAGGGGCAGCGTAGGTTGGGCCGGGGCAGAAGCCTTTGCCTGTTTCTTCAGCCGATTGTCATGGGAATGTCAGGTCCCTGGGCAGCTCAGTCCACGTACATGGGTTCGAGGGGGAAAATCCGGTCGGCCAGGTGTGCCAGCGCGTGGCTCCCGGCCCGTTTCTGACAGGCCTCGGTGCCCAGGCATAGCGTCACGTAGCGGGTGCGCCGCGCGCCGACCACGACGCGGTAGAGGGCGGCCTCGGAGCGCGAGCGGGTGTAGTGGCACAGGTCGCAGTGCAAGGCGTTGCGGCCCTTGGGGTCCAGCGGGGTGAATTCGGCGAGCTGGTCACCGTGGACCAGGGCCAGCCGACCATCGGCGACGGGATACAGCCCCAGCGTGAGGGGGCCATCTGCGCCGCTTTCACCAAAAAGTTCCCGGTAGGACTCCGGGAACAGTTCCCGCAGCACGTCGCGGGCGCTGTGGTTCTTGGGGCGGGAATCACTCATGGGGCGAGTGTACCGGGGGGGCGGTGAGGGGGAAGGTGGGACAGCTCGCAGCCGCCCGTTCCTTCTTGCTGAGTACTCCCTTCAACCGTGCCCCTCGGCCCCCTCTCCCAAATCCACGCGCCCTAAACTGTTCCGGTGAGGTCACGCAGCGCCAACCGCAGCGGCATCGTGATCCGGCGGCGCGTGACGCCTGCCGGGGACATCATCGTCACGCTGCTGACCCCGCAGGGCAAGGTCAAGGCGATTGCGCGCGGCGGCGTACGTGGGGCGCTGGCGAGCCGACTCAACCTCTTTCACCACGTCGGCGTGCAGGTGTACCAGACGCCGCAGGCCGACCTGGCAACGGTGCAGCAGGCCGTGCTGGAGGGGGCGCTGCCCAGGTTGGCCGAGCCCGGGCGCTACGCCTTCGCGCACCTGATGGCCGAACTCGCCGACGCGCTCTTCCAGGAGGGCGAATTCAGCGAGCAGGCGTTCGAGTTGTTCGCTGGGGCGCTGCGCGGCATTTCCCACCAGCCGGACCCGGATTGGGTGGCCCTGGTGATGAGTTACAAGCTGCTCGGCCTGGCGGGCTTCGTGCTCCAGACGGCCCGCTGTGCCCGCTGCGGCGCCCCCGACCCGGCCTACCCCGACCCCCTGGGCGGTCAACTGCTGTGCGGCAACTGCTCCAGCCTGCCCGCCTACCCGGAAGCCAGCCTCGACTTCCTGCAAAACGTGGTGCGCCGCTCCGTCCGCATGAGCATGGAGATGCCGGTCTCCGCCGCCGAGCGGCCCGCGCTGTGGAAGGCGCTGGAGCGGTTTGTCACGGTGCAGGTGGGGAATGTGCAGAGTTGGCGGCAACTCGTGCCGCAGACAGTGACTGTCGCGGGCTGAAGGGCGCGGGGCTACCTCCCCGGAAGGTTGGCCTTACCCTTTGCGGTGCTTCTCGATAAAGTCGATCACCTGTTGCCGCGTCCCCCCCAGGAACGTCAGCGGCCGGGCCAGAGCGGCGACGATGGTGATGTGGTTCAGGCGCGGCAGCACCGTGCGGGTGACCGGAGCTCCGGCCCTTTTCAGCGCCGCCTCCATGTTCAGCGCGTTCTGGGGATAGACCGTCGTGTCGTTCGCCGCGACGAGGAGGAGATGTGGGGGTGCGTCCCGGCGCACGTGGCGGTCGGGCATGACCTGGTCGGGCGTGCTGCCCTCGGGAAAGGCGACCCGGCTGGGGAGGTCCCGGAAATCGTAGGAGTACGGCCCGGCGATGCCGATCACGCCGCGCACCGCCGAGATGGGTACGCCCGCCTCGCGCAGCCAGCGTTCGTTGTCCACGGCCTCAACCGCGTTGAACCCGCCCGCCGAGTGCCCGACCACGAAGAGGTCGTCCGGGTTGCCGCCGAAGGTCTTGGCGCGGTCACGCAGCCATTTCAGGGCGGCGGCCGCGTCCTGCACATAGGTCGGGTAGCGGTTTTGCGGCGCCAGGCGGTAGTTCATCACGCCCGTCACGTACCCGGCCCGCGCCAGGCTGTCGCCCACGAAGCGGTAGATCGCCTTGTCACCGCCCTGCCACGACCCGCCGTGGACGAACAGCACGACGGGGGCGTTCCGCGCGTTCGGTGGCGCGTATACGTCGAGGACGTTGCGGGTATCGGGGCCGTACCGCTGATCCGTGACCACCTTCAGGCCCCGGGTGTTCACCGCGCGGTTCAGCAGATTCTCGGCGCTCCCCGCCGAGCAGGCCGCCAGCGAGACGCCCAGGGCCAGCACGCCCAGCACGGGGAGAACCCGGCGAAAGGAGAAACGGGACATGGGCGCAGGCTAGCGGCCCCCTGACGCGCGCCGACGTGCAAGTCCTACACTCCGGCTTGAGGAGACCTTGACGTGAGGGGGTGACGGGGAAGCGGGAGAAACCCGCGGGAAGACGCACACTCCCCGCCTTCCGCCCCGCGCTAGCCTGCGGCGATGCGGGTTCCCACGGATGTGCTGGTGGTGGGCGGCGGCCCGGCCGGGGTGGCCCTCGCGGCGGAACTGGCCGGGAATGGGCTGCGCGTGCGCCTGGTCGCCCCCCACCCGCCCCGACCCTTTCCGCCCACCTACGGGGCCTGGCAGGACGAACTGCCCGGGTGGACGCTCGGCTATCTCGCCGAAGTCTGGACGGACGTGCGGGTCTACACGGGTCAGGAACCCATCCCGCTGTTGCGGCCCTACGCGCTGCTCGACAATGCCCGGCTGCTCGGCGCCCTGCTCGTCCGCGCGGGGGAGGGGCTGACCTGGACTGTCGGTACGGTGCGGGGCGCCGAACAGGTGGGGGAGGGCTGGGAGATTCACGGGACGGGCGGTGAAATCTGGCGGGCACACGTTGTCGTGGATGCGGGTGGACATGCGGGCAGTCTCATCCGGCCCTGTCATATCGGCGGCGCGGCCCTCCAGACGGCCTTTGGGCTCGTCGCGCACTTCGACCGCCCCCCCGCTCCGCCCGGCGGCATGGTCTGGATGGACTACCGCTCGCCCCACCTGTCCGCTCACGAGGTGCGGGAGGCCCCGACCTTCCTGTACGCGATGCACCTGGGAGGCTCCCGTTATCTGGTGGAGGAGACGAGCTTGATCGCCCGCCCGGGTCTGCCCCGTGCCCTGCTGGAACGGCGCCTCTACGCCCGCCTCGCCGCGCTGGGAACACCACCCCGGGAGGTCGAGGCCGAGGAGTGGGTCGCCTTTCCCATGAATGCCGCCGCTCCCTGTCCCGGCCCGCTGCTGGCGTTCGGGTCGGCGGCGGGCCTGGTCCACCCGGTCAGCGGGTTTCAGGTGGCGGGGGCTTTGCAAGACGCGCCGGTCATCGCACGGAAGATGGCTCAGGCCCTCGCCCACCAGGGTCCTGCCGCCGCCGTCCGGGTCGGATGGGAGGCTCTGTGGCCCCCCGAACGCCGCGCCGCCCGCGAGGTCGCCCTCCTCGGGGTGGACGCGCTGCTGGGGATGCCCGGCGAGCAGCTCCCCACCTTTTTCAAGGCGTTCTTCCGGTTGCCTGCGCGGGAGTGGCACGCTTTCCTGGCACACCGAACGGACGCAGGGACCCTGGCGCGGACCATGCTGCGCGTGTTCGCCGGGGCACCGAATTCCGTCCGCCTCCCCCTCGCCCGCGCTGCCCTCGAACACGTGGGACCCAGCGGAAGGGCACTGCTCGCCGCCGCCCGTGACTCCGGCCCATCGGGAAGCCCCGAATAAAGGCTGCCTCGCCCCGCCCACATCCCCCATCCCCGGCGAAGGGGCACCCTCAGACATGACCGACCGACAAGCGGACGACCAGGCCGTGCCGACCGAGCAGGACATGCACATCGACCCCAGCGCCCTGAACAACGACGACCGCACCCCGCTCGAAGAACTGCGCGCCGTGCTGGTGGACACCGCCCACGACGAGGAGGAGCGGTTGGAGGAGGCCGAGGAGGGGCAGTAGGCGGGCCTGTTCGTCCCCCCGCCCCGGACACCCGCGGGGCCCGCTTGCCTATACTGATTTCATGTCCCTGCTTGACATGATCGGCCCTGTGATGATCGGGCCGAGCAGCAGCCACACGGCGGGCGCCTGCCGCTTGGGCCTGGTCGCCCACCACCTGCTCGGCGAGGCGCCGAGGCGGGCGGTGATCGGCCTGCACGCCTCCTTCGCCAAGACGGGGAGGGGGCACGGCACGCACCTCGCCCTGGTGGCGGGCCTGCTGGGCTTTTCTCCCGACGACCCCCGCCTGCCCCACGCCTTCGAGGAAGCGGAGGCCGCGGGCCTGAAGGTTGAGTTCCGCGACGTGGACCTGGGGGACGTTCACCCCAACACGGCCCATATCGAGCTGCACGGAGACACGCAAGCCGTGACTGTCCAGGGCAGCTCCACGGGCGGCGGCGTGATCCTGGTCACACATGTGCAGGGCCTGGGCGTGAACTTCAGCGGGGCGAGCCCCACCGTGCTGCTGCGCTACACCGACGCGGTGGGGATGATCGCGCGCATCGCCTCCACCATCGCCGCCGACGGCGTGAACATCGCCACCCTGACCTGCACCCGGGAGAACCGGGGGGGGCAGGCCCTGCTCGCGGTCGAACTGGACGCGCCGCTCAGCCCGCAGGCCCTCGCCTTCCTGGGGCACTGGCCCGACACGAACTGGGTGCGGATGCTGCCCAAGCTGATGGACGGCTGAGGACCGGGAGAGAACCCATGACGACCCTGCAAGACCTGATGAATGCTCCCGCCCCCGCCTCCGCGTGGGTGCTCGCGCAGGACTGCGCCGAGACGGGGCTGGACCCCCAGGACATCCGCGCCGAGATGCTTCGCCGCATCCGCGAGATGCGCGCCTCCATCGAGCGCGGCCTGAAAACCGACGCGAAGAGCATCACCGGCATGGTGGGCTGGAACGCCAAGGGGCTGTGGGAGGCGCCCGACGTGCTGGGCGCGCCCCTGATCAAGCGCGTGCAGGCCTACGCGATGGCCGTGAACGAGGAGAACGCCCGCATGGGCCGCATCGTCGCCGCCCCGACGGCGGGGAGCGCGGGCACCATCCCCGGCGCCCTCATCGGTGTAGCCGACCACCTGGGCCTGCCCGACGAGCGGCTGGTGGACCCCATGATCCTCGCGGCGGGGGTGGGCAAGGCGATTAGCAAGCGCATGTTCATCTCCGGCGCGGCGGGCGGCTGTCAGGCCGAGATCGGCTCCAGCGCCGCGATGGCCGCCGCCGCCGTGACCGAACTCCTCGGTGGCACGCCCCGCGCCTGCGTCCACGCCGCGTCCCTCGCCCTGATGAACACCATCGGCCTGGTGTGCGATCCGGTAGGCGGCTACGTGGAAGTGCCCTGCGTGAGCCGCAACGCCTTTTTCGCCGTTCACGCCGTCAGCGCCGCGCAGCTCGCCCTCGCCCAGCTCGAGTCCTTCATCCCCCCCGATGAGGTCGTGACCGCGATGGCGCAGGTGGGTCGCCTGATGCCCGCCGAACTCCGCGAGACAGCGGAGGGTGGCCTGGCGCAGACGCCGACGGGCCTGGCGGTGACGGCGCGCATGGAGGGCCGCGAGGACGCGGGCGGGATGATCGAGCTGCCGATGGTGTGAGGAGGAAACCCCTCACCCCAGCCTCTGCAAGCAGCTCTGCGAATCCCCTTAAGGGAGAGGGCTTTTTGACCCCTCTACCGCGGGGAGAGGGGCGCTGCTGAGAGGTCTTTACGGCACGCCCCGGTACATCTCGTCCAGAGTCAACGAGCGGCCCAGACGGGGAATCTCCACCCGGCCCTTCCCACGATGCTCACGCATGGGCCAACCCTCTGCACCACGCTGAATACTCCATAACGTACCGCTCGTCCTGCGACACGATCAGGCACGTCTGGAGGGTGGGAATCGCCGTGTAGACGGCGTGCTTATGGCGGCGGTCATGGTGTGCCGTGCTGCTGGAGAGAACCTCGACCGGCAGGCAGGGTGAGGTCTCGAAGTAGCGGCCCGGCTGCTCTCCGCCGCATCTGCCACATTCGCTGTCTGCGGACTGTCCACCGGGTTTCTTCGACCCACTCCCGATCCTCCACGCTCGCCGCCTCGTTCTCCATCGCCTGCCGCCACTCATCGGGTCTCACGTCAGCACCCCTTTCGACGTACGAGCCGTTCCCCGCTCCGACCCTTCCCGCGCCAGCCTCAACCCCTCCGGGGTCAGCGTGTACACGTGGCGGGGCGGCTTACCCGGATGCGGCGAGTCCTCCCACCCCGCATCCAGGTATCCCTGCGCGTGCAGGCGCTGGAGGATGGGGTAGAGGGTCCCGCTTTTCAGCTCCGTCGCCTTGCTCAGGTCATAGCCGTAGCTGGGGCAGGGATGGGCGGCGAGGAGCGCTCGCAGGACGGCGCGGGTGTGGGGGCTGGCATTGGGGGAACGGGCCATGCAACATTTCTACATATGTAGAGTTTGAAGTCAAGGGGAAGGAGTGGCCTCCCCTCTTACGCTGGAACGCTTAGTCCCAGTGCTTCCCGCAACTCGGCATGAGTCCGCAGGATGTGGGCCGCTCCCGCCGACCGCAGTGCCGCCTCCCCGTCCGGGTGGATATGGCCGCCCGCCAGCAGGCCCCAGACGGTCGCCCCGGCCGCCACGCCCGCCGTCACCCCGGTCACGCTGTCCTCAACGACGAGGCAGCGGGTGGGGGAGATGCCCAGGGCCGCCGCCGCGTGCGTGTACAGGTCGGGAAAGGGCTTGCCGCGCCCGCCGACATGAGCCGGGTCGAACGCGCGGTCCCCGACCAGCCCGGCCAGGCCCGCCGCCTCCAACTTCATGTGCAGCCGTGAGCGCAGGCTGTTGCTCGCCACTGCGAAGGGAATTCCGGCGGCCGTGAGAGCCTGGAGGGTCTGCGCCGCTCCCTCGATGGCCGGAGTCGCGGTGAAGGCCCGGGCCAGCCGGGCGTCGAGTTCGGGCAGGAAGGTGTCGGGCCGCTGCCAGCCGTGGTCTGCGCGCAGCCAGTCGAAGAGGGCGGCGTGGGTGCTGCCCACCGCCCGGGCCATGAATGCCGTGCGGTCCATCTGGAGCCCATGCTCGCCCAGCAACTCGACCCAGACGGAGTTCGCCAGCAGCTCGCTGTCCACCAGCACGCCGTCAAGGTCGAAGAGGACGGCGTCAAAAGGATGAGCGGTCATTGAGTATCGCTCTCCGGCCCGTTCTCCCACCCGGCCAGGATGTGGACGTGGGTGTGGAAGACCATCTGCCCGCCGCCGGGGCCGCAGTTCACGAGCAGGCGATAATCCTGGGCGTGCTGGCGGGCGACCTTCACGGCGGTCAGCCACAGCTCGCCCATCTCAGCGGGGTCGGTGATCTCGTCCACCCGGGCCGTGACCTTTTTGGGAATCACGAGGAGGTGAATGGGTGCCTTGGGGGCGATGTCGCGGATGGCGATGTAGCGGTCGTCCTCGTACACCACGTCTGCGGGGATCTCGCGGGCGATGATGCGCTCAAACAGGGTGGGGGTGGCGTTGTCCATGCCTTCACTCTAAGGATTCCCGGGACGCCGGGCGGGCACACTCGGGGTATGCGACTTCCCACACGTCTGATCCTGGCGGCCGGACTCGGGGCAATTGCGGCCCGGAACGTCCTGAAATCCCCCTATGACCTCGGTGGCAAGAGCGTGCTCATCACGGGGTCGCGCGGCCTGGGCCTGGCCCTCGCCCGCGAGTTTTCAGCTCGGGGGGCGCGGCTGATGCTCGTGGCACGGGACGAGGATGAGCTGGCCCGGGCCGCGGCGAGCCTGCGGGCCTCGGGGGCCACCATCCACACCATCAGCGGTGACCTGACGGATCAGGCGGACATCGAGCGCATCGTCGAGGAGGCGGCGCGGGTGTATGGCGGTCTCGACGTGCTCGTGAACAACGCGGGCCTGATTCAGGTGGGGCCACTGGAGAACATGACGGAGGCCGACTTCCGCGAGATCATGGAGATCAACGCCTTCGCGCCCCTGCGCCTCACCCGCGCCGCCCTGCCGCTGCTGCGCGCCCGCCGGGGCCGGGTGCTGATCGTCTCGTCCATCGGGGGCAAGGTGGCGGTGCCGCACCTGGCGCCCTACTCCATGAGCAAGTTCGCGGTGACCGGGCTGGGTCAGGCCCTGCGTGCCGAACTCGCCCGCGAGGGGGTGGGCGTGACCACCGTCTGCCCCTGGCTGATGCAGACGGGCAGCGCCCGCCACGCTTCAGTCAAGGGCCAGCAGGCCAAGGAATACGCCCTTTTCGCCACGATGGACAACCTCCCCCTCCTCTCGCTGGACGCGGAGACGGCGGCCCGGCGGATGGTGACCGCCCTGGTGCGCGGCGAGGCGGAGGTGATGGTGGGCGGCCTGGCCCTGCTGCTGCGTTACGCGCAGGCCCTGGCCCCGGGCCTCACCGCCGACCTGCTCGCCCTGGGGAACCGCCTCCTCCCTGGCCCCACCACGAGCAGCGGGAGCCTGAAGGGCGCCGAGGTGGAGACGCCCGTCACCCGCAACAACCCCCTCAAGCGGGCGGCGGAGCAGGCGTACAACGAGGGGTGAACGGCCCGGGGGAGGGTCAGCTGCCCGGATCAACCGCGCGGGCACCCACGGCCGCCAGCTCGAAGCGCAGGATGTAGCACCGTTCCCCCGGCGTCACCCGGGCCAGGTAGCGAGCCAGCAGCTCGCCGAGGTCCCGCTCCAGCGCCCGCGTGTCCTTGAAGCGCAGCGCCAGCGTCTGCCAGGTCAGCGCCGGGGGCTCCTCGTGCTCGCTCCAACCTTTCCCCGAGGCCGTCATCGGCACGATGCGGATTGCGGTGCCCTGGATACCCCAGGGGTCGTCCGCGCGCTCGGTGCGGGGCGCGTCCAGGCGTCCGTCAGGCCCGCCAGCCAGCGGT
This sequence comes from Deinococcus apachensis DSM 19763, assembly GCF_000381345.1. Classification (NCBI taxonomy): domain Bacteria; kingdom Thermotogati; phylum Deinococcota; class Deinococci; order Deinococcales; family Deinococcaceae; genus Deinococcus; species Deinococcus apachensis. The sequence goes on along the minus strand of NZ_KB906398.1, from coordinate 432,549 downwards.
CCCGACACGAACAGGGTAGGCGGGCCTGCCAGGAGGGAACCTCGCGGCCCCGGCGGGCTGCGCCAGTCCCAGCGCGCGGAGCTGCCGCACCCGGCGGCTCATGGCATACACCGGCCAGTCCAGGTGCCGCGCCGCCTGAGAGATGCTGCGGGGCTCATCCATGAACGGCACCAGTGCGCGGTTGACCCGCTCGTCCAGCACGAAGCGCGCGGCGCGTTCGTCCCGCACCGCCGCGGCACTCGCAAGTCCAGGGAGAACGGCGACCGACATGATCCCGACCGAACATCTGTCAGGAGGTCTGCCATGCGAATTCTGTTGTGGACGGTGCCGGTGACGGATCAGGAGCGGGCCCGGGCGTTGTACACCGGCGCCCTCGGGCTGCGGGTGCGGGAGGATGCCCCCTGGGGCGAGGGGATGCGCTGGCTGGAGGTGGGAGGCTCCGACGGGGAGCCGGGCCTGGTGCTCGCCACCTGGTTTCCCCCGCTCCCCGGGGGCTTCGCGCTGGGCGCTGAGTACGGACGACGTGCGCGCGGACGAGACGCGGCTCCGGGCGGAGGGTGTGCGGGTCGAGGGCGGCGTCTTCGCCGGGCCGGGCGGCAGCTTTCTCAGGGTGCGCGACCCGGACGGCAACGCCTGGTTCCTGCACCAGAGCGGGGAGGACGCCGGATGAGGACCCGTTACTCCCACCACCACCCGTCGAACGGAGTGACCGGCAGCGCCCGCTTGTGCCGGGTGGCGAGGTACAACGCCTCGATCCGCCTGGCCGCTTCCTCTGCGACTTCCCGGCCCTCCAGGTAGGCGTCAATCTGCCCGTAGGTCACGCCCAGCGCCGCCTCGTCGGGGAGTCCGGGACGGTTGTCTTCCAGGTCGGCGGTCGGCACCTTGCGCCAGGTGGACTCCGGGGCACCGAGGTTCTGGAGGAGCTGCGCGCCCTGCCGCTTGGTCAGCCCCGTCAGCGGGGTCAGGTCCACACCGCCGTCCCCGTATTTGGTGAAAAAGCCGGTCACCGCCTCCGCCGCGTGGTCGGTCCCCACCACGAGCAGGTTCTCCTGCCCGGCAAGGGCGTACTGGGCGACCATCCGCTCGCGCGCCTTGATGTTGCCGCGCACGAAGTCGCGCAGGGAGTCGTGGGGTCCGGCCTCGACATCCGGCGCATTGTGCAGCCGGGTCCCGAGGGCCTGCGCCGCCGCTTGGGCACTCGCGTCCGCTGCCGCCTTGATGTTCACGGTCACCGTCCGGTCGGGGTGGATAAAGGCCAGGGCCGTCTGGGCGTCGGCCTCGTCGGCCTGCACGCCGTAGGGGAGGCGCACGGCCATGAAAGTGGCGTCGCCCCCTTCCGCCTGCACCCGTTCCGCCGCAAGCTGGCATAGCCGCCCGGCCAGGGTGCTGTCCTGCCCCCCGCTGATGCCGAGAACAAAGCCTTTGGCCGGGGTGCGGCGCAGGTACTCGGCCAGGAAGGTCACGCGGCGCTCGGCCTCGGCGGCGGGGTCGATCTCGGGCTGGACGTGGAGGTCGCGTCGGATCTGATCGCGGAGGGGGGGCATGGGGGAAGTATTTCACGGGGTGTGGTGGGGGTTTGGGAGGGGCAGGGCATCTTGCTTCCCACCCCTGTCCCCTCTCAGGTTCCTCCTCCCCCGCGCCGCCCCTCACGTACACTCGCGGGGCTATGACTGCGATACCATGGGCGGCTGTTCCACTCGACGACGTGATTGATCGGCTGGGGCTGGGTCCCTTCCAGTGGCGGCTGCTGGCCATCTGCGGCCTGACCTGGGCGGCGGACGCGATGGAGGTTCTGCTGATGGGCTTCGCGCTCCCGGGGATCAGCGCTGCTTTTGGGCTGGCGCGGGGCGCGGCGGACGCGACGCTGCTGCTCACGGCCACCTTCGCGGGAATGCTGGTGGGCGCCCTGTTCTGGGGCTGGCTGGCCGACCGGATCGGGCGGCGGGCGGTGTTTCTCACGACGGTGAGCCTGGGGGTGGTGTTCGGACTGCTCGGCGCCTTTGCGCCCACCGTCGGGCTCCTCCTGGCCGCGCGGTTCCTGACGGGCTTCGCCATCGGGGGCACCCTGCCGGTGGACTACGCGATGATGGCCGAGTTCGTGCCGACCGCGTGGCGGGGGCGTTTCCTGGTGTACCTGGAGAGCTTCTGGGCACTGGGGACGGTGGCGGTGGCCGCGCTGGCGTGGTGGCTCAGTACGGTCTTCGAGCCCGCTGAAGCCTGGCGCTGGCTGCTGGGCCTGACCGCGCTGCCGGGGGTAATCGGCCTGATCGCCCGCTTCGGGATTCCCGACTCGCCTCGGTCACTGCTCGCGCGCGGGCAGGACGGTGCGGCGCGCTCGGCCCTCACGCGGGTCGCGCGGGCGAATGGGACTACGCTGCCCGACGCGCCCCTCCTCGCCCCTCCTCCCGCCCCCCGGGTCACCCCCGCTGCCCTCTTCGCGGGGATGCTGCGCCGCCGCACCGTCCTGCTCGCCCTGGTGTGGTTCGGCCTGAGCCTGGGGTACTACGGCATCTTCTCGTGGCTGCCGTCATACCTGCGGGCGCAGGGGCTGGAACTGGGGGCGGTGTACCGCACCTCGCTGCTGCTGGCGCTCGCGCAGATTCCGGGGTACGTGCTCGCGGCGTACCTGGTCGAGAAGGTGGGGCGCCGGGCCACCCTGGTCGGCTACCTCTCCGTCTCGGCGCTGGGAGCGTACCTCTTCCTGCTGGCGGGGACGCCGAATGCCGTGCTGGTCACCTCCGCGCTGCTGTCGTTCGCGCTGCTGGGGGCGTGGGGGGCGCTGTACGCCTACACGCCGGAGCTGTTCCCCACGCCGTTGCGGACGACCGGGATGGGCTTCGTGAGCGGCATGGCCCGCCTCGCCAGCGTCCTGTCACCCAGCGTGGGGGCGCTGCTCCTCACCGGGCGGCTGGGCGTGGCCCTCACCCTCTTCGCCGGCTGCTTCGTGGTGGCGGCCCTCTGTGGCTGGGCCATCGGGGTCGAAACCCGCGGGCGGAAGCTGCCCGAGGCGATTGTGCCGGAGAATGGGGCGTGACCATTTCTTCCCCCCTCTTCACCGACCTCTACCAGCTCACGATGATGCAGGGCTACCACGCGCACGGCCTGCACCGGGAGGAGGCGGTCTTCGACCTGTATTTCCGCAAGCCGCCCTTTCACGGGGGTTTCGCGGTCTGGGCGGGGCTGGAACCGGCCCTCGACCTGCTGGAGGGGCTGCATTTCTCCGGGGACGACCTCGCCTACCTGGACTCGCTGAGCCTCTTCAGGGCGGACTTCCTGGACGCGCTGCGCGGCTGGAGGTTCCGGGGCCAGGTGACGGCCTTCCGTGAGGGGAGCGTCGTCTTTCCCCACGAGCCGCTGCTGACCGTCAGGGCGCCGCTGTGGGAGGCGCAACTCGTCGAGACGGCGCTGCTGAACGTGCTGAACTTCCAGACGCTGGTGGCGACGAAGGCGGCCCGTTGCGTCCTGGCCGCCGAGGCGAGCCCATATGGCGGGCAGATCGTCGAGTTCGGGGCGCGGCGCGCTCAAGGTCCGGATGGGGCGGTCAGCGCGGCGCGGGCTGCCTTCGTGGGTGGTGCGGTCGGCACGAGCAACGTGGAGGCGGGGCGGCAGTATGGCCTGCCCCTCACCGGCACGCACGCGCACGCCTGGGTGGAGAGTTTCCCGAACGAGCTGACCGCCTTCCGCGCCTACGCGGCCCTCTACCCGGATGCGACCACGCTGCTGCTCGACACGGTGGACACGCTGCGGAGCGGGCTGCCCAACGCGCTGACGGTGGCGCGGGAACTGCGGGCGGCGGGGCATGAGCTGCGCGGCGTGCGGCTCGACAGCGGCGACCTCGCGTACCTCTCGTGCCGCATCCGCGCGGCCCTTGACGAGGCGGGCTTCCCGGACGTGAAGATCGTGGCGAGCAACGACCTGTCCGAATCCGTCATCGCCTCCGTGATCGCCGAGGGCGGGCGGGTGGACGTGTACGGGGTGGGCACCCAGCTCGCCACGGCGGGCGGCGAGGGGGGTGGGGCTCTCGGTGGCGTCTTCAAGCTCGCGCAGCTTGGCGGCGTGCCCAAGATGAAACTGACGGGCGACCCCGCCAAGTCCAGCCTGCCCGGCGAGAAGCGCGTGTGGCGGGCGGCGGACGGGGACGGCGCCTTCGCGCTCGACGTGCTGACGCTGGGGGAGACGCCCCGCGCGGGCCAGCAGGTCAGCGACCCGACCAACCCGCTGCGGTCCTCCCGGCTGCCCGGCGGCCTGACCTGGACGGACGCGCGGGAGGTGGTGCTGGAGGGTGGGCGGCGTACCGGACCTGCGGAGACGTTGCCAGATGCTCAGGCCCGCGCCCGCACCGACCTTGCGCGGCTTCCGGCGGGCACCCGGCGTCCCCTCAATCCGCACCTCTACCGGGTGGGGCTGGGCGAGGACGTGGCCGCGCTGCGCGACCGGATCGCGGGTGAGTTGCGGGCGCATATGGGCGTATGAGTGGGTTCGCCGCCGTCTATGTGGGCCGTTTCCAGCCACTCCACGTGGCGCATGTCGGGACGGTGCTGCACGCCCTGGACCATGCGCCCCGGGTTCTCGTGCTGCTGGGGAGCGCGAACCTGGCCCGCTCGGTGCGGAATCCGTTCGGCGCCTCAGAACGTGCCGCGATGTTCAGGGCAGCCCTGCATGACGTTGGAGTGGAACGGGGCCGGGTCACCTTCCGCCCCCTCCCCGACCGGTTCGACGCGGAGGCTTGGGCGGCGGACGTGCGAGAGGCGGCCCGCGAGGTGTTCGGGGAGAACAGCCCAGTCTCCCTCGTCGGCTTCGAGAAGGATGCGAGCACGAGCTACCTGCGCTGGTTTCCCGTCTGGGAGCGTCTGGTCGCGCCCCACCGGCCCGGCCTGAATGCCACCGATCTGCGCGCGGCGTTCCTGACCGGGCTACCTCTACCGGAGGGGGTGCCCGAGCCCGTCCGCGCCTTCCTCGCCCGCTTTGCCCTCACGCCTGCCTTCGTCCGCTTGCAGGCCGAGTGGGCGGCGGTGGAAGCCGCCCGGGCGGGCCTCCCGCCCGCTGCCCACCTGCACGAGGAACGCTGGCTGCATGTGCAGGCGGAACACGTATGGCTCCACACCCGGACGGAGGTGATTGGGCGCGGGCTGTGGGAGTTACCCGGACGTGTCCTGCCTCCCGGGGAACAGCCTGCCCTTCCTGCCGACGCCGTCTTCGATCACCCGGCCCGCGCACTCGTCACGCCCACCGCTGCCCACGTGACGCTGGGCCCGCCTCCCGCCAGCTTTCCCGCCCGCCCGGTGCCTCTCGTCCGCGCGCTCGCCCGGCCGCGCCGCTTCCACGAGGATCATCACGTCATCCTCACCCGGTTGCTGCCGGGGAGCTGACCCGGACGCCCGCCAGAACGAGGAATAAATGGGCCGTGAGCACTGGTCGCCCCTTCACCGAAGATTGAGCAAAGAGTTGCAATCGGGTCTCGTTATGTTTTAAACTAAATAAGTCGGGGAGATTTAGCACTGCCTAAGCTCGCCCGCCCCGCCTGACCATCAGAACGCGCCGCTTCCACCTCTGGGGTTCCCATGAGGAGGGTCACTGCTGTCCTGTTCATTTTCCAAGGCGGTGTTGTCTGACCTACGGGTTTTGAGTTTCCGACCGCCCAGCCCCTCACGCTCTCCACCCGGGGGAGGCCCCTATGACAGAGGAATTCGCCCCGACCACCGGACCACGTCGCCGACGATCCAAAGGGCCCAGTAGGGGGAATGAGATGAAGAACCGGCCGTCTGAAGACAGGTATTGCCCGGACAGGGCGGAGTGGCCCCCCGTTGACGCGCGTGACGAGGTTCGGGGCGGGTTGGGGAACGCCGGAGGCACGGCGAATGGAGGAGCGGGAGATGACGGACGGCCAGAAGGTTTCAGCGCAGGAGAGCGATTTTCCACCCGGACTGTCTCAACCCGCTCGGCGGGCGCTCGGTGCCGCGGGATTTACCTCCCTTGAGGGGTTGAGCGGGGTTCACGCAGCCGACCTCCTGCGGCTTCACGGGATGGGGCCGAAAGCTGTAGGACAGCTCCGCAGCGCCCTCGCCGCGAGAGGGCTCTCGCTGGCGGACGAGGACGGCGGGAACTCCCCGAGCAGGTGATGTCAGGCAACTCCTGGCAGGAAAGAGGTTCAAGCGTGACGTTCCCCGCACAGCCCAACCCCCTGGCCCCCCACGACCGCGCCGTCATCGCCATCCTGCTCGTCGCCACCTTCGTGGTCATCCTGAACGAGACGATCATGAATGTCGCCCTGCCCCGGCTGATGGCCGAGCTGCGGGTGGACGCCCCCACCGTGCAGTGGCTCTCCACCGCCTTCATGCTGACGATGGCGGTGGTCATCCCCGTCACCGGGTTCCTGCTCCAACGCCTGAGTACACGGCGCGTGTTCTTCGCCGCCATGATCCTCTTCAGCGCCGGGACGCTGCTGGCGGGCCTTGCGCCGGGCTTCACCGTATTGCTGCTGGCGCGCGTCGTCCAGGCGTCGGGCACGGCGATCATGCTGCCGCTGCTGATGACGACTGTCCTCACCCTTGTGCCGCCCGAGCGTCGGGGGGCCGTGATGGGTAACATCAGCATCGTGATCTCGGTCGCCCCGGCGATTGGGCCGACCCTCTCGGGCCTGATCCTGCAGGCGCTGTCCTGGCGCTTCCTGTTCCTGTTCGTGCTCCCCATCGCGCTGGCGGTGCTGGCCTACGGGGCACGGGCGCTGGTGAACATCGGTGAGCCGCGGCGCCTGACCCTCGACGTTCTCTCCGTGCCGCTCTCCGCGCTGGGCCTCGGCGGGGTCGTCTACGCCCTGAGCCGCGTCGGCGAGACTCCGGCGGGGTTGGGGAGTCCGGCGGTCAGCCTTCCGCTGCTGGGGGGAGGCCTTAGCCTCGTGCTGTTCACCTGGCGGCAACTCTCGTTGCAACGGCGGGAGGCTCCTTTGCTGGACCTCCGGGCCTTCCGCGCGCCGCAGTTCACCCTGGCCGCCTTGCTGATGATGGTCGCCATGCTGGCCCTGTTCGGCGGCGCGATCCTGCTGCCCCTCTACCTCCAGAACATCCGCGGCCTGAACGCGCTCCAGACCGGGCTGCTGCTCCTGCCGGGCGGCCTGGTGATGGGGTTGCTGGCGCCCACCGTCGGGAGGCTCTTCGACCGGCACGGCCCGGCCTGGCTGGCCCCTCCCGGCGCGGCGCTGCTGACCTTCACGCTGTGGCAACTGGGCGGCATTACCGCCGATACCCCCGTCTGGACGCTGCTGACCCTGCACCTCGTGCTCAGTGTGGGCCTGGCCCTGCTCTTCACCCCCGTGTTCACCAGCGGCCTCGGCGCCCTGCCCATGCACCTCTACTCGCACGGCAGCGCGATCCTCAGCACGCTGCAACAGGTGGCGGGGGCTGCGGGAACCGCCCTCCTGGTCACAGTGATGACGGGCCGCGCGGCTGGGCTGCTGCGGGAGGGTACGGCTCCCCTGCCCGCGCAGACGGCGGGTTTGCAGGCCGCGTTCCTGGTGGGGGCGGGCATCGCCGTTCTCGCGGTCATCCTCGCCCTGTTCCTGCGTCGTCCCGCCCACGGACCGGAAGAGGTCCCGTCCCACGCCGAAGGTGAGGCCCCCGCCGCCCTCCCCACGCCCTGAACTCGCAACGGGCAGACGGGCCGTCCCAGAGGTGGGGCGGCCTTTTTCGTCTCACGGGTGGGAAAGCCTTCCCCCGTTACTCCCCCATCGGCCGATGATCCAAACGTTCCCCCGCCGCATAGAGCCGGATGAACTGGTCAGAACGCGGAAACGCGCTGACCTTCACTGGAGGACCCTATGAGCCACGACCAGACCACGCCCGCCCCCCAGACCCCCGAAGCCCAGACCCTCGACCGCCGCGCCGCGCTGGGTGCCCTCGGCAAGTTCGGCCTGGGGGTCGCCGCCTTCGGCCTCACCGGGACCTCGGCGCTCGCCGCGCCCGCCAAGAACATTGACGCGGACGTGCTGAACTTCGCGCTGAACCTGGAGTACCTGGAGGCGGCCTTCTACCTCGCCGCCGTGGGCCGGGTGAACGAGTTGCGCGCCATCGGGGGCGGGGCGGAGATTCGCCTGCCCGCGGGCCTCGACCGCATGAGCGGGATGCAGTTCAAGGACTCGAACGTGCAGGCGCTGGCCCGCGACATCGCGGAAGACGAGCTGGCGCACGTGAAGTTCCTGCACGGGGCACTGGGCAAGGCCGCCGCGCCGCGCCCGGTCCTCGACCTCTCGGGGGCCTTCGACGCGGCCGGGCGGGCCGCCAGCGGCGGGGCGATCAAGGGCTTCAACCCCTACGCGAATGACCTCTTTTTCCTGCACGGGGCCTTTATCTTCGAGGACGTGGGCGTCACCGCGTACAACGGCGCGGTCACCCTGATCACCAACCCCGCCTACCTCCAGGCGGCGGCGGGCATCCTGGCCGTCGAGGCGTACCACGGCGGGGCGATCCGCTCCATGCTCTACCAGCAGCGGCAGATCAGCGCCGCGGCCGGACTGTACGTCGGGCAGGTCGTGCAGGCCATCAGCAACCTGCGCGGCAAGGTCGGCGGCGGCAAGGACATGGGGCTGACGGACGCGGCGGGGAACGCCGCGATTGCCCCGGCCGACAAGAACGGGGTCGCCTTCCCCCGCAGCACGCGCGAGGTGCTGAACATCGTTTACCTTGCCCCGGGCGCGCACAAGGGCGGCTTCTACCCGAACGGGCTGAACGGCACCATCAAGTAAGCGTCAGCAGGAAAGGGGCCGTTCCGCTATGGCGCGGCCCTTCTCAGTTTCTCGGAAAGGGGGAGAGGAGGGCCTGGACGCCCTGCATGGGGGTCAGCGTTCCAGCCAGCACCTCCGCCCGCAGTTCCCGCAGCCTCCCCGGGTCCACCCCCGCCTGAAAGGCCCGCCATGCCGCCTCACGCAGTAACTCGTCGAACCACACGGCGGTCTGGGTCCGGCGTCTGGCTGGAACGTCCACGACCTGCCGGTACTGGCCGACCGCCTCCCAGACTTCTGGAATGCCTGCCCCCGTCAGTGCCGAGGCTTGTAGCGCGCGGGGACGCCAGGGGGCACCCTTTGGCGTCAGGAGTTTCAGGGCCGCCGTCAGTTCGGTCTGCGCTCGGGTCGCCGCCGCCTTGTCGGTATCCGCCTTGTTCACCACGCACAGGTCGGCGAGTTCCATGATCCCCCGCTTGATGCCCTGAAGCTCGTCCCCGGCGTTCGGCAGCGTCAGCAGCAGGAAAAGGTCGGTCATGGCCGCCACCTGCGTTTCCGACTGGCCCACACCGACCGTCTCGACCAGGATCACGTTGTACCCCGCCGCCTCGCAGAGGGTGATCGTTTCGCGGGTGCGCCGGGCCACCCCTCCGAGCGTGCCCCCGCTGGGGCTGGGCCGGATAAAGGCGTTGGGGTGAACCGTCAGCCGGGGCATCCGCGTCTTGTCCCCCATGATCGAGCCGCCCGTGCGCGCACTGCTGGGGTCCACGGCGAGGACGGCGACCCGGTGTCCGGCCTCGGCCAGATACATCCCCAGCGCCTCGATAAAGGTGCTCTTGCCGACGCCCGGCACGCCCGTCAAACCCACCCGGACGGAGTGGCCCGCGTGCGGCAGAACCCCGGCGAGCAGCGCCTGGGCCTGCGCCTCGTGGTTGGGACGGGTGCTCTCGGTCAGGGTGATCGCGCGGGCCAGGGCGCGGCGATTGCCGGTGAGGAGTGGGGCCGCGAGGGGATGGGCGGGCTCGGCGGTCACGCCCCGCAGGGTAGCAGGCGGGTCAGCAGCGCACGTTGTCGGGAGCGGCGCGCAGGTACGCCCGCAGGGGTGTCCCCATCCCCGGCGCCCGGAACCCCGTCTCCTTCACCGACCGCCCCCGAGCGTCGAAAGTTCCGCGCACGTCCAGCACCCGCCCCGCGAAGCCCGTCTGCCGCACCGTCATTCCGGTCAGCCTCCCGCTTCGGTCATAGCTCTGGGTGACCCTCAGTATGTTGTCGGGGAAGCGGTGGCCGTGTTCGAGGAAGCGCACCCGGCCCTGATCGTCGAGCTGGTAGCGCACGCCGCCTTGAACACAGAGACGAAATCCCGCCACCACGGGTGGGGACGAGGCGGGCTTGAAGGCAGGGACAGGCGGCAGCTTGCCCGCGTGTGCGCCGGAAAGAACCCAAAGCAACAAGACGGAGAGCAGGCGAACCACACCCCGAGTACGCCTGCCTCCCCGCCCCGGTTCCGATCTCAGGCCGGGCAGCGGCCGAGGCGCAGTGAGTTGGCGCTCAGACCCCCCAGATAGCGCAGGTCGGCGGTATAGCCAGGTCGGCGCGTGCCCGCCTCGTAGAGCCTGATTCCCCGCGCGTCGTATTCCGTGGTGAGGTTGTACAGCAGCCCCGAAAAGCCCGAGGCGCTGCCCGACGCCAGGCGCAGGCGGCCCGCCGCGTCGTAGTAGCCGGTGAAGCTGACCGAGTTGTCGGGCTGCTGCCGGTTGTAGCGCACGACTCGTGGTGTGCCCCGCGAGTCCACCAGCACCGTCAGCAAGGGACGACCCGAGCGGTCGAGGCAGGTCGAGGACACCGGCACGGACCTCAGCGCCCCGCTGCGCTCCAGCAGCCGCACCTGCGCCGTCTCCCGCGCGACCTCCACCCGGGCTTCCTGAAGGGCCCCGGCCTGCGCGCTCGTCTGCGCGAGGGCGGGGGCGGCGAGCAGCAGGGGGGCGAGGGCCGCGGCCACGGTTCGTGGGTTCATGATTCCTTGTACCCAGTCGATGTGAGGAGGCTGGAGAGTACGGTTAAGGACACATTCATCTGACCCTCCGCCTCAAGGAGTCAGCGGCGCCTCCCGCTGCCGATCCCGCAGCAGCCCCAGCACCTCGCGCGCCGACTGGAGAATGGGGGTGCCCGGCCCGAAGATGCCCGCCACGCCCGCCGCCCGCAGGGCCACATAGTCCTGCTGCGGAATCACGCCGCCCGCGACGACCAGGATGTCGTCCGCGCCCTCGGCCCTCAGGGCCTGGATGAGTTGCGGAATGAGCGTCTTGTGCCCGGCGGCCTGGCTGCTCACGCCGATCACGTGAACGTCGTTCTCGACGGCCTGCCGCGCGGCCTCCTCGGGCGTCTGGAAGAGGGGACCTACGTCCACGTCGAAACCCAGGTCGGCAAAGCCCGTGGCGATCACCTTTGCGCCCCGGTCGTGCCCGTCCTGCCCCATCTTCACGACGAGGATGCGGGGGCGGCGGCCCTCCGTCTCGGCGAAGGCCTCGATCTCGGCCTGGAGCGCCGCGAAGCCCTCGTCGCCGTCGTAGCCCTGGGCGTACACGCCGGAGAGGGTGCGGACCTCCGCCTGGTGACGGCCCCAGACCCGCTCCAGCGCGTCGCTGACCTCGCCCACGGTGGCGCGGGCACGCATGGCGTCCACACTGAGCGCGAGGAGGTTGCCCTCACCCGTGCGCGCAGCCTCCTCCAATGCCGACAGCGCCGTTCGCACCGCCTGCGGGTCCCGTTCCGCCCTCACCCGTTCCAGCCGCCTGATCTGCGACTCGCGGACGATGGCGTTGTCGATGTCCAGCACGTCCACGTGGGTCTCGACCGTCGGGCGGTACTTGTTCACGCCCACGATCACGTCCTCGCCGCGGTCGATCCGGGCCTGCTTTCGGGCCGCCGACTCCTCGATCCGCAGCTTGGGCACGCCGGACTCGATGGCCTTCGCCATGCCGCCCAGCGCCTCGACCTCGCGCATGAGTTCGCGGGCCTTTTCCGCCAACTCAAACGTCAATCTCTCCATCAGGTACGAGCCGCCCCAGGGATCGACGACGTGCGGAATGCCCGTCTCCTCCTGGATGACGAGCTGCGTGTTGCGCGCGATGCGGGCGGAGAAGTCGGTGGGCAAACCGATGGCCTCGTCAAAGGCGTTCGTGTGCAGGCTCTGGGTGCCGCCGAACACCGCCGCCATCGCCTCGATGGTCGTGCGGACGATGTTGTTGTACGGGTCCTGCTCGGTCAGCGACCAGCCGGAGGTCTGGCAGTGGGTGCGAAGCGCGCGGCTCATCGGGTTCTTCGGGTTGAAGCCCGCCATGATCTCGTCCCACAGCAGCCGGGCGGCGCGTAATTTAGCGACCTCGGTGTAGAAGTTCATCCCGATGGCGAAGAAGAAGCTCAGCCGGGGCGCGAACTCGTCCACGTCCAGCCCGCTTGCTAGCGCCGCCCGCACGTACTCCAGCCCGTCCGCCAGCGTGTAGGCGAGTTCCAGCGCCGCGTTCGCCCCCGCCTCCTGAAGGTGGTAGCCCGAGATCGAGATGGAATTGAACTTCGGCATCTCCCGCGCCGTGTAGGCGATGATGTCCGCCACGACCCGCATGGAGGGCGTGGGCGGATAGATGTACGTGTTCCGCACCATGAATTCCTTGAGGATGTCGTTCTGGATGGTGCCGGAAAGCTGCGCGCGGGACACGCCCTGCTCCTCGCCCGCCACGATGAAGGCGGCCAGGACGGGCAGCACGGCGCCGTTCATCGTCATGGAGACGGACATTTCATTCAGCGGGATGCCGTCGAAGAGAATCTTCATGTCCTCGACGGAGTCGATCGCCACGCCCGCCTTGCCCACGTCGCCCATCACGCGCGGGTGGTCGGAGTCGTAGCCCCGGTGGGTGGCGAGGTCGAAGGCGACCGAGAGGCCCTTTTGCCCGGCCGCGAGGTTGCGGCGGTAGAAGGCGTTCGATTCCTCGGCGGTCGAGAAGCCCGCGTACTGGCGGATGGTCCAGGGGCGGGCGGCGTACATGGTGGCGCGCGGCCCCCGGATGAAGGGGGGCAGGCCGGGCAGGGTGTCGGCGGGCACGCCTTCCAGGTCGGCGGACGTGTACAGCGGCTTGAGGGTCAGGCCCTCGGGGGTGGTGCGGTTCAGGGTCTCGGGATCGGCGCCGCGCAGGTCCTTCTGCGCCAGGGCCTTCCACGCGGACAGGTCGGGTGGGGTCATGGAAAGTCCTCCGTGTGCCGTCATGATGCCACGCGAAGCCAAACGGGCGTTTGGTCTGTTCCCGACCTGAACCTCCCGTCCCCCCCATTACGGCGCTGTCCTCGTTCAACGTGAAGAATTACACTCTGGGTGTGTTCCCCCAATCTGAGGTTTCCACGTCCCCTCCCACGAGGCGGGTGAAGCTCGCCCCGAGCCTGCTGGCCTGCGACTTCACGCGGCTCGGGGAGGAATTGACCCGCATTCGGGACGCCGACTGGGCGCATGTGGACGTGATGGACGGGTTGTTCGTGCCCAACATCTCCTTCGGCCTGCCGATCCTCAGCGCCGCCCGGCGCGCGAGCCCCCTCCCGATGGACGTTCACCTGATGATCGAGCGGCCCGAGCGTTACCTGCGCGACTTCGCCGAGGCCGGAGCGGACAGCCTGACGGTGCATGTCGAGGCCACCCCGCATATCCACCGCGCGGTCGGGATGATCCGCGAACTCGGCAAGCGGGCGGGTGTGACCCTCAATCCCGGCACGCCGCTGGAGGCGGTGCGGCCCGTCCTGCCCGACGTGGACCTCGTCCTGGTGATGAGCGTGAACCCGGGCTTCGGCGGGCAGAAGTTCATCCCCCAGAGCGTCGAGCGCGTCCGCACCCTGCGGCGCTGGCTGGACGAACTCGGCAGCGCGGCCGAGGTGCAGGTGGACGGCGGCGTGACCGCGCATAACGCCCGCCTCCTCGCCGACGCAGGCGCGACGGTGCTGGTCGCGGGAAGCAGCATCTTCGGCCCGGACGGTCCCGAGGCGGGGATCGCCCGGCTGCGGGAGGCGGTCACTTGAGGCTGCGCGTCGACCTCCTCCCGTACGGCGGCTACTCCGACGTGGTGCTCGTCGTGGACGTGCTGCGCGCGACGACTACCGCGGTCACGTACCTGGAGCGCGGGGCGGACGCCCTGCTGCTCACCGATACGCCGCGGGCCGCGCTGGCACTGCGGGGGGAGAGGGTCGTGCTCGCCGGGGAAAGGGGCGGGCTGCCCATCCCCGGCTTCGACCTAGGCAACAGCCCGGCCGAGGCCGCCCGGCAGGACTTCAGCGGCCAGACCGTCGTGATGAACACGACCAACGGCACCGCCGCCGCCCACGTCGCCGCACAGACGGGGGGGCACGTGCTGCTGGCCGCGCTGACGAACGCCCACGCTGCCGCCCGCCGCGCCCGTGCGCTGGCCCGCGAGGAGATCGCCATCGTCTGCTCGGGCACCGAGGAGCGGGTTGGGCTGGACGACGTGTACGCCGCCGGGGTCCTCGCCGAGTACCTGCTCGCGCTGGGGGAATTCAGCATCGAGGACGGCACGCGGGTGGCGCTCACCATCCGCCGCAACGCCGGGAACCCCTTCGACACGCTGTCGAGCAGCAGCCACGGACAGCACCTGATCGGGCTGGGTCTGGAGGAGGACGTGCAGTACGCCGCCCAGATCAGCACGAGTCCCGTCGTGCCCATCCTGGACCGGGAGGGGAGCACGCCCGAGGTGCTGCGCTTCGGGAGGGGGTGAGGCGCGCGAGGTGACGGTTCCCGGGGCGGGCACCCGCTACCCTGTCCCCCATGACCGTCTCCGACCTGATCCTCCCCGCCGTGACACCAACGGAGTCCATCGACTGGGCGGCCATTCCCAGCCCCGCCTTTGTCCTCGACGAGTCGCGGCTGCGGCGCAACCTCGCCCTGATCCAATACGTGCAGCGCGAGAGCGGCGCGCAGATCATCGTGGCGTTCAAGGGGTTTGCGATGTGGAGTACGTTCCCCATGCTGCGTGAGTACGGCATCACGGGCGCGACGGCCAGCAGCCTGAACGAGGCGATCCTGGCCCGCGAGGAGATGCAGGGCGAGGTCCACGTCTATGCCCCCGCCTACAGCGAGGAGGACTTCCCCCGCATCCTCGACCTCGCCGACCACCTCGTCTTCAATTCGTTCTCCCAGTGGGAGCGGTTCAGGCCGCAGGTGGAGGCCGCCCGCGCCGCCGGGAAGCAGCTCCACGTCGGCCTGCGCGTGAACCCCGAGTACGCCGAGGTCGAAACGGACCTCTACAACCCCGCCGGACCGTTCTCCCGCCTGGGCGTCACGCGGCGCGAGTTCCGTCCCGAACTGCTCGAAGGCATCGACGGCCTGCACTTCCACACGCTCTGCGAAAAGGACTCCGACACCCTGGAGCGCACGCTGGAGGTCATCGAGCGCAACTTCGGCGAGTTCCTGCCGCAGATGAAGTGGGTCAACTTCGGCGGCGGGCACCTGATGACCCGGGCGGGGTACGACCTCGACCGTCTGATCCGGGTGGTGCGCACCTTCCGGCAAAAGTGGGGCGTTCAGGTGATCCTCGAACCCGGCTCCGCCTTCGGCTGGCAGACGGGCTGGCTCGTCAGCAGCGTGCTCGACGTGGTCCACAACGTGAAGGACGTGGCAATCCTCGACGTGTCCGTCAGCGCCCATATGCCCGATGTGCTGGAGATGCCCTACCGCCCCCGCATCCTCGGTGCCCGCGATCCCGGCGAGGGCGAGACCACCCACCGCGAGGCGAACGACTATGCCCCTGGCGACCACCCCTACCTCATCGGCGGGACGACCTGCCTGGCGGGCGATGTGGTGGGCGAGTACGTCTTCGACCACGAACTGCGCGTCGGCGACCGGGTGGTCTTCGACGACATGATCCACTACACGATGGTCAAGACGACCTTTTTCAACGGCGTGAAGCACCCCGACATCGGCATCCTGCATCTGGACGGAAGCTACGAGCGGGTGAAGACCTTCGGGTACGAGGAGTTCAAGGCGAAGCTGAGCTGAGGGGCGGCCCCGTCACTCCCCCTCGAAGGAGGCGCGGGCGGACGGGGGTTGCTTGCCGTCGATGTCCGTGAAGCCGTACTCCAGTGCGAGTTCCGCGGCGACCAGCGTCTGCCCCGAGCGGGAAAGCACCTCCGGGTCGGCGGCGAGGTGCGCGACGGCCCGCCCCAGGAACTGCGGCGACTCCGAGTTCGTGAAGTCGAACGTTCCCTCCGGCGCGAGCAGGACTCCCTCGGTGCGAACCAAACCAGGGTAGAGCGAGACGGCGCTCACCCCATGCGGGCGGAAGTGGTTGGCGAACGCCTGCGCCATCCGGTCGTCCGCATTCTTGGCGAGGAAGTAGGGGACGTTCTCTAGGCCCCGGTGACGCTGACCAGCGAAGAAGCTGATGTTGACGACGAGCCCACGTGCCCCGATCAGCAGCGGCGCGGCAAGAGCGGTGGTGACGTAGTGCGCCCGCACCCCCGCCCCGAACATCCCGTCCCACAGCGAGAGGGGCTGTTCCCAGAAGGGGGCGCCCCACTTCTGCCCGCGCTCGTCCCAGAGGTGCAGGCCCTCGTAGCCGCCCCAGACGTTGTTCACAAGCACGTCGAGCCGCCCACGGTCCGCCGCGATCCGCTCGATCACCGCCCGGGTCTGCGCGTCGTCCCGGTGGTCGCACCGCACGGCGACCCCCTGACCGCCCAGCGCCGTCACGTCCGCCGCCGTCTCCTCCAGGCTGCCCGCCAGGAAGGGCATGTCCGGGTGCCGCCCGCCCAGGGTTCGCCCCGTCACGTACACCGTCGCCCCGGCCTCGCCCAGCCCGAGGGCCACCCCGCGCCCGACGCCCCGGCTGGCCCCGGTGACCAGGGCGACCTTTCCCTGAAGTGCTGTCACCGGTCCAGCATACCGGCCCGCAAGAGAAACGCCCCCACCACTCCCGGCGGGGGACGCTTCTCTTCGCTGACTCAGGAATTCGGGGCTGTGCGCTCGGGGGCGGGACTCACCACCCCCTCGCGCGCCGATTATGACCCGGCCCGGGGAAAACGAGAGAAAGATGGGCGCGGGAGGAAACAGGCCGGGGGTGGGGGAGAGGTGAACCCAGTCACCCCCGGCGCGGGAAGTCTTACTTGCGGTACACCTTGACGGCGCCGTTCACGGTGCGGACGCTCCCGCCCTCGAAGTCGGCGGCCCAGGCGCCATTCAGCAGGTACTGGTCACGGGTGGGGAAGCCCAGGAAGGAGCCGCTGCCGCCCAGGCCCTGATAGGTCTTGAGCACACTGCCGGTCAGCCAGAAGGTGCCGTACTTCTCGGTGCCGTACAGCGCCCCGTTCTGGAAGAAGCCGTACAGGCCGCTCGTGCCGTAGGAGTTGCGGGGAATCACCTTCTCGTCACCCGCTGCCCAGCCCAGGCGTGAGGGGGGCCGGGTGGCGCCGTTCTCCGCGCGCGCCAGCGCGAGGTAACGTTCCAGCAGCATCCCGTGGACCGCGTAGGCGCGGCTGCTGCCGTTCGCGTGGAGCAGCACGGCGTCGCCGTAGGCGCCCACCCCCCGGAACTTCTGCCACAGGCCGTCGCCCCAGGGGGCCGCGTAGCTCGTCGCCTCGCCCAGCGACTCCTCGCCCTTCAGGCGGTCGTAGGCCTGCACCATCGCCTGATCGAAGTCACCGTCCTGCCGCTCGCCCGGCTGAATCTGCGTGACGGGCTGGGCGGGGGCGGGTTGCTGCGGTGCGGGCTGGCTGGGCTGTGCAGGAGTGGGCTGTCCGGGCGTCATGGTGACCGTGCCCGTCGCGCCCCCCCGGTTGTTGCCGGTGTTGCCCACCCGGAAAGTCGCCACGTCCGTCACCCAGCCGTCGGCGGGGAGTGGGTTCACCACGATGCTCAGCGCCCGGGCCAGGTTCTCCTGCCCCTGCACCTTCACGTCCGCGAAGCCCTGGCTTCCGGCGAACTCGGCGATGTCGTCGATGTTCAGCTCCCGCGTGCTGGCGAGGGCGAGGAGCTTGTCCTGCCCGTTCGGGCCGCCCACCGTCAGCGTGTACTTTGCCCCGCGCGCTGGAAACACCCGCGTCACGCCCGCCTGCACGAAGTTGCTCTCCTCGTAATTGTTGGGGAAGAACAGGTCGATCTCGCCATTGGCGTTCACGTTGAACAGGTACACGTAGGCGTCCTGGTTGGTCTTCAGGCCCACGCTGATGGTCTCGCCCTTGCGGTAAACCGGGTTGCCGCGCCCGCTGGGGTCCCGGTTCACCCAGACCTGCACGCCCAGTTTCGTCTCGACCGGATTCACGATGATGCTCTGCGCGGTGATCTTGGCCGGACCCGCGCTCGCCGTCATCGCGGCCACACTCAGCCCCAGCAGGGCCGTCACGGTCAACCTTCCCTTCGGATGGGTTCGCATCTGCTGCCTCCTTGTGATGAGCGCCAAGGTAGACGGCGAACCTGACGGACCACTGACAGTGGACCTCAAAAAATGTTGTGCTGCACACTAATGAACGCCTCTTCAAGTGCTGGCGCGCAGCCTGGGAACCGGGTGAGCCGGGCCTGATTCCGAGCTGATGGTTTGGGGAGCTGAGGAGGGGGACGGCCAGAATGCGGGCGCAGCAGGCCCCGGCTTCCTACACCCTCCCTGCCACCCCCAGCACGAGCGGCGCCAGCAGCAGGGCGGGGAGCAGGCTGCCGACGCGCACCCGGCGGTCCTCCCAGCCCAGGCCCCCCAGCATCAGGTTCCACGCGATGCCCACGATGGTCAGCCCGCCCGTGCCCGTTACCAGCAGGATGTAGGGATTGGTCTTCAGCACACTGGGGTCCGCCCCGCCCAGCAGGCCCGAGGCGAAGGCGCCCGCCGCCAGACTGATTCCGCCCTGCAGCACGAGCACCATCAGAGCACTGAAGCCCACCCCGATCCCGTACGCCCCCGCCAGCGCGAGCGAGGCGATGCCGTCCAGCGTGCTCTTGAGGACGTAGGTGGACGAGTCCCCGGTCAGCCCGTTCTGGAGGCCCCCCACCACCGTCATCGGCCCGATGCAGAAGAGCAGGCTGGCCGCCACGAAGCCCTCCGTGAAGCGGCCCCCTCCCCGGAAACGCCGCCTCAGCGTCTCGCCCAGGCGTGAGAGGCCCTCCTCGATCCCCAGCGCCTCGCCGATCACCGCCCCCAGCGCGAGGGCGATCAGCGCGAGGATCACCCCGGGAATGGGGCTGCCCGTCACCCGGTTGAGGTTCCCCGCCATATCCAGCCCGATAAAGAGCGTCACCAGGGAAAGGGTCTGGAGCAGGGTGCGCTGGGTGCGTTCGGGAAGGCGTCCGCCCAGGGTCAGGCCCAGCACGGTGCCGACGAGGACGGTGGCGACGTTGATCAGGGTGCCGGAGAGTTGGGCGAGGAGGCTCATTGGAGCTTACCCTAGCGTCCAGTGGGGTTGGGGAGGGGGGCCGGGCATCTTGCTGCGATTTGCCCCAGCCCCTACCCCCATAAGGGGCAGGGGGAGTGGCGCTGCACTGGGCAAGGGCTCGGCCCATCGCGCCCGTGGCCGCCCTTCTCTACCCGCAATGTTTGATCTTGCTGACTCCCAAGCCGCGTGTCCACCATCTCGCTGCGCGAGCAAGGCGGGGTGAAGGCCGTGCGAGAGTGAGCCGCATGCGGGAATGGGCCGTCCGCAAGAGACGGTTTTGAAGAGCAAAAGCCCTGGCACGGTTACTCCTC
Source organism: Deinococcus apachensis DSM 19763 (assembly GCF_000381345.1). NCBI lineage: Bacteria > Thermotogati > Deinococcota > Deinococci > Deinococcales > Deinococcaceae > Deinococcus > Deinococcus apachensis. Next base: position 413,118 of record NZ_KB906398.1, on the reverse strand, counting down.
CCTCCTTGTAGGGGAGGCCGGGTGGGGGGTGGCAGGCGTCAACCTGCCCTTCCCGCCGCCCCTCACCTGTGAGCGCTCAGGACCCCTCTGCCTTCAGCGCACGGAGGTTGGGGCAGTTCAACGCGCCGCGAATCCCCAGTGCCTCCACGACAGCCTGTGGGGGCAGGTCACCGGTCACGCGTGTGTCCCCCACGAGCGGGACGCGCTCCCCCCCGGCGATGAGTTCGCTGCGGGTGTGCAGGCGCACGGCCCGCTCGACACAGGCGGCGTCGCGGGGGTCCAGGATCAGCGTCCGGCTCGCGCCCCCATTCATGATGGTCACGACCCCCGGTTGCGCGTCATAACCTGCGAGAACCCGCGCCGCCCGCGCCTGCCCCGCCAGCGCCCCGGCGACTGCGGCCAGCAGCGGCAGCAGCGCCGCCAGTCCCCACACGACCATGCCCCGTGCCTCCCCAGGTCGCCACAGCAGGAGCAGCAGCACCCCGGCAAAGGCGAGTGTCAGGAGCAGGTACAGGGCGGGAAGCATCGCGCGCAGTGTAACGCGGGAAGTTCGTTACAGCGTGATCTCCAATCCGTCCCACGCGAAGGCCCATCCTTCCGGCAGCGTCAGGCCGCGCACGTCCACCCCGTGCGAGAGGTGGGTGAGGTACACGCGGCGAGCCGCTCGCGCCCAGGGCAGCTCCAGCGCCTCGCGCACGTCGTACACGCTTCGCCCCGCACGCGGAGAGGCCGACTCGTCCGCGAAGGAGGTGCCGAGGATCAGCAGGTCGAGGTCCGTCAGCCACTCGCCCACCACCTCCCCGGGGATGTCGATGGCGTCCGTCACGTAGGCCGCGCGCCAGCCGGGCTGGCCGAGGTGGAAAGCGTGGCTGTGCCCGTTCGCCCCGTGGGGCACCCGGAAGGCCCGGACGCGCAGCCCCGCGACCTCCAGCCCCTCCTCAGGAAGAGGCTGGACAGGGGCGGATCGTCGGAAGGCGTAGGCGAAGCGGTCCTGAAGTTGCGGAAGCACCTCGGCGGGCGTGGAGATGGGGATGGGGACGAGCGACCCGGCGGGGGCACCGTTCATGCCCATGTCGCCGCTCGCGTAGACCGCGTAGTCGAGCAGGTCGCCCAGGCCCAGCAGGTGGTCGTTGTGCGCGTGCGAGATCAGCACGGCGTCCGGCACGAGCGGCCCTGGCAATCGGGCGAGCTGGGCATGCAGGTCGGGCCCGCAGTCGAGGAGCAGCGTCTCGCCGTTCCCCCGGATGAGGGCGGCGCTGCGGGTTCGGCGGTTCAAGCCCCCGGTGCGGGCTTCCGTGCAGATCGGGCAGGCGCACCAGAAGCGCGGCACCCCCTTGCTGTCCGCCGTGCCCACAAAGGTAAGGGTGCCCCTCAAGAGGCCATCAATTCGCGGGCGGCGCGCGCCAGGTCCCCACTTCCGGCGAGGCTGCTCCCCACCAGCACGGCGTCGGCGAGGTCCCGCACGCTGGCGAGGTCGGCGGCGGTCCGGTAACCACTCTCGGCGACGAGAACGCCCGAAAAGCCCCCCTCCCGTGCCCGCTGAATGAGCTGGGGACTGACCCCCAGGTCAATGGCGAGCGTCGTGAGGTCGCGGTTGTTCACCCCGATAATTTCTGCGCCCGCCGCGAGCGCGAGGTCGAGTTCCTGTTCGTTATGGACCTCTACCAGCGCGTCGAGACCGAGGTGATGCGCCGTCTTCAGGTACTCGCCGACCGCCTCGCCCAGCACGCTGACCATCAGCAGCGCGGCGGAAGCCCCCCAGTCGGCCGCCTCGCGCAGCATCGCCGGGTGGACCACGAAGTCCTTGCGGAGGACGGGCCGCCCCACCGCCGCGACGACCGCGTGCAGCGCCTCCGGGTTGCCGTCGAAGTGCCGCGGCTCGGTGAGGACGCTGATGGCCGCCGCGCCGCCCATCTCGTAGGCCCGCGCGGCCTGTGCCGGGTCGAGGGGGGCTATGGCACCCTCACTCGGGCTGGCGCGCTTGACCTCGGCGATCAGGGCGAGGCCGGGGCTGGACAGGGCGGAGCGGAACCTGCCTTTGCGGGGGCGGGGGGCACCGGGGTCCGGGTCCGCCCCCGCGTAGTCCTGAGCGCGCTCGCGCACGATGCGGCCCAGCACGCCGGGCACGTGGTCGAAGTGGGTAACGGCCTCACCCTTCATGAGCCGGAGTATAGGCGGGCGGGGGCCGTGTTAGCCTGGGCCGATATGAGCCTCGCCCCCGGCAACGGCCCCGTGCAGATCACGCAGGACCAGCTTCAGGCCCGCATTCAGGAACTCGGACAGAAGATTCGGGCCGACTACGCGGGCAGGGAGCCGCACCTGATCTGTGTGCTGAACGGCGCCTTTCTCTTTCACGCGGACCTCGTGCGGGCCCTCGGCATTCCCTGCACCATCGACTTTCTCCAGGCCAGTTCCTACGGCGACGCCAAGCAGACGAGCGGCGAGGTCAAGCTCGTCAAGGACCTGCAGTTTCCCATCAGCGGGCGCCACGTGATCCTCGTCGAGGACATCGTGGACACCGGCATCACCATGAATTACCTGCTGCACTACCTCCAGGGGCGCGGCCCCGCCAGCCTCAAGGTCGCCGCGCTCCTGAGCAAGCCCAGCCGCCGCCGGGTGGAGGTGCCCGTTGAGTACCTGGGCTTCACCATCCCCGACGCCTTCGTGTACGGCTACGGCCTCGACCGCTCGCAGTTCGACCGCAACCTGCCGTTCATCACGAGCCAGGAGTGAGGGAAGCCGGGGTTACGGCTTAAGCCAGGCCGCTGCAAGGCGGGTCGCCAGGGGCATCACCAGGTAGGTCATCAGCGGCACGATCAGCATGGCCTGGGCCAGCGCCCGCAGCGGCAGGGGCCAGTGCCCCAGGACGGGACCGAGGAGGAGCCCCGAGGTCAGGCTGACGGGGTACAGCGCCGCCAGGGTCAACAGCGCCATCTTCCAGCGCGGGGGTTGACGCAGGGTGGGACTGGCGGGCGGCGTGAACCAGAATTCCAGGCCGGGCTGCTTCTCGAAACTGACCCGGCCGTCGACCAGGGGCTCGACGCGGGAGAGCCACTCGGCACGTTCGGGGGAGAGTTCCCAGTTCGCCGCGCTCGTGACCGTGTCGAAGCGGGCCAGCAGGGTGTATTCGCGTTCGCCGGGCGCGGGCCGGATCACGCCCGTTCCCCGGTGACCGGGCAGACCTGAGAGCCGGGCGATGGCCTCGGCCAGCAGGGCCTCGAACTCGGCTTCCCGGCCGGGGCGGATGCGGCGGCGAACGATCAGGTTCACCGGGTCCAGGGGAGGCTGCTCGCTCAGGACGGCGTCGTTCACGCGCTGGCCTGCGCCCCAGATGCCGCTTCGCGGCGCGGCCACGCGACCAGCACCACCCCGGTCAGGATCACCCCGAGGGCGGCCCAGCCCAGCCCGGTCAGGTGCTCGCCCCCCAGCCCCACGCCCAGTAGCATCGCGACCACCGGGTTCACGTAGGCGTAACTCGTCGCCAGCGCGGGGCGGGTGTGCGCCACGAGATACATATACGCGCTGTAGGCGACCAGGCTGCCGAAGAGCACCAGGTACGCCAGAGCCCACAGGCTGGCGGCAGTCGGGGTGGACCAGTGTTCCCCCAGGCCCAGGCTGAGGAGCAGCAGGATTAGTCCGCCCGCCAACATCTCGGCCGCGCTGCCCATCAAGCCGCCCGGCAGGGGCAGGTGGCGCGACCACTGGCTGCCGAACGTCCAGCACAGCGGTGCCAGGATGAGCAGGAGGGCGGCCAGCGGCGTGGCGTGCAGTTCCCCGATGTTCAGCAGCGCGATCCCGACGAGGCCCACTCCGATCCCCAGCCACTCGCGCCCGCCCGTCCGCTCGCCCCACAGCCGGGCGAACAGCGCCGCGAAGAGGGGAGAGACCGCGAGCACCATCGCCGCGACCGAACTGCTCGCGTCGCGCTCCGCCAGCGTGACCAGCCCCGTGCCGCCGCCCAGCAGCAGCAGGCCCACAGCGGCACTCGACCGCCACTCCCGCGCGGTGGGGGCCGGAGCGCCGCGCCAGCGCAGGAAGGCGTACAGCAGCGTCCCGGCGAGCAGGAAGCGCACGGCGAGCATCCCCAGCGGCGGCAGGCTGCCAATCGCCACCTTGATCCCGAAGTAGGTGCTGCCCCACACGACGTACACCAGGGCGAGCGAGAGCAGGACGGCGGGCGTCAGGCGGGCGGTCCGGGCGGCGGCGGCAGTCACCGGGAGAGCATACGCGCAGGTACGGGCAGTGACGAATGTGCGGCTTCGGCCCGTCCCGGCCCACCGTACACTGCCCGCGTGTTTTTCGCCGAACGTCTCTGGACGTTGGTGCTCGTGGTCGGCCTGCTCGTCGTGGCGGGGCTGGCCCTCGGCCCGGTGCTGCATCCGGCCGCCCGGGCGCCGACAGTTACTCATGTCGCTCTGCCGCCTCCAGCGCAGTCCGGGGAGGCCGCCCCCGAATACCCCACCACCGCGAGCGTTCAGCCGCTGATCTCGGGCCGGGTCAACCTCAATTCCGCCACTCCGGAACAACTGGAGGCCCTGCCCAAGGTCGGCCCCGCGCTTGCCGCCCGCATCGTGCAGGGAAGGCCCTACCGCAGCCTCGCGGACCTCGACCGGGTGAAGGGCATCGGCCCCTCCACCCTCGCGGCCCTGCGCCCGCTGGTGACCTTCTGATGGTCGGGCGGCACGCCGTTGACCCTCGCCCCGCCGCCGTCAGCCCCACCCGCGCCGCCTCCGGGCGCCTCGCCTGGCCCGTCCCGCTCGCCCTAGGCGTGATGGGCGGCATTCTGCTCGGGCTGGGGGTGTGGTGGGGAGGCCTGGTGGTGCTGGCTGGGGCACTCCTCGCGGTCCTGGATGGTCGCCCGGTCCTGGCCCTGCTGGCGCTTGTCGGGACGGGCCTAGGTTTCGGCGCCCAGCATCTGAATGCGGCGCAGCCTGACCGGATGGCCCCCTGGGTCGGCGCCCAGGTCACGCTGACGGGGGAGTGGGACGGGCAGTTCCTGCGGCTCTCGGACCCACCCGCCCGGGTAGCGGTGTCCCCGAAACCGCATGTTCCGCCCGGCCAGGTGGTGCTGAGTGGTCGACTGGTGCGTCCGCAGGAACGGCGCGTGCCCGGCGGGTTCGATCAGGCGGCGTGGCTTCGCGGTCAGGGCGGCCTCTTCGTGCCGACCCCAACGACCGTGCTCGTCGCTGCGCGGGTTCGGGGGAGCAAGCCCCAGGGTGGCGTTCGCGGCTGGTTTCGCCGTGGCCTCACCGTGGGGTTGGGTCAGCGTCAGGCCGCCCTGATGCAGGCCATCGAACTCGGCGACCGCAACGACATCGGCCAGGAGAGCTTTGAGGACGGGTACGCCGTCCGTGACGCCTTCGCCCGCTCGGGGCTCTCGCACCTGATGGCGCTCAGCGGGCAGAACGTGGCGCTGCTGACCGGCGCCGTGTTGTGGCTGCTGGTCCGCTTCCGGGTGCCGCTGGTGTGGCGGTACGTGCTGGCGGCGGCGTTCCTGGGACCTTACCTGCTCCTGGTGGGGCTCTCGCCCAGCATCTTCCGGGCGTGTCTGATGGGCGCGGCGGTCCTGATGGGCTACGCGCTGGGCCGCGGCCGACCCGACCCCCTCGCGGTAATCGCGCTCGCCGCCGTCCTCTGCCTGCTGCCCTTTCCGCTGTGGCTGCTTGACGTGGGCTTTCAGCTCTCGTTCCTGGCGGTGCTGGGGCTGACACTTTCGGGACGCCTTGCGGAGCGCCTGCCTGGGCGCTGGCCCATGTGGCTGCGGCTCGCGCTGGTGGCGACCGTTCTGGCGGAACTCGCCACGTTGCCCGTCATCGCCGGGGCCTTCGGGCAGCTTCCACTCGTCGGCCTGCCCGCCAACCTGCTCGCAGAGGGGCTGATGGCCGCCCTCGTGCCGCTGGGCTTCCTGGCGGGATTGCTGGGACCGCTCGCCATTGCCATGAACTGGCTGACCGGGCTGCTGGCCTCCGTCCTGCTCTGGGTGGTGGAGGTATTTGGGCACGCGCCCGTCCTGAGCTGGGGCAGCGTACGCCCGGCGGGCTTCGTTGCCTACGCGGTCGCTGCTCTCGCCGGGGTGCTGTGGCTGCGGGGCCGCGTGCGGGCGCCGTTCGCCCTGGGAACGCTCCTCGCCTGCGCCGCCCTGACCCTGCTGCCCGGGTTAATCCACCCTCCCCGCGAGCTGGTATTCATCGATGTGGGGCAGGGCGATAGCACGTTGATCCGGGCACGGGGGCTGAATGTGCTGGTGGATGGGGGAGGCTCCGTCGGTTCGGACTTCGATGTGGGCGCCCGAACGGTAGTCCCGGCCCTGCGTGCCCTGGGCGTACGCTCGCTGGATGTGGTGGTTGCGACCCACGCGGATACGGACCACATAGAGGGACTTTCAGCCGTCCTGCGCGCTTTTCCAGTCGGGGAACTGTGGATCGGGCAGCGCAAGACGGACGACCCGGTGCTGGCGGCCGTCTTCGCCGCCGCCGGGGAGCGCCATGTCCCCGTGCGGGAGGTCCGGCGTGGCGACCGCCTTGGCGTGGACGGCGTGACCCTGACCGTCCTGTGGCCGACGGGCAAGGTCTGGTCCACCGAGGACAACGACAACAGCGTGGCAATGACGGTGGAGTCGCGCGGCTTCCGCACCGCCCTGCTCGGCGACCTGCCCGACCCTGCCGAGGCGTTGATCGGTGTGGGCGACCTCGACCTGCTCAAAGCGGCGCACCACGGTAGCCGTCACAGCACTGGAGGGGCCGTCCTGCGCGAAACCACGCCCCACGACGTGCTGATCAGCGTGGGCCGCAACACCTACGGGCACCCGCACCCGGATGTGCTGGCCCGGATTGCGGAGGCTGAGGCGAAGGTCTGGCGCACGGACGAACTGGGCACAATCCGCTGGCCGCTACCCTGAGCCTGTATCTACTCTAAAAAGAAAGGCCCCCAGGTTTCCCCGGGGGCCTCTGCTTACAGCAGGTCCTTACTCGCCCTGCTTGTCCTTGTTCTCGGTGCTCTCGCCCTGCGCGTTGTCCTTCTTGTCGCCGCCCAGGCCGAACTGCGCGAAGAGGTCGGCGTACACGTCGCCCAGCTTCGTGCTGATCTTGCCGCCCTGAGAAGCGTCCTTGGCGTTGTAGTTGTAGTCGGCACCGCCGCCGCGACCGCCGCGACCACCACCGCCGCCACGGTTGCCACCGCTCTGACCGCCGCCACCGCTATAGCGGTCGCTGCGGGTGCCGCCACCCTGACTGACGTAGTCGCGCACCGGACCACCGCCGCCCAGGGCGCGGCGACGCGACAGGCTCGCGCGCTGCTCCACGGGGTCGATGTTCAGGATCACGGCCTCGATCTCGTCGCCCTTCTTGAAGAGGTCGGCGGGGTTGTTCACGCGCTGCGTGTCGAGTTCGCTGATGTGGATCAGGCCCTCGATGCCCTCCTCAATCTCCATGAAGACGCCGAAGTCGGTCATGCCGGTGATCTTGCCCTTGACGGGCGTGCCGGGCGGGTAGCGGTCGGGCAGCGCGCTCCAGGGATCGTCCGTGGTCTGGCGAATACCCAGGGAGATGCGCCGCTCCCGGGGGTCGATCCGCAGGATGACGGCCTCGACCTCGTCGCCCTCCTTCAGCACCTCGTTGGGGTGACGCACGCGCTTGGTCCAGCTCATCTCGCTGACGTGGACCAGCCCTTCCAGGCCGGGCTCCAGCTCGACGAACGCGCCGAAGTTGGTCAGGTTGGTGACCTTGCCGCGCACCCGCTGGCCGATGTGGTACTTCTCGACCGCGCCCTGCCAGGGGTCCTGGGTGAGCGACTTCATGGAGAGGTTGATGCGCTCGCGGCCCTCGTCCACGTCGATGACCTGGACCTGGACCTTGTCGCCCACCTTCACCACGTCGCGGGGGTGGTTGAAGCGGCCATAGGTCAGCTCGCTGCGGTGAACCAGACCGTCAATGCCGCCCAGGTTCACGAAGACGCCGAAGTCCGTGATCTCGACGACCTCGCCCTCGAAGGTAGCGCCGGGCACCAGCTTGCCGATGGTCTGCTCGCGCGCCTGGGCCTTCTGGGCCTCCATGATCGCGCGGTGGCTGATGATGACCCGGTTGCGCTTGCGGTTAAGCTCGATCAGCTTGACCATCAGCGGCTTGCCCACGTAGGGGTCCAGGTCGTTCACGCGCCGGGTGTCCACCTGGGAGGCGGGGAGGAACGCCCGAATGCCCTCGACCTGCGCCACGAGCCCGCCGCGCACCTTTTCGAGCACCTCGACCTCAAAGGCCTCGTCGTTCTCCTGCATGCGCTCCAGCACCCGCCAGCCCTTGTCCTGGTCCGCGCGCTTCTTGGAGAGAACGATCTGGTTGTTGGCGAGGTCCACCCGCACGACGTACGCCTCGATCTTGTCGCCGGGCTTGTACATCCCCTGGGCCTGCTCCAGCGTGACCGGCTCCTCGGTGATCTGGTTGAGGGGAATGGTGCCCTCCACCTTGGCGCCGATGTCCACCGCGATGCCCTCGTTGCCGATAAACACCACGGTGCCGTCCACGATGTCGCCCCGGCTGACCGACTGGTGCTCGGTTGCCTCGCTGGCGAGGACGTCCTCCATGGTCATGGCGGGGTAGTCACGGTCGTCCGTGCTGCTGGCGGGGGCGCTCGCCTGGGCGGGGGCCGTCTGGGCCTGCTGGGAGCTCTGCTGCTCGGTGCCCGGCACGGGCTGAATGGTCCCGCCCTCAGCGGCGGGGGTCTGGGTCTGGTCTTCCATGAACTCCTGTCCTCCTGGGCACCCGCACTTCCCGCGCGGGTACCACGTAACCTGCGCTATGCGCGGCAACGCCTCAGTGTAGCACCGCCTGATGGGGGGGGCAAGCAAGGTTTGAACGCGGTCTATTCGCTTTTATACGGACTGTGCGCCGGGAAAAGTGCATTCGGCCCGCAGGGGCGGCAGTTGACGGGGCCGGGGGCGGCGGCTATACTCCCTCACGCTCAGCTTGTGCTTGAGCGGCCAGAGTCCCGCGTTGGGGCATCGTCTAATGGCAGGACGACGGTTTCTGGCACCGTTAATCAAGGTTCGAGTCCTTGTGCCCCAGCCAAATGAGAATCCCCGCCGTGTGCGGGGGTTTTTCATGTTGGGGGTCAAGTCTGGGGTTGCGGAATGCGGCCGAGCCGGGCCGCAAGGATTTAAGCTCGCTTCCAGAGGGTCTCAACGGAAGGGCAAGGCCCATACGGGCGAAGTGCTCGATTCTGGCAGAGGCTGCGGCTCCGGTGATCCCTGGAGAAAGGCCCCAAGCCGTTCCGATGGAGGTTTGCCCTTGAATGAACGTCCTACGCTTTGCCTGACCGTCCGCTCCGGTGCCCTTCCGGTGGTCCACGCCGAGCTTCAGGTGGTTCACGTCTCGCCGAACGGCATCATCGACTTCCCGAACCGCAGCGAGTTTGAGGTCACCCACTTTCCGGGCTCGCCCGACGTCTTCTCCGAAAAGAGGGAGTTCCGGGTGGACCTGGCCGAGTTGAGTCGCCGTCAGGGCGAGCAGGTCGGCCACCTCTACGCCGTGATGATCCACAGCCAGCCGCGGTCCCTGGACTTTCTGGACGGCATGGTGCTTGAGGCCGGGGCACCCAGCTTCGAGAGTATTTCCATTCCCCTGAACCTCGGTGACCACGCCGCCCTGTTGGGTGTGTGGTGGCAGAACCGGGCGGGCGAGTGGGCCTTCGAGTACAGCGGCCGCATTCTCGACACCATGAACGCGACCTACCAGGCGATTTTCCTCGCCGGGCAAAACGCCGAGCGGTTCGCGGACCGATAACCTCTCTTGCTTTAAAAAGTAAAGTGTGCCTGGCTGACGGTCCTGAAATGTGCATGGTGGTACGCTTTTCCCATGACGAGTGCCCCCGTGCAGAACTACGACGTGGTGATCATCGGTGGCGGTCCCGCTGGCCTGACCGCCGCCATCTACGCGGGCCGAGGCAGCCTCAGCACCCTGGTGCTGGAAAAGGGCCTGCCCGGCGGCCAGATTGCCCAGACCGAGGAGGTCGAGAATTACCCCGGCTTTCCCGAGCCCATCAGCGGCATGGAACTCTCGCAGCGCATGGTGCAGCAGGCCGAGAAGTTCGGCGCCCGCATCGAGATGGACGAGGTGGAGGCCATCGAGTCCACGCCGACCAGCCATCCCTATGTGTTCACCGTGCGCGGTTACAGCGGCACCTACCGCGCGAAGAGCATCATTCTGGCGACCGGGGCCAATCCCCGCCGCCTGAACGTCCCCGGCGAGGAGCATTTCTGGGGCAAGGGGGTCTCGACCTGCGCGACCTGCGACGGCTTCTTCTACCGCGGCAAGAAGGTCATTGTGATCGGCGGCGGCGACGCGGCGGTCGAGGAGGGCCTCTTCCTGACCAAGTTCGCCGAGGAGGTGACCCTGATCCACCGCCGGGACAGCCTGCGTGCCAACAAGGTCGCCCAGGCGCGGGCCTTCGCCAACCCCAAGATGAAATTCGTCTGGGACACGGTGGTCGAGGAGATTCAGGGCGAGGACCACGTGACGGGCGTGCGGCTGAAGAACCTGAAGACGGGTGAGGTCACCGACATGCCGACCGACGGGGTGTTCATCTTCATCGGGCATGTGCCGAACACCGACTTCGTTCAGGGCACGGTGCGGCTGCGCGACGACGGGTACGTGGAGGTGACCGACGAGATCTACACCAGTGTGCCCCTGCTGTTCGCGGCGGGCGACGTGTCGGATTACGTGTACCGCCAGCTCGCCACCAGCGTGGGGGCGGGCACCCGTGCCGCGATGAGTGCCGAGCGCGCCCTGGCGGCGTTAGAGCTGGAAACCGAGACGGCGGCCGACTGAGCTGTCCGTACTGGCGGGAAGGGGAGGAGCGTGCCCCTTCCCTTATGCTTGCTGCATGCGCTCTCTGCCCCTCTCTGCCCGGGTGTCCCGCAAGGCGCGCGGCTATCTGGGCAAGGTGCGGCGGCTCGCGCGCAGCCTGAGTGCTCATTACGCCCACCCTGACGACACCTGGGCCGCGGCGCAGCTCACGCCCCGGGAGGCCCGCGTGTATCTCGGGATGGACGCCCGCGACCGCGAGCACGCCTGCCGGGTGACCCGCCACCTGCTGCGCGACCACCCGGACGCCGCGCCCGAGGTGGTGGCCGCCGCCCTGCTGCACGACTGCGGCAAGAGCATCCGCCCGTACCGGGTGACCGAGCGCGTCCTCGTCGGCCTGGTGCCCAACCGCATAGCCCGGCTCCTGCCGTTCGGACCGCTGGCGGTGCGGGCCTACCACCCCGAACTGGGCGCGGAGCTGCTGGCACGAGCGGGGGCAAGGCCCCGGGTCGCCCGACTCGTCGCCCGGCACCACCACGCGGGTGGGGACCCGGAAGCGGCGCTGCTGCACCACTACGACGATCTGGAGTAGGTCGGCGTGGGCTTTGATCCCCACTCGGAACACCCTCTGGAAGATACCCGGATGGGTCGAGGTCGCCGATTGAGCGCCCCCTCACCCCTGGCTGCGCCAGGCCCTCTCCCCTCGTGGGAGAGGGTCACATTGGACTCGATTGGGAGCAGAGCCGGAGTTCAGCGCTTGACTTTTCCTGCCATGCTCCCCTAAAATCCTTCCTCGCGCCTGACACCGTCCTCCGGACGGAAGCAACCCCCGGACGGCCCCATCGTCTAGCGGTCAGGACAGCGCCCTCTCAAGGCGCAGACACGGGTTCAAGTCCCGTTGGGGTCACCACCACACGCCGCTTCCCTCCGTGAGGCGGCGTTTTCTTGTGCCTGCTCCGCTAGGCTCCCCGCATGAGTCTGCCCCCGGTCCTGTCCGAACTCGTCGCGTACTTCGAGCCGCTCTCGACCATCCGGCGCGACTTTCGGGGCGCGGTCACGCTGCACACGCCTGGCGTGAACGTGCTCGCCCTGAATGCGACCTTCCTGCCTGACGCCGACCCGGGCCGCCTGCCGCTGGTGGCCGCCTGGCACCACGCGCAGGAGATGCCCGCCCTGGTGGCCGCTACCGTGCCCTTGCCCGGCGAGGAGGTCGGCGTCGTGCGGGTCGGCTCCTATCACCCGTACCCGGACGCGAGCGTGATTGTCGTCGAGCAGGTCTCGCGCCTCGCGCTGCCTGCCTGGGCCGCCGTCCTCACCGAGGCGCACGGCACGCCGGAGTGGGCGGGGACGCTCGCCCGGCACCTCGCCCCCCGGCTGGAGGGGGACCGGGACGTCACGCTGCTCACGGCCTACGCCGGGGGCGAGGCGGTCGGGGCGTTACTCTGGCGAGCCACGCCGAACGGTGGGGGAGGGGCGCACCTGTGGGGCACCCTCGACCCCACCGCCGACGCACCCCTGTTGAACGCGGCCCACGCGCTCGGGGGCGCGCTGAGGGCCAGCCTGCCCGACACCAGCCCCCTGGAGGTCGTGGACGAGGTGACAGTGACCTACTGGCGGCTGGACTGACCCGAGGGGAGAGCTCAGGAACGACGGGAATTTCATAGGCCTTTTGGGGGCCGTCCGGTCTACTGGGTCATGCGCTCCTACGAGATGCTTGCCCTGGTCGGGGGTCTGCTGGCCCTGACAGCCTGCGGCTCCGCACCCAGCCCCTCCCCGAGCATCACGTCCAGCCCCACCCCCTCCTCGCTCGGCGGCACCTTCGAGCAACAGGTGCTTAACCTCACCAACCAGGCCCGCGCCCAGGCCCGGACGTGCGGCGCCGACCGGTTTGCCGCCACCACGCCCCTCATGTCCGATGCGCGGCTGGAGCAGGCCGCGCAGAGGCATGCGGCGGATATGGCGGCGCGGAACTACTTCAACCACACCAGCCAGGACGGACGCACCTTCGTCCAGCGCATCACGGCGGCGGGTTACACCTGGCGCACGGTCGGGGAGAACATCGCCGCCGGGCAGACCTCGCCCGAGGAAGTCGTCGCCGCGTGGCTGGCAAGCGAGGGGCACTGCCGCAACATCATGAGCCCGAGCTTTCAGGAGCTGGGGGTCGGGTACGCGCGGGGCGGCTCCTACGGGCACTACTGGGTGCAGGACTTCGGGGCGCGTTGAGGGAAAACGGGAGGTGGCGCGGCAGGAAGGGGTTTTCCCAACCTGCCGCGCCACCTCCGTTTGGTGGAGGCGAGACGCGCGACTGACCGCCTACAGCGGCATATTCCCGTGCTTCTTGTATGGCCTCTGCTCCACCTTGTCCCGCAGCATGGCGAAGGTCTGGATCAGGCGGCGGCGGGTGTCCTCGATGGGGATCACGTCGTCGATGTAGCCCTTGGCGGCGGCCACATAGGGGTTGTCGAAGGTTTCCTTGTACTGCGCGATCTTCTCGGCACGGGTGGCTTCGGGGTTCTCCGAGTTCTGAATCTCGCGCCGGTAGACGATGTTGGCGGCCCCCTCGGCGCCCATGACGGCGACGGCGGCGGTGGGCCAGGCGTACACCACGTCGGCGCCCATGTCGCGGCTGTTCATGGCGAGGTACGCCCCGCCGTAGCTCTTGCGCGTGATCAGCGTGATCTTGGGGACGGTCGCCTCGGCGTAGGCGTAGAGCATCTTCGCCCCGTGGCGGATGATCCCGGCGTGCTCCTGCGTCACCCCCGGCAGGAAGCCCGTCACGTCCACCAGTGTCAGGATCGGGATGTTGTAGCAGTCGCAGGTGCGGATAAAGCGCGCGGCCTTGTCGGAGGCGTCAATGTTCAGTGTCCCCGCCATCACCTTGGGATTGTTCGCCACGATCCCGACCGGGAAGCCGTTCAGCCGCACGAAGCCGCAGAGGATGTTCCTCGCCCAGCCAGGCTGGATTTCCAGGAAGGTGCCGTCGTCCACCAGCTCGTGAATCACGTCGTGCATCGCGTAGGGCTTGCGCTGGTCGGGCGTGACGATGTCGAGGAGTCGGTCGTTCGGCCGGTCCACCGGATCGAAGCATTCCTGCACGGGCGGCTGCTCGTGGGCGTTCTGCGGCAGATAGCTCAGCAACTCGCGGATGCCGTCGAGCACCGCCTCGTCGCCGTCGTATTCCAGGTGGGCCACGCCGGACTTGCGGGTATGGACATCCGCGCCGCCGAGCTGATCAAAGGTCACATCCTCGCGCGTGACGGACTTGATGACTTCCGGCCCGGTGATGAACATGTACGAGCTTCCCCGGCTCATCAGGATGAAGTCGGTCAGGGCGGGGGAGTACACCGCGCCCCCCGCGCACGGCCCCAGGATCGCGCTGATCTGCGGCACCGCGCCCGAGTAGATCGCGTTGCGGTAGAAGATCTCGCCGTAGCCGCTTAAGGAATCCACCCCCTCCTGAATGCGCGCCCCCGCCGAGTCGTTCAGGCCGATCACCGGGCAGCCCGTCTTGGCCGCGAGGTCCATCACCTTGGTGACCTTGGCGGCGTTCATCTTGCCCAGGGATCCGCCCAGCACCGTGAAATCCTGGCTGAAGACGAAGACCTGCCGCCCCCCAATCGTGCCCCGCCCCGTTACCACGCCCTCGCCGGGGGCCTCCACGCCGACCATCAGGCGGTTGGCGCCATGCTCCACGAAGGTCGAGAGTTCCATGAAGCTGCCGGGGTCGAGCAGCCGCTCGATGCGCTCACGGGCCGTGAGTTTGCCGCCCTCGCGCTGCTTTTGCTGGCGCTCGCGCCCGCCGCCCGCCTCGACCTTCGCGCGGCGCTGCTCCATCGCGGCGATGAGTTCCTGAAGTTCGGCCCCCGGTTGTGTCATGCGGCCCATGCTAACGGGGCGGGGGGCGTGCCCCCTCCGGTTACACTGGAGCATGTTCGGCCTGAATCGTCTGGGGAGGGTGGTCCTGGGCCTGGCCGTGGGGATCGGGTTGCCCCCGGAAGGCTTCCTGCGAGGGGGACCGCCGCTGTCCACTCCGCGCGCTGCCCACACGGCCACGCTGTTGCCGGGGGGTCAGGTCCTGCTGGTGGGCGGCTGCACTCGGCCAAGCTGCGAACTGGACGAGCGCAGCGCCAGCGCCGAACTGTACGATCCTGCCAGCGGGAGCCTGCGGCCCACGGGGCGCATGACGGCTCCCCGCGTGAGTCACACCGCCACCCGTCTGCAAGACGGCCGGGTCCTGATCGCGGGCGGCTGGACGGTGGGCCGGGTGGTGGACAGCGCCGAGGTCTACGACCCACGCACCGGCCGATTCGAGGCCACGGGCGAGATGCATGAACGGCGTAGTGGACATACTGCCACCCTGCTCGCGGATGGCCGGGTGCTGTTGGCGGGGGGCACGGTGCGGGAGGGCACGGCCCTGAACACGGCCGAAGTCTATGACCCCGCGCGTGGCACCTTTAGGGCCGTGGGCACCATGACCCGGCCGCGGGCCGCCCATGTGGCCGTGCTTCTGCGCGACGGCCGGGTGCTGATCGCCGGGGGCCACGCGGACCGGAGCGGCGCGCACGCCAGCGTGGAGGTCTTCACGCCCGCCACCGGCACCTTCGCGGTGGCTGGTCCGATGACCACCCCACGCAACAAATTCGCGGGTGTGGTCCTGCCTTCCGGCCGCGTGCTGCTGCTAGGCGGCACGGCGGGCTACGACCGCGACGAGGTGCTGCACTCGGCTGAGGTCTACGACCCGGCCGCGGGACGCAGCCGGGCGTCTGCCCCGATGGGGACTGGGCGCTACAAGTTCACAGACGGCGTGACCGCACTTGCGGACGGGCGCATCTTTGTCGCAGGGGGCGGCCGGGCCGAGATCTACGACGAGCAGACGGACGCATTTTCCCCCGTATCGGCCACGCTTCCCGGGGCCGAGCAGTTCATGACCACCACCGCTTTCCCCGGGGGAGTGCTGGTGGCGGGTGGCTACGACACACAGATCAACCCCACCAATCGCTCGTGGGTGTGGCGTGACATTTCGGGGCCGTGAACGGGTGGCGCGGGGCGGCCGGGCCACGCCTCAGCGCGGCGGCATTCCCCCCAGCAGCGTCCGCGCCTGCTCGGCCACGTCGGCGTCGGCCAGGATCACGTAACGCTCGGCGCGCATCCCGCCCACCGAGGTAAAATCCCGCCGCCCGCCCGTCATGGCGTAGCCGACCAGGCCCCAGACCAGCCCGGTAACCGCGCCCATCACCATGCCGTAGGCGACGGCGTACAGCAGGTTGCCGCCGCCCAGGCCCAGCAGTCCGAACAGCAGCCCGATGAATAGGCCGATGAACAGTCCCTGCCCGAAGCCGATGCTCGCGGCCCGGCCCCAGTCCAGGCGGCCGGTGACCTGCTCGATGGTCCTCAGCCCCTCGCCGACAATCGCCATTCGCTCGACCGGGAAGTGCTGGTCACTCAGGTAGTCGACGGCACGCTGCGCCTCGGGATACGTAGCGTAGGTCGCCACATTGACGCGCGCACTCTGGTCCGGGATCAGGGCGGAACGGGGATCAGGCTGGGTCACGTTGGGTCACGTCCTTCCAGCCCCAGCCTAGGCAGGCGCCCTGCCATGTACCTGAGCGTCAGGTTGAGATTCCCTCACGGTAGAGGCGGAACCTGAACCGGCCCGCGGTGGCCTGTCTCCACCACCACGCCCTCCTCCTCGCTCATGCGGACGATGTTCGCCAGCGTGAGGATGGGCACGCCCAGGTCGGCAAGTTTCGCGCGGCCCTCCTCGAAGCTCTTCTCGATCACGCAGCCCAGACCCAGGAGCTGGGCCCCGCTCTGCCGGATGATCGCCGCCAGTGCCCTCAGCGTGCCCCCCGAGGCCAGGAAGTCGTCGATCACGATGACCCGGTCCTGTGAGCCCAGATACTCGCTGCTCACGAAGAGGTCCACCACGCCGCCCTTGGTGCGGCTGACCGACTGCGCGGTGTAGGCCACCTCGTGCATGGTGATCGGCTTCTTCTTGCGCGCGTACACCAGCGGCACGTCCAGCACGAGCGCGGTCGCCAGCGCGGGGGCGATGCCGCTCACCTCGATGGTCACGATCTTGTTCGGCATGAGGGAGGCGAACCCCGCCGCGAAGCGTTCCCCCATCTCCCGGGTCAGTGCGGGCAGAAGCTGGTGGTTGATTAAACCGTCCACCTTCAGGATGCCGCCGGGCAGCACCTCGCCCTGTTCCCGGATCGCCTCCACGAGTGCCTGCATGGGGGCGAGTGTACCCGCCATCCGGCCCATGTCGGAAAGAGCGGCGCGGGGGAGACTGGGGTGTGTCCAATCTGCCCGACCTGACGCCTGCCGAACTCGACACCCTGGCCCGCAAGCATGGGCTGCGCGGCCCCCTCACCCGCTTGCCGAGTACGGGCATCGTCAACCGGGCGTACGCGAACGCCGAGGTGGTGCTGCGCGTGGCCGTGCCGGGTGACGAGATGGGTGTGGATGATGCCCGCACCGAGGCCGTAGCCGTTCCCGCCGTCCTCCGCGCCGGAGTCCCGACCCCCGCCCTCCTCGCCTTCGACGACGACCGCGATGTGGTGGATGCGCCCGTGACGGTATATGCGCGCATTCCGGCCCCGAACCTGCACGGGGTGGGGTGGGACGTGGCCGACCCCCGCTTCGTCCGCGCCGCCCGCGAAACTGGACGCGCCCTCGCGCAGCTCCACCTCAGCGTCACGGAGGTGCCCGACCCGCACGGCTGGCTGGAAGTCTGGGACGTGCCGGACGCGCGGGAGGAGGTGGAGGCCGCCGCCAGCGCCGGGCGGGTGGACCGCCTGAGCGCCGACTGGGCGATTCGGCTCCTGACCCGCACCGTCGCCCTGCCCCGGCCCACGCCACGTTTCCTCCACGGCGACGTGCAGCCGGGCAACCTGCTCGTCAACCCGGACGGCTCCCTCGCCGCCCTCATCGACTGGGGGGATGCGGGGTGGGCGGACCCCGCCTTCGACTTTCCGGCCCTGCCCCCACAGGCCGCCGCCCACGCCGTGAGCGCCTACCGTGACGTGGCGCCCGAGCTGCTCGGCGAGGACGTGGAGGGCCGCATCCTGGAGGTGTACCTGAACATGGCTTTTCGGCGATTGGGCCGCGCCCCCACGCACCGTGAGCTGTGGAACGCCCGCCCGGGCAGCGTCCTCGCCCACCTGTTGCGTTTCGCCGTGGACGCCGCGCCCGAGTGGCGCGAATGGCTCCGGGGGGAATAAAAAAGCCGCCCTCTCAGGCGGTGATAGAAAAAAGATAGCTTGAGATGCAGCTGAAGTCAAATTATGCAGCCCGATTTGATGGAAAGACGTCCTCGCCGCCCTTTTCTCGCTCACCCCAGCTCGTTGATCTCCGGCTTGAAGCCCACTTCGCGGATATAGCGCAGGTATTCCTGTTCGCTCAGCGCCGCGCGTTTGCCGCTGAGGGCCACGAAAAAGGCCTCCAGCACGTTGGTGGCGAAGTTGCGGCTGCCCATGCGGGGCGTGGTGGTGATCAGGCGCGCGACGCCGCGTTCCTTCATCCAGGCGCGGTCGGCCTCGGTGATCGTCTGGGTGAGGATGGTCTTGCCGGTCAGGTCGCGCGGGGCGTAGCGCTTGGCGTAGTGGGTGTCGCCCGCGATCACGTCGGCCCAGGCGTAGTAGCGGGTGCCCTTGCCCGCCACGCTCGTCTCCTGTTTGGCGCCCGTCGGGTAGAACCAGTCCTGCGGCAGCTTGGTGATCGCGGGCAGGGCGAGCTGCGCGACCCGGCGCAGGGCGGCAAGACTCCGCAGGGGCACGTCCATGTTCAGCCCGAACACGATGTCGCCGTACACCACGTCCGCCCCGTGCTGCGCCAGCGCCTCGGCCATGCCAAAGCGGTCCACCGCGGAGACCATCAAAACTTTTTGGGCGCGCCAGTTCAGCAGCGGGTCGAGCTGATTGACCGCGTCGCGCTCCAGCGTGTTCTTCAAGCCGCTGCCGTCCAGAACGGGCGTGAGCTTGGCGTGCGAGACGAGCTTGCGGACGTTGGTGAAGGTGTAGCGCCGCCCCGCCGCGATCACGTACAGGTCGGCTCCGCCCAGCCCGAAGGCGTCCACCCGCCCGTCGAGCGCCTGGAAGAGGGCGGCCGCCTTCCTCGCGTCCCCGTCGGTGCCGATGCGCTCCAGCACGAACGGCTGGCCCAGCACGTTGATCTCCTCGCGGGCGTTGCGCTTGCTGCCACCCAGCGACACGCTCACCACGTGTTTGAACCCTGCGGGGGCGGGCTGCCAGCCGCTCAGAAGGTCGGTCATGGGGGGCATTCTAAGGGGAGGCGCCCAGCTCGGCCGTTCATTTCGGCAAGGGTGAAGCGCCATTAAGCCGGACGGAGGACAGCATTCCGCGCCCCGTGCGACCCTGGGGCATGACCGACGACAAGACCCCGAGCGTCCCCACCCAGCCCTACACCGAGACGAGGACCGAGGGCGTCAGCGGTGACGATCCCGTTTACCAGCCCCCCCAGAACGCCGAGGAGAGGGACCTGCTCGACGCCGCCGTGGACGGCACCAGCGCCTCGCACTATGGGGCCAACGATCCGGCGCTGTATGAGGACACCTCGGGCGAGAACCGTGGCTCCGGCGGCAACAGCTAGACCGGGAAGCTCTGGACGTGACCAAACGAGTCGATGAGTTGGTCACGGGCATCTGCGGCGCGGCGGATCATCCCCTCGCGCCGCTTCTGCGCCAGTGGTGTCAGGACTCGCGCCCCTTTCTCGCCTTTGCCGAGGCCCACGCGGCCAAGATTCGCAAGAAGGTGCGGCTGGCCGCCTCGGAGGAGGAACGGGGCGACCTGCTGGCGGAACTCGCCTTTGCCGCCCTGTTGGTGAAAGACCGGCGCTTCAGCGTGCTGTACGAGCCGTACCGTGCCACGGGCCAGCGGGGTCCCGATCTGGGGGTGACCTTCAAAACCCACACCTCGTTTCATGTGGAGGTCACCCGGCTGCGGCTCCTGGACCCGGTCGATGCGGGGGGAAATGCCCTGAAACTCGCGCGGGTGGTGTGCGAGAAGATCGGGCAACTTCCACCCGGCGCGGGGAATCTGCTTGCCGTCTTCGTGCCGCCGGGAGTGGGGAGCGGCGCTCTCGCGGCCACGGCGATCCGCCTGCTGGACCGTGCCCCAGCGGGCGGCGTGGGCAACCCAGCCCCCGAGCTGCGGCCCGAGGCCTTGCAGAGCTACCTGCGCGGACGCCAGAGGCTCAGCGCCATCGCGCTCTGCTCGCTCGCGGCGGACGGGCGACAGCAGGGCATGTCGCTCTGGCTGGGCCCCCAGGCCAGGCATCCCCTCCCCCCCGAGGTCTCCCGGTACCTCCAGACGGCATAGGGCGTTGGACGGAAGAACTTGTCATACGAAGCGTCCCTCAGTGCGGTCAGGGGGACAAACTTTCTTTTGTCCAGTGCTCCTAAAAAGACGGGAGCGCTCCGAGGAGGCTCCCGTTTCCGCATTCGTTGTTTGTCCAGGCTTACGGGTACAGGCCGCGCAGCGCCCGCGCCTCCAGCACGCGGGTGCAGGCGACGATGTAGGCGGCGGTTCGCAGGGTGACGCCGTGGCGTTCCTTCACGTCCCACAGGCTCAGGAAGGCCTCGCTCATGATGCGGTCGAGGCGGGCGTTGATCTCGTCTTCCGTCCAGAAGAACGAGGAGAAGTCCTGTACCCACTCGAAGTACGAGACGGTCACGCCGCCCGCGTTCGCCAGCACGTCGGGCACGACGGTCACGCCGCGCTCGGCGAGCAGGTCGTCGGCGGCGGGGGTGGTCGGGCCGTTGGCGCCCTCCACGATTAGCCGCGCCCGGATCTGTCCGGCGTTGTCCGAAGTGATCTGCTTTTCCAGCGCGGCGGGGATCAGCACGTCGCAGTCCACGCCCCAGAACTCCTCGCGCTTCAACTCCTCGGTGCCCGCGAAGCCGGTGATCTTGCCTGTGCGGGCCAGGTGCTCGGCCGCCGCGTAGGGGTCAATCCCGGCCGCGCTGTGGATGGTGCCCGTCACGTCCTGAATGGCGACGATCCTCGCGCCGTGGTCATGGAAGATGCGCGCGGCGGCGTTGCCCACGTTGCCGAAGCCCTGCACGGCGATGCGGGCGCCCTCCAGGGGCATCCCCAGCTTCTTCATCGCCTCGGCGCCGGTCACGAAGACGCCGCGGCCGGTGGCGTCGCCGCGGCCCAGCGAGCCGCCCAGCGAGACGGGCTTGCCCGTCACCACGCCGGTCGCCGTGCGGCCCACGTTCATGGAGTAGGTGTCCATCATCCACGCCATCGTCTGCGGGTTGGTGTTCACGTCCGGCGCGGGGATGTCCTTTTCCGGCCCGATGATCAGGCCGATCTCGGTCGTGTAGCGGCGGGTCAGGCGTTCGAGTTCGCCCGCGCTGTATTTGCGCGGGTCGATGCGGATGCCGCCCTTGCCGCCGCCGTAGGGAAGGTTCACGGCGGCGTTCTTGACTGTCATCCAGGCCGAGAGCGCCATGACTTCCGACAGGGTCACGTCCTGGTGGTAGCGCACGCCGCCCTTGGCCGGGCCACGCGAGGTGTTGTGCTGCACGCGGTAGCCCTCGAAGTGGGCCACGGTGCCGTCGTCAAGGTGGATGGGCACGTCCACGACGAGGATGCGCTTGGGCCGCTTCAGGGTCTCGACCCAGTACGCGAGCTTGCCGAGGTACGGGGTGACCCGCTCGACCTGCTCCAGAAAGATTTCGTACGGGCCGATGTTGTTGGGATCGAGGTAGCTGGGCAGGCCGTGTTGCCCGAGCCTCGCCTGGGTCTGGTTCTGGGGGTCCTGGGTGGTGGTCATGGGGAAAGCCTCCGGGGAAGAGTAGGGGAGAAGCGGTCAGCCCTCAGCATTCAGAAAGAGCCCTTTCTGACGGCTGATCGCTGAGGGCTTCACGGATACACGCCCCGCATCACCGCCGCCTCATGCAGGCGGTTGAGCGCGATGGCGTAGGCGGCGGTCCGCATGTCCGCCTGCCGGGTCCGCATGAAGGCGGTCACGTTGTCCACGGCGGCGTTCACCCGGATGTCGATGGCCCGCTCGATCTCCTCCGGGGTCCAGAAGAAGTTCGAGGCGTCCTGCACCCACTCCAGGTAGTTCACGATCAATCCGCCGATGCTGGCGACCAGGTCGGGCAGCACGCACACGCCCCCGGCGCGCAGGAAGCGCTCGGCCTCGGGGAGGACGGCGCGGTTGGTGGCCTCGACCACGTAGCGGGCGCGGACGGCGTGGGCGTTCCCCGCGTTCACGGCCCCGTAGTCGTAGGCGAGCATGAGCACGTCCACGTCGAGTTCCACGACCTCGTCGGGGGTGATGGCGGTGGCGAAGCCCGCCACGCTGCCGTGTTCCTCGCGGTAGCGGCTGAGGGCCTCCAGGTCCAGGCCGCCGCTGGCGAAGGTGGCGCCGCTCTGGTCGGAGACGGCGATCACCAGCGCGCCCTGGGCGGCGAGCGTCTGGGCGGCCCGGCGGCCCACGTCCCCGAAGCCATACACGGCGACGCGGGCGCGCTCCAGGCTCTCGCCCCGTTCCTCCAGCACCCGGGCGGTCACCAGGGCGGCGCTGCGGCCCCGGGCATCCTTGGCGCCGTAGCTGCCGCCGAGTTGCAGCGGTTTGCCCACCACCACGCCGTTGGTGGTCGAGCCGGTGTTCTCACCGTAGGCGTCGAGCATCCAGGCCATGATCTGCTGGTCCGAGCCCACGTCCGGCGCGAGGATGTCGGTGGTCGGCCCAACGAGTTCGACGAGTTCGCTGGTGAAGCGCCGGGTCAGGCCCTCCAGCTCGTGGGGGCTTAGCAGCGACGGGTCCACGTCCACGCCCCCCTTGGCCCCCCCCAGCGGCAGGTCAGCGACGGCGGCCTTGAGGGTCATGATCGCGGCCAGCACCTCGCACTCGTGGGCGTTCAGCCCCGGCTTGAAGCGCACGCCGCCCATGCTGGGGCCGCGGGCGGTGGAGTGGACGGTGCGGTAGCCCCGAAAGACGCGCACCGTGCCGTCGTCCATCCGAACGGGCAGGTTCACGCTGAGGGTCCGTTTGGGGTACTTGAAATAAGCAAGGGACTGGTCGGTCACCTCGCAGTACGGCAACGCCTCCTGGAGCTGCTCCATGAGGCCCTGCCAGTTGAGTCCTGATGCCCGCATCATGCGTCTCCTTTGGTGGTGGGTGCCCCCCGAGCATACACGCATAGACAAGCTGACGCCCGGCAAGGGAAGGCGGAGGGCCCCAAAGCCGCCCCCCGTTGTATCCAGGATGCAGGGAGGCGTCAACCCCCGTGAACTACGCCCTACACGTGAAAAAGCTGAACCGCTTCCAGCAGGAGAGGTGGTTCTACCAGCCCACACAAGCTTTCTACATGGAAGGCGGGGCGAGGGCCAGGAGGGAAGGAAACCGGGGAGGAGCGTCCCACCACGGGGGACACTCCGGGTCGCCCTCCTAACGGCTCCGGTCGATCTCGTGGCGGGCCAGATCGGCGAGGGCTTCCCGCGCCTCGGAGGAGGGCAGAGCCTCCAGTGCCCGCACGGCGAGCCCGGCGCGGCGGCGAATCTCCTCGCGGGTGCGCTCGGCGGCGCCCTGCGACCAAGCGAGTTCGCGGATGCGGCCCACGTCGCCGGGGTGGGCCGCGCGGCGTTCCAGCACCTCGCGGACCTCGTCTGCATAGGGGCCGTCCAGCAGGTGCAGCACGGGCAGCGTGGCCTTGCCCTCGCGCAGGTCGCCGCCCACGGGCTTGCCGAGGGTAGCCTCCTCGCCGGTCAGGTCGAGCAGGTCGTCGCGCATCTGGAAGGCCAGCCCGTACTCGCGCCCGAAGGTCGCCAGGGCCTCGCGCTGCGCCCCCGGCGCCTCCAGCAGCAGGGCGGGCGCCGAGGCGGCGAGTTCGACCAGCGCCGCCGTCTTGCCGTGAATCACGTCCAGGTAGTGTTCCAGGCGGTAGTCGGCGTAGGCCGCGACCTGGAATTGCAGCACCTCACCCTCGCAGATCTGGGAGGCCGCCTCGCCGAAGGCGCGGGTGAGGGCGGCCCCCTGCGGCATGGCGGCGAGCAGCGTCAGCAGGCGCGAGAGCATGAAATCCCCGCTCATCACGCTGACCACGTTGCCGAAACGGCGGAAGGCGGCGGGCTGGCCCCGGCGGGTGTCGGCGTCGTCGATCAGGTCGTCGTGCAGCAGCGAGGCCGAATGCAGCAGCTCGACGCACACGGCGAGGTCGGTGGTTGCGTCCCACAGCGGGCTCTGCGGGCCAGCGCCCAACGCCTGGGCCGCCAGATAGGTCACGGCGGGCCGCGCCCGTTTGCCGCCCGCCGCCACCAGGTCCTCCCCGATCAGCTCGATGAACTCCACCCGGGAGCGCAGCACCTCGCGCAGCCGCGTCTCGAAGACGGCACCGGGGAGGGTCAGGGCGGCCACGCCAGTCATGGCGGCAGTATAGAAAACCGCGGTGGGCGAAACGCCCCTGCCCCCCCCAAGAGGGCCAAGGTCGTATACGTGAAGGCAGAGCTCAACAGAAGGTGAAGGCCCCGGGGAACTCCGGTCCGATCCGAGGAGCGTCCGCGCTGGGGAGAGTTCGCCCCGCTCCCTGCGGGTGGACAGTCCTCCCCGGCCACCAGGTGAGAGCAGGCTGTCGGAAAAGCCAACGGGAGCAGAGAGGAGCGGTGAAAGGCGCCACGCTTTGTCCCTCGCCTCCCAGGGGCCGGGCGTGGTAGAACCGGGAACGATGGAAAGTGTCGTTGCCCTTTTTCGTGAGCCGCAGCAGGCCCAGGGTGCCCTGCGTGCCCTCCAGGAGCGCGGCTTTGACCGTGATCGCCTCGGATTTGCCCTGGCCGACGTGGTGGCCGAGGATGACATCGCGCAGGCGACCGGTGTCAGCCCCGAGGCCGGTGCGCCGGGCGGGTCCTCCAACGTGATTCGCGGCATTCTGCTGGGTGCCCTGGCGGGTCTGGCCCTCACCGTCCCCATCTGGATTCTGCTGCTGATCATCCCCGACACGCGCATCTACGCCGAGGGCGGGCTGCTGGCCGTCGTGTACGGCATCATCGGCGGCGCGGGCCTGGGGGGACTGTTCGGCGCCCTGACCGGCGGCGACCACGGCGACTACGTCAAGCTGCTGCGCCGCATGGGCGTGCCCCCCGCCCAGGCCGAGCGCTTTTACAACGGCATCAAGGCCGGGAACGTCCTGGTGATCGCCCGCGACCCCGACGGGGCCAAGACCGACGACGCCCTGAACTTGATGCGGCGTTACGGCGCCCTGAGGCTCGACGAGGCCGCCGGGGGAGGCCGCCTCCAGAGCGAGCGTGTCGGCCAGGACGGCCACTGAGCGGTGTTCCATTCGTGCGGGCGGCGGGGGAGACCTCGCCGCCCCACTTCTTTCAGCCGTCCGGCTCCTGCGGCCAGACCAGGGCGGCGTGGCTCACCTCAGGCCAGACTGTGGGGAGGACGACCTGCCAGCCCTCGCCCGCGATCTCGCGCACCGGCACGATGCCCACCCCGCTGCCGCAGAGCCAGGCGCGGGTGACCCGGGGCAGTTCGGGGACCGCGACGGGCCGTTCCTCGAATTCCCGGCCCGCCAGAAAGGCCGCGCGGGTGAGGCCCGGCAGGCCGCCCGACGGGACGACCAGCCGCCCCGCCACCTCCAGCAGCGGTGAGGTGCGCGCCCCGTCCACCACGTTCCCCGCCGCGTCCGTGAGCCAGCCCTCGAAGGCCCCCGCCCGCGTCGCCTCCCGCCCGGCGAGAAGGTACGGCAGGTAATTCCCGGTCTTGTGCCGGGCGAACTGAGGGTGAACCTGCTGCCGGGTGACCTGGACGCACACGCCCTCGGCGGGACGTGGGCCGGGACTCAGGGGGCGGTGGGACCAGAAAAGGCCGTCCACCGTGGCCGTCAGGCGCAGCAGGCCCCAGGGAAAGGGGTCGAGGGGCGGAAATTCCTCCTCCGGTGTGGGCAGGCCCAGAAAGGCGCGGGTTTCTGCCAGCCGTGCCAGGTGCGCCTCCCACAGCAGCGGCGTACCCCAGTGGGTGCGGACGGTGGTGAAGGCCGTCGCGCCGTGAAGCCAGGCGCTCGCGTCCACGCCGGGAGGCAGCGGCCTCAAGCGGTTGCCTCCCGGCAAAGCCTCAGCCAGTTGCCCAGCAGCACGCGCCCGGCTGGGCTCAGCACGCTCTCCGGGTGAAACTGCACGCCCCAGGCAGGCCGCCCCGGGACCCCCAGCGCCATCACCTCGCCGTCCGCGCTGCGGCCCGTGACGTATTCCTCGGGAAGCCCGCGCACGACGAGCGAGTGATACCGGCCAAAAGGCGTGCCGTCCGCAATCCCGTCAAACAGCCCCTTCCCGCCGTGGCTCACTGCCTCCGGCTGCCCGTGGACCGGCCCGGCCCGCTCCACCCGGCCGCCCAGCACCTCGCCGAGCGCCTGGTGACCCAGGCACACCCCCAGCAGCGGTACGCCCCGCTCCAGGCACAGCCGCGTGAGGGCCAGCGTGCAGCCGCTCGTGCCTGGGGTGCCCGGCCCCGGCCCGATCAGCACGGCGTCCGGCTGCGAGGCGAGCAGGGCCTGCGCCGCCTCGTCCTGGGTCCGCAGGTCCACCACCGCCCCCAGGGCCAGCAGGTCGTGGGCGAGATTCAGGGTGAACGAATCCCGGTTGTCCAGCAGCAGCACCCGCAACCCTGTCCGCGTGAGGGCGGGCGGTGGGCTCCACGGACGGCCGGGCATCGGCGGAGCGGGCGGCTGGGCCGGGCGCCCCGGGTGTCCCGACAGGACTGCGAGGAGCGCCTGCGCCTTGTGGACGGTCTCCTGCGCCTCGCGCCCAGGGTCGGAGTCAATGACGGTGCCGCCTCCGGCCCGGACCTGCACGGTCCAACGGGAGATGTTCGGGCCAGCGTCCTCCGCCAATGGGTCCCGCTGGCGCCTGAAGGCCGCCGTCCGAATCAGGATATTCACGTCCACCCGCGCGCCGCTCACGATGCCCACGCCGCCCGTGTACCAGCCGCGCGGCCCCGGTTCCAGGGCGCGGATTGCCTCCATCACCCGTTCCTTGGGGGCGCCCGTGATCGTGCCGCCGGGAAAGGTGGCGGCGAGCAGGTCGCGCGCGGTCAGGCCGGGGCGCGCCGTGGCCGTCACCTCCGAGACGAGGTGCATCACGTGGCTGTAGCGTTCGACCAGGCCCAGGTCGGGCACCGTCACCGTGCCGGGCGCCGCCACCCGCCCCAGGTCGTGCCGCACGAGGTCCACCAACATGGTGTGTTCGCTGACCTCCTTGGGGCTTGCTCGCAGCTCACGCTCCAGGGTGGCGTCCTCCGCGGCAGTGTCCCCGCGCCGCCGCGTGCCCGCGATGGGCCGGGCGCTGACCCTGTCTCCCGTATGCAGCACCAGCCGCTCCGGGCTGCACGACACGACGACCTCGTTCCCCAGATCGAGAAAGGCCATGAAGGGGCTGGGATTCACCTCCCGCAGCCGCAGGTAGGCCGCCAAGGGGTCGCCCGTCGCCGCCGCCCGTACCCCCCGCGAGAGGTTGACCTGATACACCTCGCCCGCCCGGATCAGCTCCTGTACGGTCCGCACGCCCGCCGGGTAGTCCACGTCGTCCGCGCCGAACTCGCCCACGTGAAGGGTCGGGGTGGGGACCGGGCCGCGCGACAGCACCGCCTCCCAGTCCACGTGCCCGGCCTCGCCCACGATCTCCAGCCTGCCCGAGACGCGGTCCCAGACGAGCCCGCTGGGGTAGCGACCCCACCAGCCCGCTCTCCCCTCCGGCTCGTGCGTTCCAAGCCCGAACTCGCGCGCCGCCTCGTACTTCAGGCCGCCGAGCCAGGCGGGGAAGAGGGCGTGCCCCTCCGGCCTTTCCGGCAACTCCTCCTGGACCGCCACTGGCCAGGCGCTCAGGAAGCTGTAGTGCCCGTACTCGACGACCGGCCCCAGCGACTCCAGCAAGGCCACGCCCGGAGCGTCCACCGCCCGCAGCCGCAACAGCACGTCGGCGGGGGTCAGGGCCGCCAGCCGGGCAGGCAGGGGAGACGCCATGGGCGTGGGTGAACCTGTCACACGCCGAATTCTAGGAGAGAGACAGGTGGAATAGGCGGTCGGGGCACCGTCACTCCTGAACTCCAGCCCCTCCCAGCCTCAATCCAGTCTAAATCCCTACTCCTCGCCCGGAATTACAGGGTAAACTGTCCCCATGTGGGTCTCGACCAAAGCACAGTACGGCCTTCGCGCCCTGATCGAGATCGGGCGGCGTGGGGGGGACGCGGTGCCGCTCAAGGATGTGTCCGAGCGTCAGGGCATCAGCCAGCACTACCTGGAGCAGATCGCCAGCAACCTGCGCCGGGCGGGCTTTATCAAGAGCGTGCGGGGGGCACACGGCGGCTACCGGCTGGCCCGGCCCGCCGCCGCCATCAACGCCTACGAGGTCGTCACGGCGATGGAGGGGAGCATCGCCCCCGTGTCGTGCGTGGAGGAAGACCACGTGTGTGACAAGGGCAACGTCTGCGGCACCCTCGACCTGTGGCACCGGGTGGACGCGGCGCTGCGGGACGTGCTGGGCGGCACCACCCTCGCCGACCTGATTCAGGACAGTGAGCGCCAGGAGCACGCGCGGCTGGTGCAACTGGAGCCCAGCTTCCTGATGCCACGCGCCTGAGCGGACCATTGCCGCCCCCTCCGCCCCGTATCCTGGGGAGCGATGTATCGCCGCCTCCTGAAATCCGCCCTCTTTCGCCTGGACCCTGAGGACGCGCACCACCTCACCATGCGGGCCCTGGGCGCGGCGTCGCGTGTGCCCGTCTGGCCGGAGGCCGCTCGCCGTCTGAGCGCCCCCGCCGACCCCCGCCTGGCCCAGACGCTCTGGGACCGCCCCTTCACCTCCCCGGTCGGCCTCGCGGCGGGGCTCGACAAGAACGGGGAGGCCGTGCCCGCCTTTTCCGCGTTGGGCTTCGGCTTTCTGGAAGTTGGGACCGTCACGCCCCTCGCCCAGCCCGGCAACGAGCGGCCTCGCCTCTTCCGCCTGCCAGACGACTCGGCGCTCATCAATCGCATGGGCTTCAACAACGGGGGAGTGGAAGCTCTGGGTGCCCGTCTCGCCGCGCTGCCCTTCAGGTCCGCTCCCGTCTGGGTCAACATAGGCAAGAACAAGGCCACCCCCAATGAGGCGGCGGTGGAGGATTACCGGGCCTGTGTCCGCCTGCTCTCTGAGGTGGCCGACGGCTTCGTGGTGAACGTGAGCAGCCCGAACACGCCGGGACTGCGGGCCTTGCAGGCGGCGGACGACCTCGGAGCCCTCGTGCGGGCCGTGCTGATGGAAGTGGAGGCCGCCCGGGTCCGCATCGCCCGCCGCGCGCCCCCCGTCCTCGTCAAGCTCGCCCCCGACCTGCACCCCGCCGACTTTGAGGCGAGCGTGGGAGCGGTGCTCGACGCCGGAGCGAACGGACTCATCGTCAGCAACACCACCCTGAGTCGTGAGGGCCTCAACCACCCGCACCGCGTTCAGACGGGCGGGCTGAGCGGGCGCCCCCTGACGGCGCGGAGTACGGCCCTGGTGCGCGAGGCCCACCGTCTCGTCCGCGGTCAGGTGCCCATCGTGGGGGTGGGCGGCATCTTCACCGCCGAGGAGGCCTACGCCAAGATTCGCGCCGGGGCCAGCCTGGTCGAGGTGTACACGGCGCTGATCTACGAGGGACCGGGGCTGCCCGCGCGGCTGAACCGGGGGCTGGGGGCGCTGCTGGAGCGTGACGGGTTGAGGAACGTGGCGGAGGCGGTCGGGGTGGACGCCCAGAGCCTTTGACACAGGAACGTTGTCATGCCGTGCCCTCCATTCCGTTCAGGACAACGACTCTTCTTTCGTCCAATGCTCTACACCCTCGTCGTGCGGAGGTGAAGGCCAGGACAAGGCGACCTTTAAGGGGCCGGGTGTTCCGCTCCCGCGCACCGTGGCAGCATGCGGGGGCCGGGAACCCGGCATCCCATCCCCACACAGGAGGCGCCCCATGACTGACCCCGGAGACCTCGCCAACACCGACGCCGACGCCCGCGAAGACTTCGACCGCACCAAACGGGTCAACCCCGGCACCGGGGAGGACCGCCTGGAAGAAGCCCTGACGCGCAACGACCAGGACGAGGGCCGGATGGCGTCCGAGGACCCCGATCCCCTCGACCAGTAGGGCCAGGTCTGCCCCACCGGCTTCCCGCGAGGAGGCTGGGTTTTCGTGGTGTGGGGCTTGCAGGGCCCCCTCCTGCTGAGCGCGACGAAGCTGCCCATTCAAGGGGCCAGTCGCCGCACTCGGGGTGGCCGCCCTACTTGACGCCCTCCCCCTCGTGTCGGAAGACCACTTTCCCACCCACCACCGTCAGCAGCGGCCAGCCGCGCAGCCACTCCCCGGCCCAGGGGGAGAACTTCGCCTTGCTGCGAAACTCGGCCGGGTTGACCTCCCGCTCCGTCTCCAGGTCCAGCACCACGAGGTCGGCGGGGGCGCCCTCTTCCAGCGTCGGCTCGGGCCAGCCCATCACCCGGGCGGGGGCGGCGGTCATCAGGTCGAGGAGTTTCTCCAGCCCCAGACGCTCCCCAAAGCGCGTCCACATCAGCGGAAAGGCGAGTTCGATGTATGCGATGCCAAAAGGGGCGTCCAGCAGGTCGCGTTCCTTCTCCGCGCGGGTGTGCGGCGCATGGTCGGTGGCGAGGCAGTCCACCGTGCCGTCCAGCAGCCCTTCGAGGAGGTGGTCGGCATCCGCCTGGGTCCGCAGCGGCGGCGCCACCTTGTAGATCGCGTCGAAGGACCGCAGCGTCTCGTCCGTCAGGGTCAGGTGGTGGGGGCAGACTTCACAGGTGACGGGTAGGCCACGCCGTTTCGCCTCCCGCACGAGGTCGAGCGCGCGGGCGGTCGAGAGATGCTGGACGTGCAGCCGCGCCCCGGTTTGAGCCACGATCTCCAAGTCACGGGCGACCCGCGCCGCCTCCGCCGCCGCCGGATTACCGGGGAGGCCCAGTTCCTCGGACACCGGCCCCTCGTTCATCACCCCGTCCGCGCGCAGGGAGGCGTCCTCGGCGTGGACGCTGACGACCATGCCGAGCGAGTGGGCGTACTCCAGTCCCAGCCGCAGCACCCGCGCATTCTCGTTCGTGCGCCCGTCGTCGGTGAGCATGGCCGCGCCCGCCTCCTTCAGGAAGGTGAGTTCGGCGAGCAGCTCGCCCTTCTGCCCTCTGGTGAGAGCGGCGGCGGGCTTGAGGCGCGCGAAGCCCAGCCCCTCCGCCTTCTCGATCAGCGCGCGCACGATGGCCGGATCGTCCACGACCGGCGACGTGTTCGGCATGGACACGACCGTGCCGTACCCGCCCGCCGCCGCCGCTGCCAGCCCCGAGGCCAAGTCTTCCTTCTCTGTCTGCCCCGGCTCGCGCAGATGAGCGTGGAGTTCGATGAGGGCGGGTGCGACCGTGCCCCCCCGGCCATTGATGACTTCTCCCAGGTCGCCGAGGTTCCAACCCCGGATGACACCGTTCTCGACGGTAACGGATTCGAGCGTGTCGGAGCCGAGGCGTTTGATGTTGGTGATGGTCAACTTCATAGTATGATTTCCTGGCCCCTAATTCAATCCGGGCAGTTGCGTGGCATCGACTTGCCGCACCCCGTTCTGATCTGCGACGAAGGCCAAACCCTGGCTGAACTTGACTGCCGCCGTATAGGCGCTCTCGGATTTAAGCTTGATTTTGCAGCTTTCTATCTTTAACCGGTTTAATGGCAAGGCCACTAGGATTCGGGGATCGTTGCAAGAGGCCAAAGTCACAGCCTGGCTCTTGCCCTCGGTGGCAGCCACGACAAGGGAAACGCGCAAAGACTGCATGTAGGCGTTCGCCTCGGCCCAAAGAGCTTTGTCTCGTGCCTGCGATACGGCCACGGCACGTTCCCCCACGTGCGCCACTGGTTTACATCCCGTAAAAAGCAGAAGTCCAATCAAAGCCAAAGTTCCCCTCATCTACTCCCTCCCCACCAGCAGGTGGTACAGCACGCTCATCCTGACCGCCTGCCCGTTCTCGACCTGCGCCACGATGCGGCTGCGGGGGCCGTCGGCTACGTCCGAGCTGATCTCCAGGTCGCGGTTCATCGGGCCGGGGTGCAAGACGATGGCGCCACTCTCGGCCTCCCGCATCAGGGGCTCGTTGACCTGGTAGTGGTCGGCGTACTCCTGAAGGCTGGCGAGGTATCCGGCGCTCATGCGCTCCTGCTGAAGGCGCAGGGCCATGACGGCGTGGGCGCCCCGGACGGCCTCGTGGGGATCGGTGGTCAGCGTCGCCCCGGGCAGGGCGGCGAGATCGGCGGGAAGCAACGTCGCCGGGCCGCACAGGACGACCTTCGCCCCGAGTTTCGGCAGCAGTTCCGCGTTGCTGCGCGCCACCCGCGAGTGTCGCACGTCGCCGATGATGGCGACCGTTTTGCCCTCCAGCGAGCCGAATTCCTGCCGGACGGTGTAGGCATCCAGCAGCGCTTGGGTGGGGTGCGCCCGCCGCCCATCGCCCGCGTTAATCACGGGCTTGCCGGAGTAGCGGGCGGCGAGGTGCGCCGCGCCCGCCGCGGGGTGCCGCACGACGTAGGCGTCCACCTTGTAAGCGGTCAGCACCTCCATCGTGTCGCGCAGGCTCTCGCCCTTGCTGAGGCTGCTCGCACCTGCCGCGAAGCTCACCACGTCCGCGCTCATGCGCCGGGCCGCGAGTTCAAAACTCACGCGGGTGCGGGTGCTGTTCTCGAAAAAGGCCGTACAGACCGTCAGTCCTTGCAGAGCCGGGACCTTTTTCACCGGTCGGTCGAGGACCTGCGCCATCGTGTCCGCGTTGTCCAGCAGGGCGGTCAACCGCTCAGGCGTCCAGCCGTGGAAGTCGAGCAGGTGCCGGGGGCGGGTCGAGGAGGCGACGGTCACCTTCGCGTCTCCAGGTCGTGCAGTTCCACCACGTCCACGCCGTCCGTCTCGGCAAGCTTGACCTTCACGACCTCGCTGCGGGCGGTCGGCAGATTCTTGCCCACGTAGTCGGCGCGGATGGGCAGCTCGCGGTGTCCCCGGTCCACCAGGACGGCGAGCTGAATGCTCTCGGGCCTTCCGAGATCGATCAGGGCGTCGAGCGCCGCGCGAACGGTGCGCCCGGTGTACAGCACGTCGTCCACGAGAACGACCCGGCGCCGGGCGAGGTCGAAGGGCACCTGCGTCTCGCGGATGATGGGCTGGTGCGCGACTTCCGAGAGGTCGTCGCGGTAAAGGGTGATGTCGAGCCTGCCGGTGGGGACCTGAACCCCCTCCAGTTCGCTCAGCTTCTGCGCCAGCCGTTCGGCGAGCGGGATGCCGCGGGTGTGGATGCCGATCAGCGCCAGGTTCTGTGCGCCCTTGTTGCGCTCCACGATCTCGTGCGCGATGCGCGTGAGCGCCCGGCGCACCTCGTCGGCGGTGAGGATGGTGGCCTTGGGGGTCACAGCGCCCCCCTCCCGGCAAAAAAAACGCCGCCCAGCGTACGCAGTCGGCTCCTCAAAACATGTTGCATCAATGCTCCTTCTCCTGCCTCACAGGGCGGGTGCGGCCTCACGGGACCGCTGAGAAAAGGCGGGGCGGGAAGCCCCATACCTCGGGGAGTGTACACCGGGGCCGCCAGGGAGGAAAGGGAAATTCCCCTCCGCCTTTCCCACCTTTCTTAACGCGCACTAAACTTGACACAAAGACGCTCAAGTTTTAAACTTTCGACAGTTGAGCGCAGGGCACTCAAGTTCGGTGCGTGGCGCTTCCATTTTCAGGAGGTAACGACCTTGATGCGTTTTGATCCTTTTCGTGAAATCGAGGAACTGACCCAGCGCATGGACCGCGCCTTCGGCAGTGCGGTGAGTGGCCAGGGTGCCCGCCTCGCCCCGCCCGTGGATGTCCACGAGGACGAGCAGGGCCTGGAACTCATGCTCGATCTACCCGGCGTGCGGCCGGACGACATCCAGATTGAGGCCGAGAACCAGACACTGACCGTGCAGGCCAAGCGCAACTACTCCCGTGGCGAGGGCCGCACCGCCCACCGCGTCGAGCGGGCGTACGGGACCTTTACCCGCACCTTCAGCGTGCCCGCGAAGTACGATCTCACCAAGGTCGAGGCCAACTTCGACCACGGCACCCTGACCCTGCGCGTGCCCCGCAGCGAGGCCGCCCAGAAGCGCACCGTGCAGGTTCGCACGGGTGGGCAACTGAACGCCCCGAAGACGGTGGACGCCGGGCAAAGCAGCTCGGCCGACATGCAGAACGCCGAGAGTACCCAGGGCGCGTAAGCCTCTCCCAGCCACACCAGACGAAACTCCCGCCGGGGTAATCTCGGCGGGAGTCCTTGCTTGACCGGCCAGAGGGAGCAGGGCTAATGCGTGATGCGGGCGGCCTGCCTCTGCGCGTCCGCGAAAATCAGCGTATTGTTCAGCGTCGCGGCGGCAAACGCGCCCCCGGCGACCGCCTGGGCCACCTGCCGGAGTGGGCCGACCATATCGCTCGCCGCGTACACGCCGGACACGCTGGTCTGTCCGCCCGGCTCCGTTTTCACGTATATCCCGTCCTCGGTGAAGACGCACCCCAACTGCGCGGGGAGAGTGGACTGCTGCTCCTGCCCGGGGCCGACGAACAGGGCCGAGCGCGCCAGGCTGTCGCCCCCCCGAAACACCACCCGTTCGAGCTGCTCCCCCGGACCGTCCAGTCGCTCGACCGCCGACTCGATCACCTCGATCCCGAGCGACGTGAGCTGATGGCTCTGATCCGCCGTGAGTCCGGCGCGGCCGTCCGTGAGCAGGACCAGATCGGGGGACCAGTGGTGCAGCAGCACGGTCAGGTGAAAGGCCCTCTCGCCCCGGGCGTACACGGCGATGGGCTCGCCCCGCACCTCCCAACCGTGGCAGTACGGGCAGTGGTGGACGCTGCAGCCCCACCGTTCGCGCAGACCCGGCACGTCGGGGAGCAGATCGCGCACGCCCGACGCCAGCAGCAGACGCCGCGACCGCACCACCTCCCCGCCCTCCAGTTCGACCCCGAAGCCCTCGAGCGCCTGTTCCGGGAGGGCCTGTGCCCCCGTCGCCGGGGCGGGCCGCACCTCGACGCCGTAGGGAACGAGTTGCTCGCGGGCGATCCACAGGAGTTCGGCGGGTGGCGTCCCGTCCCGGGTCAGGAAGCCATGTGCGGCCGCCGCGGGGGCGTTGCGGGGCTGTCCGCGGTCCAGCACGAGCACCGAGCGGCGGGACCGCCCGAGGACGAGGGCGGCGCTGAGAGACTGTCTAGAAAGTAGAGGGTCAGGCAGAAACCGCGTGTTGCTGGGCAAAAGCGGCGAGTCGGCGAAGCACACGACGAACGAACGACAGGAGGATGAAAGCTTCGGTCGTCTCGGGTAGCAGGTCATACTTGCGGTTCAAACGTCGGTCGAATGACAGCCAGGCGAAGCTGCGTTCCACGATCCAACGCTTCTTAACCACGATGAATTCTCGATGACCCCGAAAGGTCTTGACCTGCGCCTCAGTCAGCTCTTGCCCCTCTAGAAGCCAATATCCACGCGTATTGGCGTCGGGGCGTTGCACGATCTCGACACTGTATCCAAGCGTGGACTTGACCCAGGCTTCCCACTTGCCCTTGTACCCGCCGTCGGCGAAGAGATGCAATTTCATCTGAGGTTGCTTGTGGCACAACTCCTTCAGGAGTTGCTGACTGCCATCTCGATCCGTGATGTTGGCAGGTAACACCTTCACGCCGAGCAGGAGACCCTGGGTGTCAACAATTCGGTGGTGTTTTCGTCCGTTGACCTTCTTACCACCGTCGTAGCCGCGTGGCCCCCTTTTTGCGAGGTCTTCACGCTCCTCGAATCCACAATGCCAGCGGTCGGCACCGCGTTTCGCCCCAGAGCCTGACGGGTCTGGGCCCGGAGCGCATCGCCTAAACGCTCCCACAGTCCACTCCGCTTCCACTGCCGGAAATAGTCGTACACCGTTTTCCAATGGGGAAAATTAGCGGGCAACAGGCGCCAGGACACCCCGCCGCGTTTGACGTAGAAGATGGCGTCGACAACGTCCCGGCGGGCGATGCGGGCTGGTCGCCCACCGGGTCGGGGCGCCGGGATCAGTGGGCCAAGGATGGCCCACTCGGCATCGCTGGTATCCGTGGAGTAAGTGCGCGGTCGGGCCACTCGAAAATGGTACCCTTTGAGCAACAGGATCCGTCCTATACGCTTTCCAGACAGTCTCTGAGACCGGCGTTGCTGGCGCCGACCACGATCGCATCGTAGGACGTCTTCATGTCTTGTTCTCGCTTTGCATGGAATGAGCCCAGTCACCATGGCGCCGAAGACGCCGAGGTTGGACCGGCCAATGGGAGCCGATCACCTGTCCAGGCTGCTTATGGATTCCCGGAAGTCAGCTCCCGGGGGCAGCTTGACCATCACTCCCGGCCCTAACTGGCGTCCCAGAGCTTCCCCACGCAACGGCACCGGCAGCGGTGGGGCTGTGCGCGCCCCATCGGCCTGATCGGTGCCGCTATTGAAAACACAATATCAATAAAGAGGAAGTGCTGTCCCGTGTCAAGGGGGGGTGGCACGGATGGGGATGCGCTTTTGGGGCCGACCCGGGCGAGAGCCTCATGGCGTCTGGGGTCCCCACGGCTCTTCGGGGATGGGAGCGGGGTCCAGCAGCTTGTGAAGATCGTCGAGGCCCGTGAAGATCAGGTCAGGGAGCCGGATTGGGCGCTGGTCAAGGCGACCGTGGACGCCCTGCGCTAGCCTGCCCCCGATGGGCACCCTCCTCTCCGCCGAAGCCGTAACCGTGACCTTCGGGGAGCGGGCCGTGCTGGCGGACGTGTCGCTCCTGGTCGGCGGGGGAGAACGGGTCGCCCTGCTGGGGCGCAACGGGGCGGGGAAGACCACGCTGCTGCGCGTGCTGACCGGCGACCTCGTGCCCGAGGAAGGGACGGTGTGGCGGGCGCCGGGGCTGCGGATGGCCGTCCTCGAACAGCATCACGCGCACCCGCCCGGCCTCACGGTGCAGGAACTGGTGGACGCGGCGCACCCCTACCGCGAACTGGAGATGGAACTCCTGGCGCTGGAGGCGAACCTGGGGGACCCGGAGACGCTGGCGGCGTGGACGGCGCTTCACGCCCGGCTGGAGGACGTGCAGGCGTACACCTGGCCCGCCCGCGCCGCGCGGGTGCTGGGGATGCTCGACCTGACCCGCTTCACCTTCCGCGAGGCCGCGACCCTCAGTGGCGGGGAACGCACTCGCCTCGCGCTCGCGCTGGCGCTCGCCCGCGAACCCGACCTGCTGCTCCTCGACGAGCCCACCAACCACCTCGACATCCGCATGCGCGAGTGGCTGGAGGGCTGGTTGCGCGACTTCCGGGGTGGCGTCATCCTGACCAGCCACGACCGCGATTTTCTGGACGCGGTGGCGGGGCGCAGCCTGTGGCTGGAACATGGCGAGGGGACCGAATATCCGGGCGGCTATTCCCGCGCCCGCGCCCAACGCGACCTCGAACGCCGCACCCAGGAGCGTGCCGCCCGTCTGGGCCAGCGGGAGACCCAGCGTCTCGTGGGGAGCGCCGAGCGGCTGGACGAGTGGGGCCGCCGCTCCCGCGCGGTGAGGACCCGCGCCGACCGGGTTCCCCTCCCCGAGGCGCCCCTGCCCGAGCGCCAGATTCGGATGCGGCTGCTGGCGGGGACGGCCCGGGCGCGGCTCGTCGCCTGGGGGGAACACCTCTCCAAAAGTTACGGCAGTCGGGCGGTCCTGCGGGACGTGGCTTTCAAGCTGCGGCAAGGCGACCGGGTGGCCATGATGGGAGCAAACGGCACGGGCAAGACCACCCTGATGCGCCTCCTTGCCGGGGAACTCCACCCCGATCCCGGCCCGTCCGAGCCCGTGCTGCGGGTGGCGAATGGGGTCACGGTCGCGAGTCTCGACCAGACCTGGCACGGCCTGACGCCCGGCGAGGGGCTGCGGGCACAGTTCGAGCGGAGGTTCGGGGAGAGGGCGAATGCCCTGCTGGGCCGCGCGGGCTTCCGGGCGGACGACTGGGCCAAGACCCCCGAAGTCCTCTCCGGCGGCGAGCGGGCGCGGGCGGGCCTCGCGCTGGTGAGTGCCCTGCGCGCCGACCTGCTGCTCCTCGACGAGCCGACGAACCACCTCGACGTGGAGGCGCTGCTCGCGCTGGAGGCCGCTGTCCACGCTTACAGCGGCGCGGTCGTGATCGTCACCCACGACCGCCGCTTCGCCCGCGAGGTCGCCAACCGCTTGTGGGTGATCGAGGATGGCGCCCTGCGCGAGCCCCACGGCTGGGGGTCCCGCGAGTACAGCGACCCGGCCCGCTCCGTCACGGGCGACCCGCCCCCACCCCCGCCGCCGCCCACACCGCGCCAGCGCCTTGTCCTCCTGGAGAGGCAACTTGCCGATGTGCGCCGTCAGCTCGACGCCCCACCCGGGACCCTGACCGGGCGTGAGGAGGCCCGGCTGCGGGCACAGGCTCATCAGCTTCAGCAGCACCTGTATGACCTGTACGCGGAAGTCTACGCCGCTCCCCAGTTCGACGCGGAGGTGCGGGAGCCGCCACTCACCGTGCGCGCACAAAAACTGGGCGAGTACGGTGGCATGTTCTGGACCGCCCGCAACGAGACGTGCCCTCACCTCGCCTGGGACGGGGAGACGCTGCGCTTCTCCGGGCCGCCGCCTGAGTGGTACGGCGCGGCGCTCCTCGGCGGGGCCCTCCGCATCCTATTCGAGCGCTGGAACGTGGGCCGGGCGAGGCTGGGGGAGGCTGGCCCGGTGCTGACGCGGCGGGCGTACTTCGAGCAGGTAGGAGTGGTGGCCCGCCGCCCGTAGAAGGGGAACGCCTCCGCCCCACTGCCCTCCACGGGTTCCCGGGCGCAACCCCGCTATACTCCCCGGCATGGAAGATCTGATCAGGGGCCGGGTTGGCGGCGCGGACGGATACGCCGTGCGCTGCGCCATCGACGGCGACCGCATCTCGGGCCGTGCGGGCGGCAGGCTGTACGGCAAGGACATCGAACTGGAGATCACCGAGCGCGGCGTGCAGGGCACCGTTGGCGAGGAAAGCGTCCGCATCGAGCTGGAGGAAGGCGAGCTGCGCGGCCAGGTGGGCAACCAGAAGCTCGTGCTGCGCGGGGTGGACCGGGTGACCGGCTTTTTCGGCGAGCCCATCGTGGGTTGGAACGTCGTCGCGCAGCAGCAGGGCGAGAAGCTCCAGGGTCAGCTCGGCAGCACGGTCCTGGGCCGCCCCTTCGAGCTCGACCTGGGCACCGCGCCGGGCTGGGTGGGCACCCTCGTCGCCGTGGTCGCCTTCTACGCCCTGGAGCCGCGGGCGGGCGCGACAGTGGGACGGTAAGGAGCCGTCAGCGGTCAGCCAACAGCAGAAGAAGAAAGGGACGCCCCGGCCTACGCTGGGGCGCCTCTCTTTCTGATCGCTGACCGCTACCTTGCAAACAGCCGGTACGTCACCCCGAACCGCAGCTTCGTGCTGTCCTCGTCGTTCTGCACGCCCAGGCTCACGCTCGTCTGGCGGTTGAAGTTGTAGGCGGCGCTGAAGCTGGGGCGCACCGACTCCAGGTTCAGGCCGTTCAGTGGCGTGCTGACCTTGAAGGTCACGCGGCCGTCCGGGGTGCTGTAGGTGGCGTCGAACAGGCCCCGCCCGTTCAGGTCCACCTGATATTGCAGGTAGAGGTCACGGGTGAGGTACGAGCCCAGCGTGAGCGTCGCCCCTAGCGAGCCGTCTGCCGTCAGCAGGTTGGGCGTGAAGCGGAAGACGTCCAGACCCAGGGCTCGGGCCACGTTGCGCTCGATCTCGCCCAGGACAAAGACGTTCAGGGCGGTTTGCAGGGCGCTGGTGCCCAGTGAGGCGAGGTTGGCGGGCAGCGCCTGCAGGTCGGGCACGCCCGTCGCCACGAGCGCGTAGAGCTGCGCCTCGGTGTAGGGGTTGCCGGTCGCCGGGTCGGTGCAGGCGTTGCCCGCCGCCGTGCAGCTCAGGGTGGTGCGGAGGTCCAGCGCGTTCTCGCCGTTGGGCAGCAGGCGGAAGCCGCCCCGCACGTCGAGTGTGACGGGCACCCGCTGCCCGCTGACGCTGTCGGGCACCGTGCCGCTGGCGAGGGCGGAGAAGGTGGGCAGGATGCCGTCGCCCCCGAACGTCACCTGTCCACTGCGGAGCGTGAACTCGTTCTCACGCAGGAAGAGCGTGCCGCGCTGGGCCACGACGTCGCCGCGTAGCAGGGGCCGCGCGCCTGTGCCCGACAGCACCAGGTTCCCGCTGAACTCGGCGCGGGCCAGTGCCTCATCGACCCGGATGCCGTTCGGTGCCCGGATGGGGATGTCCTCGAAGACCACCCGCTCCAGGAAGGGCGGAGTTGGGCGCTCCTCCGGCGTCTCCGCCGCGGGCTTGGGGAAGGTCGTGTACTCGGGGGGCAGCGGGCTGGGGAAGTCGTCCGTCGTGCGCCCATTCGTGCCGCCGCCCGTGCCCCCCGCCTGGCCCGGCGCGGGGAGGGTGGTCGGCGCATTCGCGCGGCCCAGCGTCAGCCGGGTGAAATTCGCCGCCCCGCTCACCCGCACGAAAGTGCCGTCATCCACTGCCCGCAAGTCGGCGCTCAGCAAGCTCTCGCGGGCGTAGATTGCGGCGAGCGGCAGGTTGTATCCCCGCGCCGTCAGGGTGAGGTCGGGCCGGGGCGCGAGCGTGCCGGTGACACGCAGGGTGCCCGCGGGCGTGGTCGCCGTGGCGGGGGTGCGGCTCCCCGCGTCCACCGTCCAGCGCGTCTCGCTCGCCTGAGAGATGGTCACCGTCGCGTTTGGCAGCGCGCCCAGCACCTGCGGGGCGAGCAGGCCGGTGAACGTCACCCGCGTCCCCGACAGCCGCCCCAGCGTGAGCTGCCCGCGCAGGTCCACGGTGCCGTCGCTGCCCACCGTGCCGCCGGTCAGGATTCGCCCGCCCGCCGTGAAGGCCCCCGAGTCCGGCAGGTCCCCCGCGAAGGAGGGAACCTGGAGACTCAGGCCCGCCACGCTGCCGACGAGATTCTGTGCCCGCAGCAGGCCGCGCGGCCGGTCGTACGTGCCCGCTGCCGTGAGGGTCACGCTCCCCTTGAGCGAGGGCGTGAGTTCGGCGAGGCCCGGCACCAGCCGCAGCACGGGGGTGAAGGTCGTGTTCGTGAACTGGGCGCTGAGGTCCACCTTCTGGCGGGTGTAGCCGCCGCGCACGTCCCAGGTGCCCGCCCCGGCAAGCTGGATGTTCACGTTCCGCAGTTCCCGCGCCGCGTAGTCGAGCGTGCCTGTGCCGGTCAGCGTCTCGGTCACCGCGCCCTCGCCCGTGCCGCTGGTGGCGGTCACGCGGATGCGCTCGGCGACCACGGTGGCGCTGCCCGCAGCGGGATCGGCGAGCGGGAGGGTGAAGCGGGTCACGCCTGTCACCACGCCCTCGCCCACCGGGGTGCCCGTGATGGCCCCGACCACCGCGCCCAGCGGCAGCGCCTGGAGGGTGGCCCGCCCGCTCAGGGTGCCGCCCGTCAGGCTGGCGAAGAAGTCCGTCTCGCCCAGGAAGCCGCGCAGGCGCCAGTCCCCGCCGATCAGGGTGCCCTCCACCCGCGCGCCGAGCTGCTTCTGCCCGATCCTCAGGGCCGGGCTGCTCACGACGACCGTGCCGCCGCCGTCCTGGAGGGTCGCCTCCCCGCTCACCCGGCCCCCCAGCCCCGGCGCGAGCCCCAGCCGCCCGAGGTCCACGTCGTCGAGCCCCGCCCGCACCCGGTAGCCCTCCCCGGTGGGGCGCAGGCTGCCCAGCGCGCTCAGGGCGGGAAGCGCGTCGGCCAGGCCACCGTCGCCCGTCAGCCGCGCCTCGCCCATCGCGTTCCCCGCCGTGACTTCCGCCCGGAAGGTCTGCCCGCCCAGGCTGACGCTCCCCTCCAGCCGCACGTCCTGCCCCAGCGCGCTGAGCGGGTAACGCGCCGCCGTAACCGAGCCCGTCAGCCCTGCCGGGCCGGAGAGGACGCTCGCCGTGAGGGTCCCGTCCTCCCGCTTCAGGGTGCCGCTCAGGTTGCCGGTCCAGCCCCCCTCGCCCTGGGTGGCGCTGATATTGACCACCCCGGCGGGCAGGGTCGCGCGTGCCTGCACCCGGGGCCGCCCGCCCGCCAGGGTCACGTCCGCCGACAGGTCTCCCGCGAGGGTGATCCCCAGGTACGGCACGGTGAGGTCGGACGCCCCGTCCTTGACCTGCACGTTCACTTGTCCGTTCCCCGTGGCGGGCTCCAGCGTCCCGCTCGCCGTGAGCCGCCCGCCCACCCGCGGCACGCCCAGGCGGGCGAGGTCGAGGCCGGGCAGGTTCGCCCGCACGGTGCCCGCGTTCCAGGTCACGCTCCCGGCGGCGAGGCCGTCGGTCACGGTGAGGTCGGCCGAGCGCAGGCCCGCCGTGCCCGCCGCCCGCCACTCGCCCCGCCGCACGCTCAGGGTGAGGTTGGGGTCGGCGAGCGGCCCCCGTGGCGTGACGCTCAGGCTGAGTTCGGGGCGGGTGAGGGCCGCCGTGCCCAGCCAGCGCCAGCTCCCCGAGGCGTCCGGGCGGACTTCCACCACGCCGTTCGCCGTCGCGCCGGGGCCATCCACCAGGCGGAGCTGCGCGCCGTCGGCGTTCGCCACCAGCCGCGCGCCCGCCCCCAGCAGCCCCGCCTCTCCCGTCACGAGAGGGTGCGCGAGGGAGCCTGTGACCTTCAGGGTCGCCGCGTCGGTGAGCACGCCGTTCGGCCCGCCGGTCACCCGGGCGGTGCCGTGCCAGCCCGTGAAGGGGTCCGCGTTCAGGTCCAGCGTTGTCCGCAGGCCCTGCGCCGTCACGTTGCCATTCAGCTCAAGCGCTCGTGCCCGGTACGTCGCCCGCACGTTGCCGTCCACCACGCCGCTGGCCGTCAGCGTGAGGTCGGCAGTGCCGTTCAGCCCGGCCGTTCCGGTCGCGCGCAGGGTGCTTCCCGCCGCGCTCGTGGTCAGACCGCTCAGGGTGAGGGTCTGCGCCTCCAACGTGGCGACGGTCGCCCCGGCCTGGGTGAGCGTGGCGCGCAGGTCGCTGGGGGTGCCCGTGACGGTCCCGGTCGTGTCGGCCAGAGTGACCCCCGCCACCGCCGCGTCCCGGGTGGTCAGTGTCGCGGCCAGTCGGGGCGCGGCCAGGGTGCCCGAGAGGGTCACGGCCGCGGTCGCCGTCCCCGTGCCGTTCACCAGCGCGAGCGGGGTGAGGCGAAGCTGCCCGGCGAGCGCCGGGAGGAAGCCCTGGCCGGGGGTGAGGGAGACCTGGCCGGAGCCGAGCGTTCCGGCGTTCAGCGTGTACCCCCCCTGTCCATTCCCGTTGAGGATGACGGGGGAGGGCAGGCCGGAGACGGTCGCGGTCGCCGTGCCCGCCAGCCGCGGCCACGCCCCGTTCAGGTCGAGTTGCACCTCGTTCCCGCCCTGCCGTGCTGTGCCATACACATGTGCCCGGACGGTGCCCACCCCGAGGTTGAGGTCACTCGCCTCGGCGTAGAGCGTTCCGGCCTGGCCCTTGCCCTTCAGGGTCACCCGTGCATTCGCCCGAGCGTCCCGCAACGGACCGGAGAGCGCCACCCGGGCGTCGAAGGCGTCGGCGAGGGCGGAGGCACTTCCCGCCACCAGCAGGTCCTCCAACGGCCCGCTGAGGGTGAGGTCGGCGTTCACCATGCCCGCCCCGAAAGCTTTCGCATTCACGTCCCGCGCCGTCACGCGCACGCCCGCCGGGAGGGTGCCGCTGGCCTTGAGCACCCCGCCGCGCAGGCTGCCGTCGAGCGCGGCCTCCAGCACGTCGGGCTGCCCGGACCGGCGGATCAGGGTGGCCTGGCCGTACAGGCTGAAAGGCCCCGCCGTCCCCTGCTCGCCCCTCAGCGCGAGGTTGCGGGCCTCGACCAGCGAGGGTCCACCTGCCAGCGTCCCCGAGGCGCGCACCGTTCCGGCGAAGGTCAGCCCGTCCACGTCCCAGCCGGGGGGCAGCAGCCGCGCCAGCCGCACGGGCTCGGCCCGCAGAGACGCCTCGTAGCGCCCACCGCTTAGCGCCGCATCCCCCGTCAGCCGCTCACCCGCGAAGCGCACGGTCACGTCCCCGGCGCGGTAGGTCGCGTCCACGTTGCCGCTCAGCTCGCCCGCGGAGTCGGCCAGGCGGCCCGCGAAGGTCGCCGCCAGCCGGTCCCAGCCCGGTCCATTTATCGTCGCGCGGCCAGTGGCGCGCAGTTGCCCCGCCCGGCCCCACAGGGCACCCACATCGAGCGCGGTGAGGTCGAGGGTGCCGCCCGGCCGCAGGGGGAGGCTCGCCGGGAAGCTTCCGGCCACCCGCGCCGGACCCACGTTGCCTACCAGGGCGAGGACGCCCGACCCATTCAGCGTCGCGTCGAGCGCCCCACCCGGCACGTTTCCCACTGCCCGCAGGCTGCCCAGCCATCCGCGCCGCGCGTTCCACCCGGTCACGCCGTCGAGCCGCACCCTCGTCTCCCCCGACAGGAAGGTCGTGTGGATGTTCAGGCGGCTGTCCTGCAAGCCTCCGAGCGCCCCGCTGCCAAGCTGGCCCCGCACGAATCCGGCCAGCGGTTCGCCCGTGACATTGAGCTTCCAGTCCCGGCCCAGCAGCCGCGCGGTAAGGCGCGAGCTGTCCGCCTGAAGGCCACTGGCCCCGCTGACCAGCGTGCCCTGCGCCGTCACGTCCGGCTTGCCCAGCGATCCGCGCGCCTGCACGGTATACGTACCCGGCAGCCCCTCGGTCAACGTCGCCTTCGCGCTCAGCGCCAGGGCGGGGAAGACCGGCCCGCTCGCCCGCAGGTTGCCGAAGGAGAGGCTGGCCGTCGCGCCGTTCAGCCGCAGCACGCCACCCGTGAAGGTGGCCGG
Organism: Deinococcus apachensis DSM 19763; assembly: GCF_000381345.1. Classification (NCBI taxonomy): domain Bacteria; kingdom Thermotogati; phylum Deinococcota; class Deinococci; order Deinococcales; family Deinococcaceae; genus Deinococcus; species Deinococcus apachensis. Next base: position 368,485 of record NZ_KB906398.1, on the reverse strand, counting down.
GGCCTGGAAGGTGGCCCCCGCCACCTCGCCAGCCGCGTTCACCCGCAGGTTCCGCAGGGTTCCGCCGATGGTGCCGCTGATCTGCCCCGCCGTGCCCGCCAGTACCCGCAGGTCCGGCGCGGCGAAGGTGCCGCCCACGCGCCAGTCGTCCCTCGCCCGGTTCAGGTCCAGGTCCACATTGGCTCCGGCAACCGTGGCCCGCAGGGTCGCCGCCGCGTCCGGACCGGTCAGCGCCCGTCCCACGGCGGTCAGGTCGAGGGCACGGCCCTCATACGTTCCGGCGGCGCGCAGGGTGAGCACTTCCGCCGCATCCCCGCTCAGGGTGCCCCGCACATCGCCGACGTTCAGCCCGGCGTTCGCCCGGGGGTAGAGGGGGCCACGGACCCGCACGTCCAACCCGGCGAGGTTGCTGGTCAGGTCGGCAGACAGTTGCCCGCCCCTCAGCGTGACCCCGCCGACGGCACGCTGCCCCGCCGCCGTCAGGTCCACCTGCGCCTGCCCGTTCGCCCGCCCGAAGTCGAGCCCCGGCACCGTCAGGCTCGCCGTGACCTGCCCTGTCGCCTCCAGCACGGGGCGCAGGAAGCGCGCGTTCACCTCGGCGCCCGAAATGATGAGGTTCCGGCCGTCGTAGCGCAGCGGAATGCGGGTGCCGGGGTGGGTCAGTTCCGCCGAGGCTGTCATCCCCCCGCGCCAGCTCACCCGACCGGCCAGATTCAGGGGGTCACCCTGATAACGGCTGCCCCGGCTGCCCAGCGTCGCCCCGTCCGCCCGCACCTGCGCCGTGAGCTGCCCCGGCACGACCTCCGCCCGCACCTCGGCGGGGAGTGCCGTGAGGAAGGGGGCGAGGTCGGCGATCAGGGTGCCGCCCAGCCCGGGGAGGAGCGTCACCCGTCCACCCAGTGGGCCGGAGGGGACGGCGGCGAGCCCCGCGCCCTCCCCGACGAGGCCCAGCGTCCCCTCCCGGCCACCCAGGCTGTAGCGCAGCCCCGCGCGTCCACTCCAGCGCCCGCCCGCATACGTCAGGCCGCCCAGCCCCAGCCGCCCCCCCGTCACCGAGGCGGTCAGCGGCAGCGTCTGGGAGGGGAGACTCAGACTCGCCCCACCCGCCCCGAAGGTCTGCCCCTTCAAACCCAGCGAGCCGCGCAGTCGGGCGAGGTCCCCCGCCGCGTTCGCGGTGAGGTACGGCCCATGCACGGCGACCCGCAGACCACTCAGGGTCGTGAGCCCGCTGAGCTGGGCCTTCGCGTCGAGGCGGTGGCCCGCGAGTTCGCCGCTGGCGTTCACTTGCCCGTCCCGAACGGTCAGGCGCAGCGGCCCGGCCCGGAGGTCGGCTGTAGGTTGCCCGTTCGCCAGCGAGACGGTTCCGGTCACCGGCTGTCCCGCCGCCGTCACGTTCACCCGTGCCCGGCCGTCCGCTCTGCCAAAGTCGAGCCCCGGGACCGTCAGGTCAGCGGTCACCCTGCCGCTCGTCTCCACCAGGGGCCGCAGGAGTTGAGCATCCAGCCGCACCCCGCGCACAGTCAGGTCCCGTCCGTCGTAGCGCAAGGTGGCCCGCGCGTCGGGGTGCGTCAGGGTAGCCGTCGCCGTCACGCCGCGTGCCCAGCCTACCCGTCCGTTCAGGTTGAGCGGGTCGCTCAGGTAGCGGGTTCCCCGGGTACTCAGAGTTGCCCCACGTGGATTCAGGGAGGCCACGAGTTCCCCCGGCACGACCTGCGCCCGCACCGCCTCCGGCAGCAGCGGCAGGAAGGGGGCGAGGCGGGCGGTCAGCGTCCCCCCGACTTGCGGCAGCAACGTCACCCGTCCGCCGAGTGGTCCCGTGGGCGCGGCGCTCAGCCGTGCCCCATCTCCCAGGAGGCGCACGGTGCCCGCCTGCCCGGCGAGGGCGTAGCGGAGACCCGCGCTGCCCCCCCAGGTGCCCGCCCGGTACGTCAGCCCGCCCACCTCCGCCCGCGCGCCCGTGAGGGAGGCGGCCAGCGGGAACACCTGTGCGGGGAGGGTCACCCGGGCCGTCCCCTGCCCGAAGGTCTGCTCCCGAACTCGCACGGTGCCGCTTAGGTTCGCCACGCCGCCCGTCGCCTCGGCGGTGAGATAGGGCCCGGTCACGCGCACGCGCAGGTTCTCCAGCGTGGCCGGGAGGGTGAGTCGGCCCTGAGCAGTGACACGGTGGCCCGCGATCTCCCCGCCCGCCGTCACGTTCCCGCCGCTCGCCCTCACGCGCAGCGGCCCGGCGGTCAGGTCGCCGTTCAGCACCCCGTTCCGGGCCGTCAGGTCGCCCCTCAGCCGTTGCCCGGCCAGGGTCAGGCCGCGTGAGCGCACGTCGAAGTCGGAAAAGCCACGCAGGGTGACGCGGGCGCCCCCGCCCGAGCCGTCGAACACGTTCACGGTGCCGCGCGGTTCAGTGCCGGTGCCGGTGACGTGGCCGTCCACATACAGGCCCGCGACCGGCCCGCGCACGTCCAGGTCGTAGCGCCCGGCGGGGAGGGCGGCCGTGCCCGTCGCGCGCAGGCCCTCTCCGTCGGTGAGCAGCACGTTCAGGTTCTGCCAGGGGCCGCGCAGCGCAACGGTGTACTGGTCGAGCACGCCCCTAGCGTTCACGTTGCCCCGGAAGCCGGGTCCCCACGTCGCCTCGCCCCGGACGCGGCCCGCCTGCCCGAAGGCCGTCAACGCCTGCTGCCCGGAGACCGAGAGCAGCCCCGTCCGTGCGTTATAGCGGGCGCGCAGGTCGCCCCAGGTCCCGCTCGCCGTGAGCGCGGGCGTGAGGGTGCCGCTGAGGTTCACCGCCTGCCCCGGCAGCGTCACCCCTGCGAAGGAGAGTGCGCCCGTGCGGCCCGTGAGCCGCGCCCGCAGATTGCCGTATTCCCCACTCAGGGCCGCGTTCAGGGTCTGCCCCTGCCACGAGGCCGTGCCGCTCGCCTGCACATCGGGGTACACCCGCCCGGCGAGGTTGGCCGTCACCCCGGCGAGAGCGCCCCTCAGGTTCGCCGTCACCGCGCCGCCCACCCGGGTCAGGGTGCCGCGCACGGCCGCGCCCGCCACCGTCCCGTCCACCCGCGCCGTTCCCCCCCGCCCGGCCAACGCGAGGTCGAGGGTGCCCCCCAGGTCCTCTACCCCCAGCAGCGGGCGCAGCGCGGCGAGGTTGACCCGCCCCGTCGCGTCCCAGTTCTCGCCGTCGATCACGCCCCGGGCCGTCTGCCCCGCCGCCCTGAGGGTGAAGCGCACGCCCCGGTCCAGGCTCAGGGTGCCCTGGATGTCCGCGCCCTGCACCCGGGCGGTGGTGGGGAACCCGTTCGAGAGCCGCGTGTCGGCCAGCACCGTGACCCCGCGCGCCGTGCCGCGCAGCCGCGCCGTGTCACCCTGTCCGGTGGCGGTGAGGGCGTAGCCGTTCCCGGTCGCCGTGAGGGTACCGAACGCCCGCAGTTGGTTGGTCACCGTCGCCGTGCCGTTCACCCGCGCCCCGCCCAGGACGGGCAGGTTCCGCGCCTCCAGGGTGAAAGCGTCTCCCCGCCAGGTCAGGCGCTGATCTCCCGGGGTAAAGGTGCCGCGCTGCTCCAGGTAGTTCAGGTTCAGCGGCCCGCGCAGGGTGCCCGTCACGCCCGGGACGCTCGCCGCCAGCGTGCCCACCACATCCCCGCCCGTCAGGTCGAGGCGACCCCCGCCGCCCAGGGTAATTCCGGCCCCCCGCAGGTTCCGCGCGCTCCACTGCCCCCGGAAATTGCGGTCGAGGTCGAGTTGCACCGCGCCCAGGTCGGCCTTCAGCCCCTCGCGGTTGAACTGCGCGGTGCCCGCCAGCGCGAAGGGTCCAGCCTCGCCCCCCGTCACGACAGCTCGCAGATCGCTCGGCTGGCCGCTCAGGGCGACCCGTGCCCGCGCCGCGCCGTAGGTGGGGTTGAGCGTGGCGCTCAGTTCCTGGTTCTTCAGGGCCAGGGTCCCGGTCAGCGGTCCGCCCAGGCCCTGCCCCGTCAGCCTCAGCACATTCTGCGCGTCGATGTTCGCGGCCACGTCCAGCGGCTTCTGGGCGAAGACGCCCTCCCAGCGGGCCTGCCCCTCCTGCCCGAAGGCCCAGCGGCCCTGCAGGATCTGCTCCCCGGCGAGTGCCGTCCGCGCGCTGAAGGTGAGGTCGTTCGTCGGCTGCTCGCCACTCGCCTGGCCCTCGCGGCTCAGGAAGGTGTACTCCGCGTTCAGGTCCCGGAAGGGCACGCCCGCCAGACGGCCCGCCCCCTTCGCAGAGCCCTTCACCCGCACAGTGCTCCAGCCACCCGCCGTGACGCGCAGCCGCAGGTCCCCTGTGCCCGTCGTGCCCAGCGCCCGCGCGAGACCCTCGACGGTGGGCTCGGCGTCCGCCGTGACCGTCCAGTTCCGTGCCTTCAGGTCCACGCCGCCCCGCGCGGTGACCGGGCCGTTCCACCCCTGCCCGGCCAGGTTCAGGGTGATGTCGTCGCCCCGGTGGGTGGCCGTGCCGGAGACGTCCTGTACGGTCACGAATCGGGCTTCCGGCACCCGGACGCTGCCGTTCGAGAGCCGCAGGTCGCCGCGCACGGGCCCGTCCCCGATCTGGTAGCGCCCGGTGATGCGCCCGCCCGTCACCCCGGGCCAGTAGTGGTTCAGCACCCGCGCGTCCGCGCCCAGGTCGAGCAGGAAGACATTGCCCGCCTTCCCCTCCCGCACCGTCACGTCGGCGTTCAGGTCGCCGTCGGGAGTTTGCCCACGCATGGCGAGTGCCCCGTTCTTCCCCGGCGTGACCTGAAAGCGACCATCGGGGATGTTCACGCCCGAGCCGTCCACGTTCACCCGCGTCCCCTGAACGTCGAGGCCGCCCAGCACGACCTTCCACCCGCCCCCCGCCTGCCCCGCCCCGCCCTTCTCGCCGCTCAACAGGTCCTTCAGCCTGAGGTTCACGGCCCCATCCCTGACCTTCACGTTCAGGCGGACCGTCTTGTTCCGCAGGTCCACTCCGGCGACGCTCACGCCCGCCTGCGCCGCCGTGCCGTTCACGCCGGGCAACTGCACCCGTGCCCCCCGCAGCGTCGGTGACCAGAGCGGCCCGCTCACCCCGTCCGCCGTGATCTGCGTGCCTGCGCTGTTCACCTGCCGCAGCGCCCACTGGCCCAGCAGGGTGGGAGCCAGCCAGGCCAGCAGGCCCAGCAGCACGGCGAGGCCGGGCAGGACCCAGAGCCAGCGTCTGCGCCTGGGGCGGGTGGGGGTGGAACGCGTCGGGTCCGTCACGCGCGGACCGGCGGGAGGGCGGGCAGGACGCGGAACACGGGGCGGGCGGGCATCCCTCCCACTTTACTGTCCGGCGGGTGAGCGCCGCCCCCCAGAAGCTCACGCGGCGGTCAGAATATGGGGGTGGCCTTGACCGTCAGCCGCCGCACGCTCAGGCCCCGGCCCCACCCGTTACCATGCCCCCCATGCGCCTGACCGCTCTTGTCTCCGGCACCGTCCAGGGTGTCGGCTACCGCCGCTACGTGCAGCGCCACGCCCGCGACCTGAGTCTCAGCGGCAGCGCCGAGAACCTGCTTGACGGCCGGGTGGAGGTCGTGGCCGAGGGCTCCGAGGCCGACCTCGACCGCCTGCTCCACTGGTTGAGGCGCGGCCCGCCCCACGCCCGGGTCGAGGACGTGCAGACCCAGTACAGCGAGGCGACGGGGTTACGGGATTTTCACGTGTATTGACTGGGGAGTGGTTGTGGCGGCTGTGGCCCAGTCCGGGACCTTCCGGGCTGGGGGATGCACGCAGTTCACCCCCGGAGTAAAAGCTCGTTGGGGACGTGGTTTTACTCACCCTCTCCTTGCGACGCTTGAGGAGAAATGAGAAGTTGGGCAAAACAGTCTTTCGCAGGGGGAGGAGCAAAAGATTGGGGCTGAGACGGTGTTTTCCCCATTGCACGTCCAGCGTTTGCGGGAGAGGGGGGCAAGTGTCAGCGTGCCCTGCTCACGAGGCGGCAAGACCTTCCGACCTACCTCGGAGGCCCGGGCCGTTCACCCCCTCCCAGCCTCCCCCCTCTGCAAGCAGCTCTGCGGGTCAACCTGAGCGCGGCCAGAAGAGGCGGTGGGACCTCTTGGAGGCCACAATTCCAGCCCTCGGTCCCGGCGGTTCAGCGGTTCAGCTCGGCCCGTTCATCCTCGGGGGTACCCTGGGACGTTTCCTCGGGGTCGGGGGGCACGCGGTAGTAGCGTTTCAACGCCTGGCTCAGGCCGCTCAGCCCCGGGAAGAGGGTGCGCTCGGTGATGTTGGACTGGTCGAGCTTGTCCCTGATCTCCCATTTGAGCCCCGCGGGCACGGTGATCTTCTGGGCCATGCCGGGGCGCTCCTCCAGCCAGTCGTCCAGAGCCGTATCCGGGTTGGACAGCAGCGAGAAGAGAGCCGACTGCTGCACGATCCGCTCGTCGATGGAGGGTGGCTCCAGAAACAGCAGGAAGGGCTGCTCGGCCTCGCGCTCCAGGTCCTCCAGCCAGCCCAGGTCGAAGGTGGAGAGGGGATCAGCCCCGTTCGGATGACGGCTGCGCGAGTAGGCGGCGAGCATATCGATGGTGAAGACCCCCGCACCCTCCTGGGTGAGAATTCTCCTCAACGGCCCCGGCAGCGTCTCATTCGTCCGCACGAAGTTGGTCATCCAGATCACGCCGTCCTGGTCGTAGTGGCTCTCCTCGGCGGTGGCAAAATGCATTGCCACGAGCGGCGAGGAGGTCCAGTCGAGCAGCCGGGTGGGCAGGCCGTGATGCTGCCCCACCGCCAGCCAGTACCACGAGAGGTCGCGGTCCACTCCCGAGCGGTAGGCGTACTTGCGGAAGTTTCGCAGCAGGTGCCGCTCGACCTCCCGCGTCTCGCCGCCCAGCCGTTGCAGAGTCGTGGTCAGCTTGGTGTCCGCCCGCCCCTGCCCCCGGAACACGAAGGGGGAGCGGAAGCGGCGCAGCCCCGCATTCCACGCTCCCCCGTACAGCACCTCGTGCAACTCCAGCCACGAGGACACCCTGATCTCGTCCATGAGCCCACCATACGGGCGGGCCGGGCCAGCATCGGGGACGGTAAACGTTGCCTGATGCTCGCGCTTGGGTCATGGGGTTACGGTGCCGAAGCGTACTCGGCGGCCCGGCGCACCTGCTCGTCACTCGGACTCACTCCCGTATACAGTGCGAACTGTTCGGCGGCCTGAAGGGCGATCACCTCCGCCCCGGTGATGACGCGCTTGCCCTCCGCCCTTGCCCGCCGGATCAGCGGCGTCTCGGGCGGGAGCGCCACCACGTCGAATACGGTCTCCGCCCCCGCCACCACCTCGCGCGGGAAGGCGAGGTCGTCCGCCTCGGGGCCACCCGCCATCCCGATGGGGGTGACGTTGACCAGGAGGCTTGGCTGCAAGTCCCCCAACTCGCCCTGCCAGCCCAGACCGCAACTCCGGGCGAGCGCCTCCCCCTTCTCCTGGTTTCGCGCCAGAATGACGCCGTCCCGGAAGCCCGCGTCGCGCAGCGCGAACGCCACCGCCTTTGCCATCCCGCCGCTGCCCCGCAGGACGAAGGAGGAAGTGGGCGGCACCGCGTGGGACCGGAGAAGGCTTGCCACAGCGATGTAATCGGTGTTGTAGGCCCTGAGCCAGCCGTCCGTGTTGACGATGGTGTTGACCGACCCGATGACCGCCGCCGATGGGTCCAGTTCGTCCAGAAACTCGATGCACGCCTCCTTGAACGGCATGGAAACCGCGCAGCCTCGGATGCCGAGTGCCCGCACGCCGCCGATAGCTGCCCCCAGGTTCGTCGTCGTAAACGCCTTGTATATGTAATCCAGTCCCAGTTCTTCGTACAGGAAGTTGTGAAAGCGGGTGCCGAAGTTTCCGGGTCGCCCGGCGAGGGACATGCAGAGTCGGGTGTCCTTGCTGATGGGGCGCGGCATGGGTTCATTGTTTCAGGGAAGGGCGGCCGACGGGGCCGGACCACCCCAGCTGTCGCCCTGAACGAAGTGAAGGGTCTCGCCTTGGGACCGGCAGGACAAGTTCTGGAAAGAGGCAAAACAGGCGCGCCGCTCCTCTCGTGAAGGCTCCCCCAAGGCAGAGGTTCACAGGCGGGCTTAAGGTGACCCCATGAGCGTCAAGGACAACTTCACCCCGGACGAGTGGTTCAAGGTGATGACCGGTCCCGGCCGGGCGGGTGCGGCCATCGTGGCGGCCAGTCCCAGCGGGATCACCGGCATCGTCGCCGAGGCGCAGGCGATTGCGGGCGCCATCCGCGAGCGGGTGAGTGGCAGCGGGCGCACACCCCTGCTGGAGGCGATGGCCGCCGACCTGATGGGCACCCCGCCCGACCCCGCGACCCTGCCCCAAGGGGAGCGCGCCCGCAACATGGACGAGGCCCGCGCCCAGAGCCTGGAGGGCGTGCGCCAGGCGGTGTGGCTGGTGAGCAGCAAGGCCAGCCCCGAGGACGCCGCCGCTTACCGCCGCCTGCTGTGGTCGGTGGCCGAGCGCACCGCGCAGGCGGCCAAGGAGGGCGGGTTCCTGGGCATCGGTGGCGAGCAGGTCAGCGAGAAGGAACGCGCCGCCCTGGAGGAGTTGCGCGGCGTGCTGGGTATGGATGGGGGCACCGGAAGCATGACGATCACGCACGAAACCCCGCCGGTCAGCCCGGACGGCTCGGGGAACAGCCCCTGAACGGTCCCGTAGGCTGGACCCATGAGTGACACGCCGCCCCGGGTCCGCTTCGTTAACGTTTCTGCCCTGGGACAGGCACCCGGGTACTCACATCTGACTGAGGTGCGAGGTGGCCGCACGGCCTACATTTCTGGGCAGATCGCGGTAGACGAACAGGGCCGAACGGTGGGGGAGGGCGATTTCACGTCCCAGGCCCGGAAGGTTTTCCAGAACATCGGTCACGCCCTTTCGGAGGTCGGGCTGACCTTCGATTCGGTCGTGAAGCTGACCTTTTTCCTGACGGACATGGCCTACCTGACCCAGATGCGCGCCGTGCGGGACGAGTTCGTGAATGTGCAGAGCCCTCCGGCCAGCAGCGCCGTGCAGGTGGCCGCGCTGGTGCGCCCGGAACTGCTCATCGAGGTCGAGGCCATCGCCATCGCTCCTTAACCCTGTATCCTGTCCCCACGGCGGGTGGCGACTGGCGCTGAACGTGGGCGAACCACGGGGAAGCCACCCGGACCAAAGCTGATCGCGCGCCTGGGTCGGACGCACCGCTGCACTGGCGGGGGCGTCCGTGACTTTTTGGGGAGGCCAGCCTATGGCGAAGGGGGCGGCATGACGAGACGGGCTCTGATTTCGGTCAGCGACAAGACGGGCATCGAGGACTTCGCGCGGGCGTTGGTGGCGCGGGGCTGGGAGATTCTGAGCACGGGGGGCACCCTGGCGGCCCTGCGTGGGGCGGGCGTCCCCGCGACGGCGGTGAGCGACGTGACGGGCTTTCCCGAAATTCTGGACGGGCGCGTCAAAACCCTGCACCCCGCCATTCACGGCGGCATCCTCGCCCGGCGTGAGGAAGGGCACCTGACCCAGCTCTCGGCGCACGGCATCGGTCCCATCGACCTCGTGTGCGTGAACCTCTACCCCTTCCGGGAGACGGTGGCGCGCGGGGCGGACTTCGGGGAGGCGGTCGAGAACATCGACATCGGTGGCCCCGCCATGATCCGCGCCGCCGCGAAGAACCACCAGGGTGTGCTCGTGCTCGTGGACCCGGCAGATTACCCGCTGGCGCTCCAGGACGACGTTTCCCCCGCTGACCGCCGACGTCTCGCTGCCAAGGCTTTCCGCCACACCAGCGAGTACGACGCGGCGATCACCGCCTATCTGGAGGAAGGGGCGGGGGAGACGCTGCCCGAGCACCTCACCCTGAGCCTCTCCCGCGTGGCTGAGGTGCGGTACGGCGAGAATCCCCACCAGCCGGGCGCGGTGTACCGGTTGGGGCAGGAGCGCGGCCCGGTGCTCGACGCGCGGGTGGTGGCCGGAAAGCCCATGAGCTTCAACAACTACGCAGATGCGGATGCCGCCTGGGCGCTGGCGCGGGAGTTGAGCACGCAGGAGGATCAACCTGCCGGAACCCGTGCCGTCTGCGTGGCCGTCAAGCATGCCAACCCCTGCGGCGTGGCAGTGGCCGATACTGTGCAGGCCGCCTGGGAGCGGGCGCGGGACGCCGACACCCTCAGCGTGTTCGGCGGGGTAGTCGCGGTCAGCCGCCCGGTGGACCTGGCGGCGGCGCAGAGCATGCGCGGCACCTTCCTGGAAGTCCTGATCGCCCCCGACGTGACGCCGGGGGCGGTGGAGTGGTTCGCCGCGAAGAAGCCGGACCTGCGGGTGCTGATCGCCGCGCCGGACGCCAACCCCAGCACGCTGGACATTCGCCCGCTGGCCGGGGGCTTCGCCGTGCAGCGCCGCGACGCCCGCCCCTGGGACGACCTCTGCCCCGAGGTGGTGACCGGCCGTGAACCCACCGAGCAGGAATGGCTGGACCTGCGTTTCGCCTGGGCGGTCGTCAAGCACGCGCGCTCCAACGCGGTCGTCCTGGCGCGGGCTGGGGTGACGGTCGGCCTGGGTGCCGGGGCTGTGAGCCGCATCTGGGCCGCCGAGCGCGCGGTGGCGAACGCGGGAGAGCGGGCCCGCGGCTCCGTCCTCGCCTCCGAGGCCTTTTTCCCCTTCGATGACGTGGTACGCCTCGCGGCGGGGGCAGGCGTGACGGCGGTCCTCCAGCCGGGCGGAGCCAAACGCGACCCGGAGGTCATCGCGGCGGCGAACGAGCTGGGCCTGAGCATGGTGTTCACCGGCTCGCGGCACTTCCGGCATTGAGGGCGAAGATGGCAGAACCTCAACCTCTCCTGGGCAAGCCGCTCGCGGACGAAGTGACGCGGGGCGTGCGGCAGGCCCTGGCCGAGTGGGCCAACCTGGAGCCGAGCTTCCGGCCCCACCTCGTCTCCGTCCTCGCCTCCAGCGACCCCGCCTCGCGCGTGTATGTGGAGAGCAAGGCCCGGCGCGCCAGGAAGCTCGGCGTGGAGTTCACAGTGCGCGACCTGGGGACGCAACCGACGCAGGACGACCTTCACGGGGCGCTGCGCGAACTGTCCGCCGACCCCTCCGCCCACGGCATCGTGCTGGAACTCCCGCTCGCGCCCGGTCTGGACGCCGACGCCGCGCTACTGCACATCGAGCCCCGCAAGGACGTGGAGGGGCTGACCCCCGCCAACCTCGCCCTGATCGCGGCGGGCCGGGAGGGCGAGGCGCTGCTGCCACCCACCCCCCGCAGCGTGCGCTTTCTGCTTCGCGCAGTCCTGGGCGATGACCTGCGGGGCGTGCGTGTGGCTGTGATTGGCCCTGGGCGCACCGTGGGTCGGCCCCTCGCCTTCATGCTGAACAACCGTGGCGTGACGGTCACCCTGTGTAACGAGTACACCCGCCACCTCGCTGGGGTGCTGGCCCCCCAGGATGCCGTGGTGGTCGCCGTGGGCCGGGAGGGACTGCTCAAACCCGAACACGTTCAGCTCCATCACGTCGTCATTGATGCAGGGATCAACGTCACCCCGGAGGGTGTGGTGGGGGACGCCGTGCCGGACCTCCACGTGCGGGCGCAGACCCCCGTGCCGGGCGGCGTCGGCCCCCTGACCAGCGCCCTGATGTACCAGAACCTCGTCCGCGCCGTGAAGTTGCAGCGCGGCGAGCGGGTCGAGTAGGGCGTCAGTCGCTGGAACTGACCGGGACGACCTGGGGTTGCTCGATCTCCGGCGCCTCGGCGTGCCGGACGCTCTTGTCCCACACGTGGCGGCGGGTAAAGTAATTCCAGTACGCCCGCGGCAGGCTGGAGAAGATGGCGAAGCCGTAGACGAAGAGCCCGCCGAACGCGAAGCCCACCATGGCCGCGTTTAGCGGGTTCTGCCGCCGGTAGCGAGCCACCCAGTGGGCCTGTAGGGCGAGGTTCAGCCCGGTGAGGGTGGTCGCCACCGTGGGGTCGAGCACCAGCCCGCGCTCCCCGAACAGCAGCCGAACCGGCTGGGTCAGCAGCGAGAGGAGCACCAGCGCGATGGTCCAGGGGTTGGAGAGGAAGTAGCTGAGGTCCAGCCGGGCCAGCCCCGAAACGGGCGCCCGCCACAGCCGGGGGATGTAGGGCCCGCACTGCATCGTCCCCTGCACCCAGCGTGCCCGCTGGCGGGTGAAGCGGCCCAGGTCGGGCAATCCCTGCTGGGTGACGGCGCTCTCCAGAAAGGCCAGGCGGAACCGGGGGTCGGCGAGCCGCAACTCCAGCCCGCTGGCGAGGTCCTCGGAGAGGCAGTCGGGCCAGGGGTCGCGGCCCCGCTCGAACTGCCCCGCCAGGTAGCTCGCCCGCATGAACTGCCCGTTGCCGAAGAGCGCCACGCCATGCCAGCGTTCCCGGAGCTGCTGCACGTGGCGGATGATGAAATACTCGATGTCCTGCTCCAGTTCCAGCATCCGGCCGATCCAGCCCCGAAAGGTGCTCGGAATGCCCGACATCCGTACCTGTACATGCGCCTGCGCCCCCATCACAAGTGGGTCCGCGAAGGCCCGCCGCGCCTCGGGCAGCAAACCGGGCGCGAGCCTCCCGTCCGCATCGAGGATGACGAAGATGTCCTGGCGGGGGTCACGGCCCTCGGAGTGGAGGTCCTCGATCAGGCGCCGCACAGCCCAGTTCAGCGCCCTTCCCTTGCCCTGCCGCGCGTGTGGGGCGAAACGGCGCAGCAGCCGTACCGCCGGGTCGTCGTCCGCAAGCGACCCCACGAGGGCGGCGGTCCCGTCATCGCTGCCGTCGTCGATCACGGCCATCCGCGCCTCCGGGGCCAGGGTGCGGACGCTGCGGACTGTCGCCGCGATCACCTCCTCCTCGTTCAGGGCGGGGATCAGGACGGTGAAGCGCAGGCGCGGGTCGGGGGCCTGCTCGCGGCGGGGGCGCGGGAGGGTGGCGGCCAGCGTCATCTGAACCAGATACAGGCAGAGCAGGAGCAGACCCAGCGTGTCCAGCAGCGCGAAAACATACCTCAAGGTCCACCTCGGCGAGCCCCGATTCACGTTCCGTCCTCCAGGAGGGGCTTTGGGAACGTCCTCTCCCGCGCAGCTTGGCGGGTCCGCGTCCCGAACCCCGTATCTTTTCCTACTTGCCCAAAGCAGAGGGGACCACGGCGCGCAGACCCGGTCCCCTTTTCTCGTTGCGGCGGTTAGTCGCCGGAGGCCCCAACCTGGAGGCGTTCCCGGCCGTGAAGGTGCGGAACTGGCTCGTCCGCCAGCGGCTGGGGGGTCCCCTGCGAACCCGGCACCGATTCGTCGTGGCGCACGCTCTTGTACCACCCCTTGCGGCCGGTGAAGTGGTTGTAGTACGCCAGCGGCATGCTGCACAGCAGGGCCGCCGTGTACACCGGCAGGCTCAGCAGGGTGTACGGCACCGCCCACCACGAGAGCCCCCGGTCGGCGCGGTAGCGCGCGGCCCAGTTGAGCTGCAGGAGGAGCGGGAGCACCGTGAGGACGACCCCCAGCCACGCGGGCCAGGCCAGCCCCTGACCACCCAGCAGACGCCGGGCAGGCTGGCTGAGCAGCGACAGGATGAAAAACAGGTTCAACCAGGGCGCCAGGATGAAGTAGCTGAAGTCCAGCCGCGTGACGGGGTGGGCGGGGGAGCGCCACAGCCGCGGCAGATAGCCCAGGCACTGCATCGCCCCCTGCGTCCAGCGCGCCCGCTGCCGGATCAGGTGCCCCAGGTCCACCATGCCCTGCTGGTGAACCCGGGCGGTGAGCAGCGCCACCTTCCAGCGTGGGTCGTGCAATCGCACCTCGACAGCGCTGGCAAAATCCTCCAGCAGCACGTCGGGCCAGGGCTCGGCCCTCCGCGCGAGCTGCGCCGCCACGTAGCTCGCGCGCATGCACTGGCCGTTGCCCGTCAGCGCGACGGTGTGCCCCAGAGCGCGCACCCGCTGAATATGCCCCACGATGAAGGTCTCCAGGTCCTGCTGGAAGAGCAGCATGCGGGACCACACCCCCCGCAGCCCGCCCGGGGCGCCGGTGTGCCGGAAACGCATCCAGCCCTGCGCGGCCATCACCAGGGGGTCGGCAAAAGCGCCCCGGACCTGGGGCGCAAAGTCCGGGCCGATTCGCCCATCGGCGTCCAGGACCACGAAGACCTCGTTCTCCAGATCGCGCCCGGCCAGGGGGCTTTCCCGCAGCAACCGGGCCACCGCCCAGTTCATCGCCCGGCCCTTGTTCTGGCGGGCGTTCGGGAACTCGCGCCGCAGCAGGGTGACCGCCGGGTCGCGGGCGGCGAACTCGGCCACGATGCGGTCGGTGCCGTCGTCGCTGGCGTCGTCGATGACGACCAGGCGGGCACCCGGGACGGTGGCGCGCAGGTTTTCCAGTGTCGCGCCGATTACGGCGGCCTCGTTCAGGGCGGGGATCAGAAACGTCAGCCCCACCCCGGTCTCCCGAACGGGCGGGCGGGGGCGGCGCTTAAGAGCACTCAGGGTCTGCTGCGTGGCGAACAGCACGAACAACAGCAGGCCAATCACGTCCAGCACGGAGAAGATCGTGTTCACAGATGTCACCCCGGCAGGTCCCCGGCGGGACCTGGTCAACCCCACCACTATGCCTGCCCGGACGGCCGAAGACCAGCAGAAAGATGAAAAACCACTTGGCCGACCCACTTCCAGGCGCGGCGGGGGCAGGCGAAGAGTACCCCAGATGCCGGGCCGGGAACGGGGTTACGCCACGTTGTCGTCCCTCTGGGTGAGGCGAGGATTCCGCCTCCCAGTTGGGTCCGGGACGAATTTGGGGAAGGGGAGGAGTGGCCCTCTGTCTCCTGTGTTCGATTTGGTTGGACGCACTTCAGGCCACGTGAATAGGTTCGCTGGGGAACGCGCGAGGTGAAGGCCTCAGCCCCGCAGAAAGTCCGTCACCCAGTTCGGCAACGCCTGGGGGTCCATCAGGAAAGCGTCGTGCCCGTGAACACTCTCCAATTCCAGGTAACGGCCGCGCGGCAGCAGGCCCACCCCGGTACGGACCTCGGCGGGGGGATACAGCACGTCGCTGGAGATGCCGACCGCCAGCACCGGCACCCCGATACTCCGCAACTCCGCGTCGGTGGGCTGGAAGCGGTCCATCGCCCCCGTGAGCGCGAGGTAGGTGCGCTCGCAGAAGCGGGCAGCCAGCTTCTCCCCCTGGTGTTCCAGGTAGGTCGTGATGTCTGGCGCGCCGGGGCGGCACCGGCCCCAGCCCGCCTGGGTGCGGTCGAAACTCTCGGGGCTGCGGTAACTCAGCATGGCGATCTGCCGCGCGACCTTCAGCCCCTCGCCTCCGGGGGCGGCGCGGATGGCGCTGCGGGCGGCCGTGTTCAGCCCGATGGCCCAGGGCGAGTGGCGGGTGGGGGCGCCAATGACCACCGCCCGGTCCACGAGGTCGGGGCACTCCAGCAGCCAGGCATAGGCCAGCATCCCGCCCATGCTCGCGCCGATCACCGAGACGCGACGGACCCCCAGGTGTTCCAGCAGCGCCCGACCCACCCTCGCCATGTCCCGCAGGGTGAGGGGCACGTCCTCACCGTTCAACCGCGGGAGGTCCGCCGGGCCGGTCGTGCCCGCGCAGCCGCCCAGCACGTTCGCGCAGACGATGTAGTCGCGGCCAGGGTCGAGCGGGCGGTCCTCTCCCAGGAAGTCGGGCCACCACTCATGCACGGCGCTCGTGCCCGTCAGCGCGTGCAGCACCAGGACGGCATGGTCCGAGGGCGTGCCGTAGGTGTGGTACGCCACCCGCACGTCCGACACCGCCTGCCCGCAGTCGAGGAGCAGCGGCGCGTCCTGAAAGAGCTGGGCCGTCCGCAGCCCCGAACATCGCTCGGGGAGGGGGGGCGGGGCGAGCGGCCTCGACACGGTCACGGCCGTCATACGCCTTCCGCACCCACCAGGGCCGTCGCCAGCGCCTGCGCGAAGTCCTCCTGAATGTCGCCGATATGCTCGATACCCACCGACACGCGGATCAATCCCGGGGTGACCCCGGCGGCCTCCTGCGTCACCTCGTCAAGCTGCGAGTGGGTGGTGCTTGCAGGGTGGATGACGAGTGTGCGGGTGTCGCCCACGTTGGCGACGTGCTGGGCGAGCTGCACCGAGCGGATGAAGGCCTCGCCCGCCGCCCGGCCCCCGCGCAGCTCGAAGGTCAGCACCGCGCCCGCCCCGCGCGGCAGGTACGTCTGTGCCCGGTCGTAGTGCGGGTGGTTGCTCAGGCCGGGATAGGTCACGCGGGACACGTCTGGGTGCGCGCTCAGCCACGACGCTAGCGCCAGGGCATTCTGCGCGTGCCGCTCCCCGCGCAGCGAGAGCGTCTCCACCCCTTGCAGGAACTGCCACGCCTGCTGCGGCGCGAGCGTGGCGCCGATGTCGCGCAGCCCCTCAGTGCGGGCGCGGGTGATGAAGGCGACGTTGGGCAGCCCCAGCTCGTTCCCCGTCCCGAACGCCTCCCAGAAGCTCAGGCCGTGGTAGCTCGGGCTGGGATCAGTGAGCAGCGGATACCGCCCGTTCCCCCAGTCGAACGAGCCCCCGTCCACGATGATCCCACCGATCCCGTTGCCGTGCCCGCCGATCCACTTGCTCGCCGAGTGCAGCACCACGTCCGCCCCGTGCTTCAAGGGCTGGCAGTAGTACCCCCCCGCCCCGAAGGTGTTGTCCACGAAGACCGCCACGCCCCGCTCATGGGCGACTGCGGCAATGGCCTCGAAGTCGGGGATGTTCAGCGCCGGGTTGCCGATGGTCTCCAGGTACACCGCGCGGGTTCGGTCGTCGATCAGGGCCGCGAACTCCTCCGGGCGCTCCTCCTTGCTCGTGAAGCGCACCTCGATGCCCAGCCGCCGCAGCGTGACCCGGAACTGGTTCACCGTGCCGCCGTACAGGTTCGGCGTGCTCACGATGTTGTCGCCAGCCTGGGCCACGTTCGTGATCGCCACGAACTGCGCCGCGTGGCCGCTCGCCACCGCCAGCGCGCCCACGCCGCCCTCCAGCGCCGCCACACGCTCCTCCAGCACGGCGTTCGTGGGGTTCATGATGCGGCTGTAGATGTTGCCGAAGGCCCGCAGGCCGAAGAGGTTCGCCGCGTGCTCGGGCGACTCGAACACGTAGGAGTTGGTCGCGTAGATGGGCACCGCCTGGGCGCCCGTCGCGGGGTCAGGGTGCTGCCCGGCGTGAACCTGAAGCGTGTCGAAGTGCAGGGTCTTATTGTCGGCCATGTTGGGGCCCTCCTCACAGGAAAAAGAGTTTGTCTGTCTGTGGGGGAGCCGCACCAAGGCGGGCCGCCCCCTCTCGGGCGTCGAGAAGGGGCGGGGCTAAATCGTCCGCGTGACCTTCCCTGATCGGTCCCGCAGGCGGCCATCGTCGGCCGTCAGGCGGGCTGGCCTTGGCACCGTGACGTGATGAGGTCCGGTTGCCGCGCCGTCAACGAGCCAGGTCTCTCGGGCGCTCTGGATAGGGTCGCTCCACGCGGGAGCTAGGGAGAAGGGTAGCAGGGACGGTGCGGAAGGGTCAACCGGAGGCCGGGGCCGCCGCACACGCCGGGCACTGCCCGTAGAGCGTCACCTCGTGTGCCTCCACGATGAAGCCCCCGGGATACACCGTGCCGCGCGGCAGGGCGACCGGGCAGGTGTGCAGGGTGAAGACCCGCCCGCAGCGGGTGCAGGAGAAGTGGTGGTGGTGGCCCCGCCCGGTGGCCTCGTACCGCGTCTCGCCGTCGAGCGTAACGGGGTGGATGCGGCCCTGCTCGGTGAGCAGCTTGAGGGTGCGGTACACGGTCGCCACACCCAGCCCCGGCAGATCGGCCTGCGCGCGGGCCAGCACGTCCCCCACGGCGAGAGGCCCCTCCGCACCGTCGAGAACGCGGGCGATCACGTCGCGCTGGCGGGTGCTGCGGGTCGCCGTCATGGGGCCAGGCTAGCAGACCTGATCGCGCGTTATCAGAAAGGGGCACACAAAACCCGGCCTTCCTACATGGGGAGGCCGGGCAAGGGGGACGGGGCTCAGCGGATGTTGGGATTGGCCTTTTCCTGCGGATCGATGGGGCTGCCCTGCGCCTTGGCGACCACCGTGCTCGTCGGGGTGGCGACGCTGCTGCCGGTGCCCGGCGTGCTCTGTCCCCCTGGGACCCCGGTGCGCGCCGCGTCGTCGGCCTCGCCCCCCTGGTCGCGTTTCAGGAAGCTGGCCGTCCCGCCCGCGCTGGGGGAAGCCGCCGGGCTCCGGCTGGGGAGGCGGGGGGCGCTGGTCACGCTCGCTGCCCCCCCGGGCTTCTGGGCACCCTTTTGCCCCGACTCCTGCCCCGCGCGCTCCAGCAGGTTGTTCGCCATCTCCTCCAGACGTGGCGTGATCACCCGGTCGTTGAGGACCTTGAAGGCCAGGGTGGTCGCCGTGGCGATCAGGGCACCCCCCACCCCGCCCTTGCCCTGCTGCTTCTGCTGGGCCTTGATCAGGGCCTTCTGGTGCTTGATGGGGCTGTCCACATCCACGTAGACCTTCTTCGTGCGCTTGAACTGCCGCCCGATCACCACACCGAGTAGCGCCCCCACCGCCGAGGCCCCGCCCAGCATCTTGAGGGGCTCTTTCTGCATCTGCACCTGAAGGTTGGTGCGCTCGGCCAGGGCATCCACGCTGGCCTTCAGGCGGGCGCGGGCCTCCTCGCGCTCGTTGCGGTACCCCGTCATCAGTACCCCTCCTTTTTCATGTCTTCCTGGAAGGTAGGCGCCGTGCTGACCTCGATGCCGGGCTCGTCTTTCAGCACGACCGGGCGCTGGATGTTGGGGTCGGGCTTGTTGTGGCCACTGTGCCCCCCGGCCCCCGCGTCGTGCGTCTCCGAGCCGTCGAGCTTCTTGTTCAGGCCGCTGCCGTACACCTGCGGCTCGCCGTCCTCGGTCGCCTCGTACACGGGCAGGCGCACCTCGCCCGCGTCGGTGCCACGCAGTGCGGTGCCCTGCGACTCCCCGAAGCGCTCGGTGAGCGGTGTCTTGACCCCCGCCCCCCGGTCGCTGGCATTCACGCCCGGGTCGCCTGAGGTGAAGCCGGAGGTGTCGAACCCCGGACGCACAACCCCGCGCTGCCGGTCCTGCTCCATCTGGGCGGCGGTGGCATTGGCGGCGGTGCCAGTGTGTTGCAGGCCGTCACTCCTCACGTTCTGGCGCTGGTCGGGGGTGTCGGTCGCGACGCCGCCGCCCTGCCCCATGCTGCCCTGCACGCCTCCCGGCTCGCTGCTGGGGTGCCGGGTATCCCCACCCACGGACCCCGTGCTGGAGGTCAGTGAGCCGGAGGAGCGGGCGCCGGAGGAAAGAGGCCGGGTCTCCCCGGTGCTCAGGTTGACGGCGGTCCGGGCCTGGGTGCCCGACTGGTAGGTGCTGGACTGGGTGGACACGGAACCGCCGGAGCCCGAGGAAGCCCCCTGCCGCTTCGCCGCCTGCTCGGCCTGGTACTGGGCCTCAAGCTGCTCGTCTTCGGTCAGGGGGCGGTTGGGGCGCTGTTCCTCGTCGTCGCGCGGAACCTCCGTGCCCAGGCGCCGCAGGCCGATCATGATCAGAGCGCCGGTCAGTGCGAAGGCCACCAGGGCGATCAGCAGGGCAGCGGCCCAGGCCCCCAGCCCCAGCCGGATCAGGCCGTAGAACACCGCCAGGATCAGGAAGATCAGGCCCAGCACCAGCGGGCCGACCGACGCGAGCAGCAGCACCACGCCGATGCCCTTGGCCTTGGCGACGTTTCCCACCTGCCGCAGCAGCGCGCGGACCTCAGTCTTGACGAGCGTGAGCGCCGCGTCGAACACGTCGACCAGCGCCCCCCCCATGCTCTTGTGTTCTTCTTGCATACATCCTCCGGCAAATCCCACCGAGGCGGGACAGTCCTGCCCAGCATAATGAACCCCGTGAGCAGCCCGCGCCAGAGCCAAGAAAACCTGAACCCCGAGCTGGGGCTCACCCCGGCCCAGCGCAGCAACCTCTGGCCGATGACGGCTCTGGGCTACGCGGCGTGGCGGGCACGGTCTATAACGTGGCTCTCGGGGCAGCCTTTCCCGCTGGAACGTGAGGCGAAGCTGTTCCTCGGTCTGTGTCGTCCCCGACCCGGTGAGTTCTGGCTGGACGCGGGCACCAGCACCGGGTTTTACGCAGGCGTACTTGCCCGAGCGGGCTGCCGGGTCCTCGCCGCCGATCTCAGTGCCCCCATGCTGGCCGGGGCGCGGCGGCGGGAGGGGGAGGGGAACATCGACTGGTACCTCACCAACCTGGAGGCGAGCGGGTTGCCGGAGGCGAGCTTTGACGGGGTGACGGTCGGCGCGACCCTGAACGAGACGCACGATCCGGCCCGCTTTCTGGCGGAAATGTCCCGGCTGACGCGCCCCGGCGGCCAACTCTGGCTGATGTACCTGGGGCGGACGGGCGGCCCCCTCCAGCGCCTCCTCTCGCTCCCGGCCCTGGGTGGCCTGACCTTCCCCGACCCCGCCTGGGTGGCACGGCAACTCCCGGGCTGGACACGGACGGACTGGCTGCGGGCCGGGGCGGTCGTGTTCGAGCGGTACGTGAAAGTTGCGACCTGAGGCTCCCAGCAGGCCGCGTGGCCGTAAGGTGTCTGTAAGAAAGCGTGACTTTTCCCCCTCGCCGCCCCCGTACACTCGCAGACAGAGGTTTCCAACTGTGCCCCATGCTGCCTTCCCGTCCTCCGCGCCACCGCCCCCTCCGGCCGAGGCGGTCGCCCACTGCCGGGACGTGACACGGCAGCACAGTCAGACCTTCTACCTGGGGTCGCGCTTCTTTCCGGCCCGGCAGCGCGCGGCCGTATGGGCCGTCTACGCCGCCTGCCGGGCCGGGGACGACATCGTGGACGAGGGGGAGGGCACGAGCGCCGAACGCGAACTCGTCGAGTGGTGGACGCGGGTGCGAGCGGCCTTCGCGGGCGAACCGGGTCCCCACCCCGTGGACACGGCGCTCGCCTGGGCCGCTGCCCACTGGCCCATTCCCCTCGCCGCCTTCGAGGAGTTGCACGAGGGGCTGAAGATGGATTTGCACGGCCACCCTTACCGCACCCGGGACGACCTCGACCTGTACTGCCGCCGGGTGGCGGGCGTGGTGGGCTTCATGATCGCGCCCATCTGCGGCTACTCGGGCGGTGAGCGCACCCTGCACCACGCCCTGCGGCTTGGCCAGGCAATGCAGCTCACCAACATCCTGCGTGACGTGGGTGAGGACCTGGAGCGCGGCCGGGTGTACCTCCCCCACGCGCTGCTCGGCGAGTACGGCGTGACGCGCGCCATGCTGGAGGGCGGCACGGTCACGCCCGAATACCGCGCGCTGATGCGCCACCTCTCCGACCTCGCCCGCGAGTGGTACGCCGAGGGCCGGCAGGGCATTCCCTGCCTGCATGGCAGCGCCCGCCTCGCGGTGCAGGCCGCCGCCCGCTCGTACGAGGGGATTCTGGACGACCTCGCTCGCGGCGACTTCGACAACTTCCGCCGCCGCGCCCACGTCAGCGGCACCCGCAAGCTGCTCATGCTTCCGCAGGCGTGGTGGGAACTGCGCGGGGCCGTGGTCCGGGCGTGAGGGGGGAAGATGGTTGCCCCATCGGCCCTAAAACCCCTCCCTTGAGGGGGGAGGCTGGGAGGGGGTGAGCGGGCACGGTGTCCGAAGGCCAGTCAGAGTGCCCAGGCATTCCTCTCTCAATCAGACAGCAGGGCAAGCTGGCGCTTGCCACCCCCCTCCCCCACAAGGAGGGAGAAAAGATAAATACGCCGTCCTCGTGCGGCGCAAGGAACTCCAATGCCCCAGACCAAACGCAAAACCGCCCTCATCATCGGCTCGGGCTTCGGCGGCCTGAGCCTCGGCATTCGGCTGCAAAGCCTGGGCTTCGACACGACCATCCTGGAAAAGCTGGACGGACCGGGCGGGCGGGCCTACCAGAAGCGGACGCCAGACGGCTACGTGTTCGACATGGGGCCGACCGTGATCACCGTGCCGCACTTCATTGAGGAACTGTTCGCGCTGGAGCGGGACAAGGGAATGCTGGCCGAGCCCGACTACCCCGCCCACGTCCTGACGGGCGAGCGCGTCCGGGAAGGGGAGAGCGGCGGCCCCAGGACCCGCGAGTACGTGCAGCTGGTGCCCATCCTGCCCTTCTACCGCATCTATTTCGACGACGGCACGTATTTCGATTACGACGGCGATCCCGATTCGACGCGGCGGCAGATTGGGGCCCTCGCGCCTGGCGACCTCGCGGGCTACGAACGCTTCCACGCGGACGCGAGGGCCATCTTCGAGCGCGGCTTCCTCGAACTGGGGTACACGCACTTCGGCGACCCGGCGACCATGCTGCGCGTCGTGCCGGACCTGTTGAAACTCGACGCCGTCCGCACCCTCTTCTCCTTCACCAGCAAGTATTTCCAGTCGCCCAAGATGCGGCAGGTCTTCTCCTTCGAGACGCTGCTCGTGGGCGGCAATCCCCTCTCCGTGCCCGCCATCTACGCGATGATCCACTTCGTCGAGAAGACCTGGGGCATCCACTACGCGGTGGGCGGCACCGGGGCACTCGTGCGCGCCTTTGTCCAGAAGTTCGAGGAACTCGGCGGGCGCATCGAGTACGGGGCGGAGGTGGAGGAAATCCTGGTGACGGACGACCGGGGGCGGCCTGTGCGGGCGCCACTCGGGAAGCGGGTTGCCCGTGGCGTACGCCTGAAGAACGGCCAGGAGCGCCATGCCGACATCGTGGTCAGCAATGGCGACTGGGCGAACACGTACCTCAACCTCGTGCCCTCCCACGCCCGCCTCGTCAACACCGACCTGCGGGTGAAGGCAGCCCGCCAGAGCATGAGCCTGCTCGTGATCTACTTCGGCTTCCGCGACGATGGCAGGCCTCTCGACCTGCGCCACCACAACATCATCCTGGGGCCGCGCTACGAGGAGTTACTGCGGGAAATCTTCGGGCAGAAGGTGCTGAGCGCGGACTTTAGCCAGTACCTCCACGTGCCCACCCTGACCGATCCTGACCTTGCCCCCCCCGCCCACCACGCCGCCTACACCCTGATTCCCGTCCCCCACAACGGGAGCGGCCTCGACTGGGAGGCGGAGGGGCCGAAGCTGGTGGACAAGGTTCTCGCCTTCCTGGAGGAGCGCGCGTACATCCCCAACCTGCGCGAACGCCTGACTCACCTGGAGTACATCACGCCGGACTACTTCGAGGGCACGCTGGATTCCTACCTCGGCAACGCCTTCGGTCCCGAGCCTCTTTTGGCACAGAGCGCCTACTTCCGCCCCCACAACCGCTCGGAGGACATCCGCAACCTCTACCTCGTCGGCGCAGGGGCCCAGCCCGGTGCGGGCACCCCCAGCGTGATGATGAGCGCCAAGATGACGGCCCGGCTGATCGCGCGCGACTTCGGGATTCACCCCAGCGTGCGCGACGGCGTGCCACAGGGAAAGGCGGAATTGCCGGACCGGGCCTCCGAGGACAGGGAACCAGCGGTGGTCAGCCCGTAGGCCCCAGACCTCAGACCCGCGTCCCCGCCCCCGTCCGCCCCCGCAGCCAGCCCAGAATCCAGCCGAGCGCCTCCTCGCGCCCCTCGTCGTTCAGGAGTTCGTGGTAGCCGCCTTCCACCAGGTGCAGCGTCTTGTCACTGACGGGAATGGCCTCCACGAAACGCCGCGAGCCGTTGGGATCGGTGATGCGGTCGGCAGTCCCGTGGATGACCAGTGTGGGCAGCGTCCAGCGTCCATAGTGTGCCCACAACTCGCGGCTCAGGCGCAGCATGGAGGCGGCGGTCAGGACGGCCACCTTGCCCTGGTGAATATTCGTGTCGGCCCGGTACGCGCTGACCTCGTCCGCCAGCCGGGAGAGATGGTCCGTTCCCAGGTCCGTGACCCTGGCCGTGGGCGCGACCTTCGCCAGTACAGGAGCAATCATCTTTATCCAGGCGGGCTGGTCCTCCCCGATCAGCAGGGCGGGGCTGGAGAGGATCACCCCACCCAGCCCGCGCGGATCATGCGACGCGCTCGCCGCCGTGATCAGGCCCCCCAGCGAGTGCCCGAAGGCGAAGACGGGGAGACCCTGACCCCGCAGCGTCTCCCGGGCGAGCAGATGGTCCTCCACAAGCTGGGACACGTCCACGACGGCTCGCCGCCCCTCCGACTGGCCGTGACCGCGCAGGTCGCAGGCGTACACCTCAAAGCCCGCCCCCACCAGTTCCGGGATCAGGCGGCTGTAACGGTCCACGTACCGGCCCGCGTACTCTCCCAGGCCGTGCGTGAGCAGGACGGCGGCGCGGGGCTGGGCTGCTTTCCAGACGTAGCCCCGGACGGGCGCACCCGTCTCCCAGCCGGACGGCTCCCAGCTTGTCGCGGTCATGGGGCCAGTCTAGCTTTGCCTCGACGTTAAGCGAGCCTCAACGCGGCGGGGGTGGCGCCGGGCGCAGACTGCCTGACATGGCAGACATTGCACGCAAGGCCAGCGCCCACTGGACGGGCGACCTCCGCAGTGGCCAGGGCACCGTCAGCACGGGGAGCGGCGTTCTCCGGGACGCGCAGTATTCCTTCAAGACCCGCTTTGAGAACGGCGCAGGCACCAACCCCGAGGAACTGCTCGCCGCTGCCCACGCGGGTTGCTTCACCATGCAGCTTTCCGCGCTCCTGGCGGGCCACGGCCACGACCCACAGGACCTGCGGACCGAGGCGACCTGCGAGATGGTACGCGAGGGCCAGGGCTTCAAGATCAGCACCATGCGCCTCAACATTCGCGGCAGGGTCGGCAACATCGACCAGGCCGAGTTCGAGCGGCACGTGGAACAGGCCGCCCAGATGTGCCCCCTCAGCCGCGTGATGCAGGGCAACGTGGAGATCATTCACGAGGCGGTGCTGGAGCAGCCGGTAGGCTCGTAAGAGACGAATTCGCCCCGGCGGACGCCGCGCTGCTCATCGCGTCTCACACCGGGGCATTGTTCTGACATGGTCAGTCGAGGTTGAAGCGGACCGGCTCGGTTTCTTCTGGGATGCTTCGCTCGTCCGGAGAGAGGCCGTGCCCGCCGAACATCCCCCCGGCGGCCAGGCTGGCCCCCAGCACGTCCCCGGCTTGCGGGTCGCGCTTGGCTGGGCGGATATAGAGGGACAGCACGATCAACGCGACCGGCAGCACGATAAAGATCAGGAAGGCGGTCATGCCAGGCGGGCGACTTCGATCTGCTCCTCGCCCAGGTGTTCGCGCGCCCAGGTGTCGATGGCGTTGATGACGCCCTGGAGTTCGCGCCCAGCGGGCGTGAGGCTATAGACACTACGGGCCAGCTTGCCCTGGGTGTCCTCGGTGCGCTTGGCGATCAGCGAGAGGCTCTCCAAATGTTCCAGGCGTTGCGTGAGGGTGGCGCTGTTGCAGCCGCCCACGGCCCGGGCGAGTTCGTTGAAGCCCTTCTCGCCGTCCAGCAGCGCGCGGACGATGTGCAGCACCCATTTCTCCTGCAACACCCCAATGGCCCGGTAGACCGGGCAAAAGGCAGGGGGTGCGGATGTCATGGCCCCATCGTACACCTTCGGCCGGGATAAACTGGGAGGCAAATCACATCACTTGACTTTTCAAAGTAGAAGAGATAACCTTCTGCCATGACCGCGACCACCACCCGCACCCTCCCCGTCAGCGAAGCCATCGAGACCCGCCGCAGCATCCGCAAGTTCGTGCAGGAGCCCATGAACCAGGACGACCTGCGCGAGATTCTGCGCCTGGCGAGCCTCGCGCCCAGCGCGAACAACGTGCAGACCTGGCGCTTCGCCGTGGTGCAGAACAAGGAGCTTCAGGCCAGGCTTCAGGAGGCTGCCTTCGGACAGGCCCAGGTGTCGAACGCCCCGGCCGTGATCGTGGTGTACAGCGACATGGAGGACACGCTGGCGAATGCCGAGGAGACCATCCACCCCGGCATGGGCGAGGAGCAGATCAAGGTTCGCGCCGCCCGCTTCCGTCAGCAGTTCGAGGCCCAGGACAGCGTGCAGCGCGGCCAGTGGGCGCTGACCCAGGCGAACCTCGCCTTCGCCTTCCTGATGCTCGCCGCCCGCGGCCTGGGCTACGACACCGTGCCCATGCTGGGCTTCGACCCCCAGAAGGTCAAGGAACTCCTGGGCCTGCCCGAGCACGTGCAGTTCGCCGGGCTCCTCCCCATCGGCAAGCGCGCCGAGGAAGGCTTCCCGCACCACCGTCACAGCATCGACCGCATCACCAAGTTCTACTGATCCTGATCAGGTGACACGCCGCCCCTTTCCCGGGGCGGTTTTTTCGTGCTGCCCGTATCTCCGGAACGGGTGTGGTCGAGCCGCAAGGGGGCCCCGGAGTTCTGGTCTGGGGCAAGCAGAACCCCGAGAACGTGCAGCCTCCCCGTGCCCGTCACAACCCGGGAAAGAGGGCACGGGTCGGCTGAGCCGGGGGTATCTGCCCCTCCGTCACCCCACCCCCTGCGACGTGCCACACCCGCGTCGCCACCCGGTCCACCAGCGCGCGGTCGTGGCTGGCGAGGAGCACCGTGCCGGGGAAGGCGAGCAAAAGTCCTTCCAGCGCCTCAATCGCCCGGATGTCGAGATGGTTGGTGGGTTCATCCAGCACGAGCACCTGCGCCCGCGTGGCGCCCAGCCGGGCCAGGCTGAGCCGGGTACGCTGCCCCCCCGAGAGGCCTGAGAGCGGGAAGTCAGGCCCGCCGGGCAGGCCGACCTGCGCCCCGATCTCGTAGAGCTGGTGGGGCGTCAGAGCCGGGTTGGCGTCCAGCAATGCTTCTCCTACAGTCCCCAGGCCCGCCAGTTCCTCGCCGTGCTGGCCCGCCGCGTATAAGGTCAGGCCGGGTCCCCAGCGGACCTCGCCCGTGTGCGGAAGCCCCCCGAGCAGGGCCGAGAGCAGCGTGCTTTTCCCGCCGCCGTTCGGCCCGGTCAGAGCGATGCGGTCGCCCCGGCGCACGTCCAGCCGGACGTCAGACAGCACCAGTCGCCCACTGCGCTCCACCCCCAAGTCGCGGACGGTCAGCACCTCGGCGGGACCGGGAGGGGCGGGGGGCAGGTCCAGGCGCAGGATGCGGCGGTCCTGAAAGGGCTTCTCGGCCGCCCCCTCGTCCAGCCGGTCGATCTGCTTTTGCATGGCTTTCGCCCGGGCCGAGTGGATCTGCTGCGCCCGCCCCGCCTTGTGGCTGGACAGGAACTTGTCGTTGTCCCGTGCCCGGCGGCGGTTTTCCTCCACCCCGCCGATGCTGGCCTGCCGCCGCCGCTCCTCGTCCAGCGCCGCGCGCTTGCGGCGGTACGCCTCGTAGTCCCGCGCCTGCGCCTCCCGCAGGGTGGCCTTGAGCCTCATCGCCTCCGAGTAGCCGCCGGGATAGACGGTCAGCCGTCCCCGTTCCAGCTCCGCCGTGTCCTGCGCCACCGCGTCCAGAAACGCGCGGTCATGGCTGGCGAGGACGAAGGCGGCGTTCGAGGCGCCAATCCACTCCTCCAGCCAGGCCGCCCCCTCCGCGTCGAGGTGGTTCGTCGGTTCGTCGAGCAGGTACACGTCGGCGGGGGAGAGCAGCAGCCGGGCCAGCAGCACGCGCCGCATCTGCCCGCCCGAGAGCCGCGCCGCACCCATGCCCCCCTCCAGCCCCAGGCCGCTCAGCACCGCCGCCGCCCGCACCTCGAAGTCGTAGCCTCCCGCGTTCCGGTAGGCTTCCTCCGCGTCAGCGAAGGCCAGCAGGGCGTCCTCGCTGCCCTCATTCAGCCGGGTTGAAGCGGCCTCCAGCTCCGCCTGTGTCCGGCGCAAGTCCTCCGGCATCACGGCCTCCAGCACCGTTCCCGCCCCCATCTCGGCATGCTGCGCGAGGAGGGCCACCCGGCCCCGCCGCGTCACTGCTCCCGCGTCCGGCGCGTCCAGGCCCGCCATGACCCGCAGCAGGGTCGTCTTCCCGCTGCCGTTTTCGCCGATCAGCGCCAGCCGTTCGCCCGCGCCGATCTCCAGGTCCACCCCGGAGAATACCGTCCGGTCGCCAAATCCCCGCGCGACCCCACTGAGTTGCAACAACACACATTCCCCCTGCGGGCGAGCCGTCCCGGCCAGAAGAGGCGGGACGAGACTTCAGATCGCTGTTACAGGGGGAGGGGACGCAAGGGGCAACTCCGTCGAGTGGGGGAAAGCCGAACGCCGGGGAACCCGGGCCGTTCCGGCCAGCCTACCGGGTGAGGTCCACGGGCCGAATACGCCGAATGGCGCATCACTCCCGCCGCCTGAAGATCAGCGTGAGCAGAAAAATCGCGGTGTTCACCAGCACGATGGTCGCGCCCGGCGCCGTGTCCAGGTAATAGCTGAGGTACAGCCCGACCACGCCGCCCACGGTGCCCAGCCCGGCCGCGAGCAGGATCATCTTCTGGAGACTGCGGGCCAGCAACCGGGCGGCGGCGCTGGAGGTGATCAGCAGGCTCACGCTCAGGGTCGTGCCGACGAGCTGTACCGTCAGGACCACCACCAGCCCGATCAAAATCAGGAGCAGGCTCTCCAGCCGCCGCACCGGCAACCCGATGGCCCGCGCCTCAGTGGGGTCGAAGGACGCGAGCAGGAGTTCCTTCTGCACGGCGGTCAGCAGCGCCCCGACGACGAGCGTGACGGCCAGTGCCCCCCACAGGTCGCCCGGCGAAACCCCGAGAGGATTGCCGATCAGGAAGTTGCTCAGGTCGGTCGTGAAGGTCGGCGCCCTGGAGAGCATCACCACGCCGAGCGCGAACATCCCCACGAAGACGATCCCGATGGCGCTGTCCTGCTTCAGCCCGCTGCGCCGCCCCACCGCGCCGATGCCCAGGGCGGTGAGCACGGCGGCGACAAGGGCCCCGAACAGCAGATTGCTGCCCGCCAGAAACGCCCCCACAATGCCGGGAAAGACGGCGTGGCTCATCGCGTCCCCGATGTAGCTCAGGCCGCGCAGCACCACCCACGCGCCGACCAGGGCGCACAGCACGCTGACCAGCACGACGGCGGCCAGCGCCCGCACGAAGAAGCCGAACTGGAGGGGGTCGGTGAGCCAGTCCATCAGGGGCGGCCTGCAGGGGGAAGGTGGGCCGCCATGCTGTCACGCTCCGTCTTGCGTTCAATCCAGGTCATCAGGCCTCCGCGTGCATGTGGCCGAGGTGGCTCGCGCTGAAGGTCGCCTCGATATTGCGCGGTGTGTACACCTCGCCCGGCGTGCCGTCGGCGATGATGCGCCGGTTCACCAGAATGAGGTGGTCGCACCAGCGCCGCGCCTGTTCAAGATCGTGGGTGACCATCACCACGGCGCGGCCCTTGTCGGCCTGGGCGCGCAGCAGGGCCATGAGTTGCTCCTGGGTGGCGGCGTCCACGCCGGTCAGCGGTTCGTCCAGCAGCAGCAGGTGGCCGTCGCGGGCCAGCATCCGCGCGAGCAAGACCCGTTGCCGCTGCCCCCCGCTGAGCGCCCCGATGTGCCGGTGCCGCAGCTCGTACACGCCGGTTTCCCTCAGCGCCGCCACCACCCGCTCCCGGTCCTCGCGGCCCGGCCGGCGCAGCCAGCCCAGGCGCCCCGTTCGGCCCATCATCGCCACGTCCCAGACCGTGACCGGAAAGGCCCAGTCCAGCGTCTGCTGCTGCGGCACGTACGACACGCAGTTCTGGGCCGTGTGCCCGGCGTCGAAGCGCACGCGGCCCTCGGAGTCGGGCAGCAGCCCCACCAGTGTCTTGAGCAGCGTGCTCTTGCCCGCCCCGTTCGGCCCGATGACCGCGCTGAAAGTGCCCGCCTCGAAGCGGACCGTCGCGTCCTCCAGCGCCACTTGGGTGCCGTACCGCACCGTCAGGTTCTCCACACCCAGCATCCGCCGAGGATAGCGCCCTTGCGGGTGATATTGCGAGTGCGAAATCAACAGCAGTGGCAGGGAAGACGGCTTCCCGTTCGGCCTGACGAAATCCCAGCCTGGCTGGGCCTGCCCTGAGCCCCGTCCTCCCCGGGCCCCCGTCCAGGCGAAGGTCCTTCTCGCCTACCTCAATGCCCGCACAATCGTGTCCACGTTGGAGCGGAAGGCCTTCAGATAGGTCTCGCCCGCACTTCCCTTCGGTCCCAGCGCGTCGGTGTAGAGGGGCGGGGCAACCTTTGCGCCGGTCTCGCGGGCCAGGGTCTGAGCCAGACGCGCGTTGACGGTGTTCTCGGTAAAGATCACGCGGACGCCGCTTTTCCTCACGGCCTCGATCAGCCCGGCGAGTTCCCGCGGGCTGGGCTCACGCTCGGTGCTGAGTCCAGGAATAACGGCCCCGATCACGGTCAATCCGTAATGGTTCGCCAGGTAATGCAGGCTGTCGTGGTTGGTGACAAGCTTGCGCCGGGCGGCGGGAACACTGGCAAACTGCCCTTTCGCGTAGGCATCCAGGGCGCGCAGCTTCCCGAGGTACGCCGCCGCATTCCCCGCGTAGGTGGCACGGCCCGGCGGATCGAGCCGGGTCAGCGCCGCCTGCACGTTGCGAACATACCCGGCCGCCAGGGTGGGGTCCCACCAGGCGTGGGGATCGAAGGCGCCGTGGTCGTCGTGCCCGGCTGCCTCGTGGCCTTGTTCGGCGGGGTCGGCGGCGCGCAACTTCAACCCGGCCGTGAGTTCGGTCACCGGCACCCCGGGGGCGGACGCCTTCAGCTTCGGCAGCCAGGGCTCCAGGCCCGCCCCGTTGGCGAAGAGGGCCCGGCTCCCGCTCAGCCCGCGGATCACCGTGGTGGTGGGCTGAAAGGTGTGCGCGTCGCCCCCCGCGGGCACGATCACGTTCACGCTGACCCGGCTCCCGCCAACCGCCCTCACAAAGTCCCCGACGATGGTGGTCGTGGCGCTGACCGGCAGCGGGGCGGCAGAGGCCACGCCCAGGCTCAGGCCCAAGAGGAGCAGTGCGCGGCTCATGCCAGCACCCTCCCGGTCGTCGAGGCGTTGATGTGACAGGTCCGTCCGTGCAGTAGACGCATAATGATTTGTCTTTATCAATAAAGAGGCTGAAGTGGATGAGGGCCTGAGCGTGGTGGTGTGAGAGGGCCTCTGCTCCCAACCCCCTGGCACCCCTTCCGGTCATCGCTTTAAACTGCGCCGCATGACGCTGGCCGCCCCCCCCTCCGAGTGGTACAAGAGCGCCGTCTTCTACGAACTCTCCGTCCGCACCTTCGCCGATGGCAACGGTGACGGCAAGGGTGACTTTCCCGGCCTGACCGGCAGGCTCGACTACCTGAAGAACCTGGGCGTGGACTGCCTCTGGCTGCTCCCCTGGTATCCCAGCCCCCTGCGCGACGACGGCTACGACGTGGCCGACTACGTGGGCATCCACCCGGACCTGGGGACGCTGGACGACTTCAAGGTCTTTCTGCGTGAGGCCCACGCCCGCGGCCTGCGCGTGATTGGTGACCTCGTAACCAACCACACGTCCTCCGACCATCCCTGGTTCCAGGCGGCGCGGCGCGGTCCAGTTCTTCCCGACGGCAGCCCCAACGAGTATTTCGACTACTACGTCTGGAGCGACACCGGCACCGAGTACGCGGGCGCGCGCATCATCTTCACCGACACTGAGGTCAGCAACTGGACCCTCGACGAGCAGTGCGGCAAGTACTACTGGCACCGCTTCTTCTCCTCGCAGCCCGACCTGAATTACGACAACCCGCGGGTGCAGGAGGAATTTTTCAGCGCCATGCGCTTCTGGCTCGACCTGGGGCTGGACGGCTTCCGGGTAGACGCGGTGCCGTACCTGATCGAGCGCGAGGGGACGAACTGCGAGAACCTGCCCGAGACGCACGGCATCCTCAAGGCGATGCGGAAGATGGTGGACGCCGAGTACCCCGGCCGCCTGCTCCTCGCCGAGGCGAACCAGTGGCCGGAGGACGTGGTGGAGTATTTCGGCAGCGAGCAGGATCCCGAGTTCCACATGTGCTTTAACTTCCCGGTCATGCCACGGCTGTACATGAGCCTCAAGCGCGAGGACACGACCTCCATCCGCGAGATCATGGGCCGATTGCCCCAGATCCCTACCTTCGGCCAGTGGGCCACCTTCCTGCGGAACCACGACGAGCTGACCCTGGAGATGGTGACGGACGACGAGCGGGCCTTCATGTACATGGCCTACGCGCCCGACGCCCGCATGAAGATCAACGTGGGCATCCGCCGCCGCCTCGCCCCACTGCTCGACAACGACCGCCGCCGCATCGAGCTGCTGACCACCGTGCTGTTCGCCCTGCCCGGCAGCCCCATCCTGTACTACGGCGACGAGATTGGCATGGGGGACAACCTGACGCTCGCCGACCGCAACGGCGTCCGCACGCCGATGCAGTGGAACACGGGCACCAGCGGCGGTTTCTCCTCGGCGCCCCCCGAGCAGTGCTTCTACCCGCCCATCCAGGATCCGGTGTACGGCTTCCTGCGCGTCAACGTGAACTCGCAGGAACAGGACCCCTCCAGCCTGCTGAAGTGGGTTTCGCGCCAACTCGACCTGCGCCGCGCCCACCCCGCCTTCGCGCACGGCGACCTCAACTTCGTCGAGACGGGCAACCCCGCCGTCCTCGCCTTTACCCGCCAGTATGGGGATGACACCCTCCTGATCGTGAGCAACTTCGCGGGAACCACCCAGGCCGCCCAGCTTGACCTCGCCGGGCACGTGGGGCGGGTCCCCATCAGCCTCGCGGGGGGCAGCCACCTTCCGCCCGTGGGGGAGGGGGGTCAGTACCCCATGATCTTGGGCAAGTACGACTATTACTGGCTGAAGCTGAGCGGGGTGAGGTAGGAGCGTCAGATAATCAGCCGTCAGAAAAAGAGATGCCCCAGCTGTGGCTGGGGCATCTCTTTTTCTGACGGCTGAACGCTGATCGCTCCTCAGTCCCGGCTGCTTCCCGCGAAGCCGAAGAGGCGCAGGATAAACAGGAACATATTGATGAAATCGAGGTACAGGGCCAGCGCGCCGTTGATCGCCGCACGCTCGGCCATCTCACCGCTGACGCCGCTTAGCGCGAGGTTGCGGAGCATCTGGGTGTCGTAGGTGGTCAGGCCCGCGAAGAGCAGCACGCCGACGATGCTGATGCCCAGCGTCAGGGCGCTGCTCGCCACGAACAGGTTCACGATCATCGCAATCAGCAGGCCGAGAACCGCGAACAGGAAGAAGCGGCCCATCGCGCTCAGGTCCCTCTTGATCACGAAGCCCGCCACGCTCATGGCCCCGAAGGTACCCGCCGTGGTCAGGAAGGCGGCGGTCACGGCGGCGGGGCTATAGACGAAGAGCAGCGAGCTGAAGGTTAGGCCGGTCAGCGCGGCGTAGGCGATGAACAGGATTCCGGCGACCGCGCTGCTCAGCCGCTGGGCGAAGAGGCTCAGCACGAACACCAGCGCGAGCTGCGCCAGGATGAGCGGCAGCCGCAGCGCCATCACCTGCTGCGCCAGCCCCTCGTTCTGCGCCGTCAGGTAGGCGACCCCGGCCGTGAGCGCCAGCCCCGCCGCCATCCACGAGTACGTCCGCGCCATGAAGGTGCGGACCAGATTTTCCGTCCGGGTAGCAGTCAGTTGCATACGGCTCAGGATACGGGGGGAGGTGGTGAAAAGTTCCCGGGGGAGAAAGCCGTCAGCCGTCGGCGTTCAGAAAGGGAAAAAGAGAAGAGCCCCAGCCTACGCCGGAGCCCTCCCATCGCTTTCTGACGGCTGACCGCTGAAAGCTGATCCCTACCTTCTCACCAGCAGCGCCAGCGGAAAGTCCTCCAGCACCTTGGCGACGGGAACCTTCTCGCCGCGCACCCGGAAGCGCTCACCGGTCAGCATGTTCTCGTACGTGCCGGGGCGGGGGAGGGTGAGTTGCCGGTTGCCCCAGACCTCGCCCAGCGCCCAGGGCTTTTGCTCCCGAGTCAGGGTATATGTGAAGCGCGGCGCGACGGTCACCGCGACCTCGCCCTCGCACTCCCGGGCGAAGGCGAGGAGGTACTTCCCCGCCTCGATGGGGCGGTAGGTGCCGTGACGGAACAACTCGGGGTGGGCGGCCCGGGCTTGTAGGTTAGCCCAGCTCACGAGCAGCTTCACGCCGCCGTCCTCGTAGCGCGAGAGGAGTTCTCCCGCCAGCCGCGGCCCCCCCTCCGGCCAGCGTTTCTCGATGCGCGCGAGCGTGCGGGTGCGCCAGGCATAGTCCACCGGGCGGCGGTTGTCGGGGTCCACCAGGCTCTGGTTCCAGCCCTCCGAGCCCTGGTACGTGTCGGGCACGCCGGGGGCAGTCAGGCGGGCGAGGGTGGCGCTGAGGCCGTTCTGCGCCCCGTAGGGGCTGATCCGGGTGTGGAGTTCGCGCAAGCCTTCTGTAAACCGCTCGTTGGCGAGCAGGCCGCGCACCATGCCGTCCAGCGCCTCCTCGTAGTCCCCGTCGGGCGAGGTCCAGCTTGTGCGGAGCTTGGCCTCGCGCGCCGCCTTGAGCATGTAGTCGCTCAGGCGGTCCGCGAAGCCGTCCAGCCGCCCGTCCAGTGGGTAAATGCCGAGGGTGGTCTGAAGCAGGATGTAGGTGTCCAGCGCGGTCGGCGCGGGTCCCAGGTCGAGCTGGCGTTCCAACCCCCGGATGATCGGCGACCAGGCGCTGAGGTACGCCATCCAGGTCTGGGGCATCTCCGACAGCACGCTGATGCGGGCGCGGGTGTCCTCGCCGCGCTTGGTGTCATGGGTGCTGGAGGCCAGCATGGCGTGGGGCCAGCGCTCCGCCCGCCCCCGCGTCTCGGTGTGGAAGGCCCGGCGGGACGTGCCGAACAGCCCCGGGTCCCCGCCCACCTCGTTCAGCGAGAGCAGCCGCGCGTAGCGGTAGAAGGCAGTGTCCTCCGCCCCCTTGGCCGTCACCGGGCCGGTGAGCTGCTGGAACTTCAGGGCGAAGTCGGCATAGGCTGCCCGGGTCGCCTCGTCCGGCGCGTCGAGCTTGAGCACCGCCTCCAGGAAGTCGAAAAGGCTGGGGTCCAGGCTGCGGCCCTCGCGCCGGGTATGCTCGCGCGCCTCCCGAATAGCCTGCTCAATGCGCGCGTTGTCCCCCGGCTCGCGCGAGCCGTCTGCCCGCACGTAGGTGCGGTACACCGGGAAGGCAGCGATCACCTCGCGGATGCCGTCCCGCAGCGCCGTCAGGGTGAAGTCGCGCGAGCGCAGGTCCGACTCGGCGATGCGCTCCAGGTGCTCGGCGAGCACGTTCACCTCACCGGGCAGCGCAACCCGCTGGATGAGGTATTTGCCCCGGTACAGCTGCTCGTGGTAGCTGTCGCGGTCCCCCGTCTGTCGGCGGTAGATCGCGGTAATCTCCTCCTCGTTGCTGGTGTCCACGAAGGTGCCGTTCAGTTGGGCGAGGAAGTCGTACCCGGTCGTGCCGTGGACCGCCCAGTCCTCGGGCAGGCGCTCGCCGGGCTCCAGGATCTTTTCCGCAACCACGTAGAGGGGAAGGGGGTCTCCCTCGGTCCACTCCTGGCCCAGTGCCCGCGCCGCCCCGCGTTGCAGGTCCCGGAAGTACCCGGCGGGGTCGTACAGCCCGTCGGTGTGATCAAGGCGCACGCCCTTCACCACGCCGTCGCGGATCAGCTCGAACAGCTTAGCGTGTGCCCAGGCGAAGACCCGCGCGTCCTCCATTCGCAGCGCCGCGAGGTCGTTGATGTCGAAGAATCTCCGATAGTTGATCTGCTCGGCCGCCACCCGCCACGAGGCGAGGCGGTAGTTCTGCTCCTGAATCAGGGCGTCCAGGCGGGCCGGGTCGGCGTTCACGGCCTCCACCATCCGGTCGAGGGCCCCGCGCACCTGGGACGACGATTCCAGCAACGCTCCCAATCGGCGCGTGATGACCTCCGACTCCTGCGCCCGCGAGAGCCGGTCTTCGTCGGTGAGGTCGGCGCTCGTGCTGCGGGGCAGGTTAGCGGCGGCCCGCGCGATGCTGGCGAGTTCGGCGTGATCGTCGGCAGGCACGGCCCCACTCAACTCCTCGGCCAGCGCCGTCAGCAGGCCCGCCAGGCTGCGCGGCGAGATCGGCAGGCGCCTTTCCCAGTACGTCAGGAGGAAGTGCCCGCCCTCGCGGGTCAGGTGCAGCTCGCCGCGTTCCAGAATCCGGCCGTACTGGTCGCCCAGCGTGGGCAGCAGCACCTTGTTCTCCAACGCCCGTTTCAGCGGCTGCCAGGAGATGTCGAAGAAGTGCGCGTAGCGGCTCGCCTGCCCGTGGGTCAGCACGTCCTCCCAGTACGGGTTGTGCCCACCCTGGATCCCCATGTGGTTGGGCACGAAGTCCACGATCAGGCCGAGCCCCAGCTCCTGTGCCCGCGCCGAGAGCCGCCGCAATCCCGCCTCGCCGCCCAGTTTGGGGTCCACCTGGGCGTGGTCGGTCACGTCATAGCCGTGGGTCGAACCCGGCGTACTCGTCCATATGGGCGAGAGGTACACGTCGGTGATGCCCAGCCGCTTCAGGTACGGCAGCACCCGCCGCGCGGCCGCGAAGTCGAAGTCGGCGTGCAGTTGCAGCCGGTAGGTCGAGGAGGGGAGGTGGGTCGTGGGGGGGGAGATGTGGGACGAGGCTTCGGTCATGCCTGTGCCCCTAGCAGGACGGCTTCACCGGAGTTCAGCGTGGTGTCCTCCCGGCCCTCGGAGTGAAGCAGGACGTCCGTCGGGAGGGGGAAGGGGAGGTGCAGTGCTCCGGCGTCCACCGCCTCCTGCCCCACGTTCCAGAGCAGGGTGCGCTCGCCATCTGCCGTCTTGTGATGGACCCACAGCACGTTCCCCTCGTTCCCGGCCTGGAGGTTGCGGCGGCTGCGGTCGCGCAGCACCGGGTCCTCCCGGCGCAGCCTCAGCAACTCGCGGTACAGCGCCAGGGTGCGCCCGTGTTCCCCCGTCTCGCGCTCGGCCCAGTCGAGCCTGGCCGCCCGGAAGGTCGCCTCGTCCTGCGGGTCGAGCACCTCCTGGGTCGAGAAGGACTTGAAATAGCCGAACTCCTTCTTGCGCCCCTCGGTGACCGCCCGGCCCAGGTCGCCCGCGTGGTCGCTGAAGAAGGGGAAGAGGGCCGAAGCTGCCCACTCCTGCCCCTGGAACAGCAGCGGCGTCATCGGCAGCGTGAGGAGCAGCGCGGAGGCGCCCCGGAACGTCGTGGGGCTGACCCCGCCCGGATGGTGCAGCCGGTCCCCGCGGGGCCGGTTGCCGATCTGGTCGTGGTTCTGGATGCAGTAGACGAACGAAGGAGCTTCCAGCGCGTCGGCGGGTTTGCCGCGCGGGTGGTCGCCGAAGGGGGTGACCTGCCCCTCGTACACCCAGCCGCGGTTGATCACGTGGGCGAGCGCCGCCGCGCCCCCCTGGAAGGGCGAGAAGTACCCCTCGCGTTCCCCGGTCAGCGTGACGCGCACCTCGTGGTGAAAGTCGTCCGCCCACACCCCGTCGAGGTGGTCTTCCGTCATCAGCTCGGGCAGGTTGCGGTGATCCTCCGCGACGAGGAGGTGAGTGCCGCCGAGCGCGTGAACCTCATCCGCCAGTTCGCGCAGGATGTGCACCGGGCTGTCGTCGGAGATCACATTGGTGGCGTCCAGCCGCAGGCCGTCGAACCGGTAGTCGCGCAGCCACATCCGGGCATTTCCCGTGATCAGTCGGCGCATATGGGGCTCGGCGTAGTCCAGCCCGGCGCCCCAGGGGGTGTGGAAGCGGTCGGTGAAATACTGCGGGCTGTACACCCCCAGGTAGTTCCCGTCCGGCCCGAAGTGGTTGTACACCACGTCCAGAAAGACGGCGAGTCCCAGCCCGTGCGCGGCGTCCACGAACGTCATCAGGTCCTCGGGCCGCCCGTATTCGGCGTAGGGGGCGTACAGGGCCACCCCGTCGTACCCCCAGCCCCGCTTGCCGGGAAACGACGCGAGCGGCATCAGCTCGACGGCCGTGACCCCCAGCTCCACGAGTTCGGGCAGCTTCTCCAGAGCCGCGCGGTAGGTGCCCTCCGGGGTAAAGGTGCCCACGTGCAGCTCGTAGAACACACACTCGGAGAGGGGGAGGCCGCGCCACCCGGTGTTCTTCCACCCGTAGGCGTCCAGGTCCACAACCTCCGCGTCGCCGTGAACGCCGTCCGGCAGGAAGCGGGCGTAGGGGTCGGGCCAGGCCTGGCCGCCGAGTAGGAACTTATACCGGGCGCCGACACCCACGGGCAGGATCACCTCGAAGGTGCCCTCGCCGAGGGCTGACATGGGGTGGTCGGTGCCGTTGACACGCACACTCACCTCGCTCGCCGTGGTGGTCCAGACGCGAAAACGGGTGCCACTGCGATCCGGCAGGAGGTGGGCGCCCAGGCGGGTGGAGAGGGCGTCAGGGGCTGCGTCGGGGGTCAGAATGTACTTCGAAGGATTGGGCATGCAATGCTCCTTGCAAACCGAACCTCCTCAACCGGAGGGCGGCGAACGGATCAGCGTAGGGGGAGTGGGGCGGATGAGGGTGAGGACGAGTTCAAGGGACCTGAGAATCCGCTTCCAGTGGCACGAGAAGAGGGTGAAGGAAGCCACAACCCCCTTCACCCCCTGGCCCCACGCGTGGGCCGCCCCAGCAGGAGCTGACCTCAGTCGTGCGCGGGCTCGTGTTCGCTGTGGCGGGCGCAGCGGTACAGCTTGACACTGCGGCCCCGCAGGGTCGTCTCCTTCCCGGCTGGCACGATCTCCCGCGCGCCGTCGTCCGCCGTGTCCACCAGCAGCTCCCAGGTGCCGCAACTGTCCAGGTCGGGCAGCCGGAAGGGCAGGTCAACGTGCGAGGCCGAGAGCAGCAGCAGCAGGTCGTCGTCGCGCAGGGGGCGGCCCTCGGCGTCCACGTCGTCCAGCCCGTCGCCGTCGAGGAACATGCCCAGCGACTGGGTCTGGGGGTTGTTCCAGTCCTCGTCGCTCATCTCCTGGCCGTCGTAGCGCAGCCACACGATGTCGCGCACGTCCTCGCCGCGAATGGTGCGGCCCGAGAAGAACTTGCGGCGGTGCAGCGCGGGATGGGCCTTCCGCAGCCGGATCAGCCGCCGGGTAAACGACAGCAGATCGGCGTCGAGGTTCGCCCAGTCGTACCAGCTGATCTCGTTGTCCTGGCAGTAGGCGTTGTTGTTACCCTTCTGGGTGCGCCCGATCTCGTCGCCGCCCAGCAGCATCGGCGTGCCCTGCCCCAGCAGCAGCGTCGCCAGGAAATTGCGTTGCTGGCGGGCGCGCAGGGCGTTGATCTCGGGGTCGTCGGTCTCGCCCTCCACCCCGCAGTTCCAGGTCAGGTTGTGGTTGTGGCCGTCCTGGTTGCCCTCGCCGTTCGCCTCGTTGTGCTTCTGTTCATACGTGACCGAGTCGCGCAGGGTGAAGCCGTCGTGGGCGGTCACGAAGTTGATGGAGGCGTAGGGCTTGCGCCCGTCGTTCTGGTACAGGTCGGAGGACCCCGTCAGCCGGTAGCCGATCTCGGAGGCCAGGCCGCCCTTGCCCATCCAGAAGGCGCGCATGTCGTCCCGGTAGATGCCGTTCCACTCGGCCCAGTTCACCGGAAAGTTCCCGACCTGGTAGCCGCCCTCGCCCACGTCCCACGGCTCGGCGATCAGCTTGACGCGGGAAATCACCGGGTCCTGGTGGATGATCGTGAAGAAGCCCGAGAGCTGGTCCACCTCGTGCAGGCCGCGCGCCAGCGTCGAGGCGAGGTCGAAGCGGAAGCCGTCCACGTGCATCTCGGTGACCCAGTAGCGCAGCGAGTCCATGATGAGCTGGAGGGTCTGCGGGTGCCGGACGTTGAGGCTGTTCCCGGTCCCGGTGTAGTCGAAGTAGAAGCGCGGGTTGTCGGCCACCAGCCGGTAATAGGTGGGGTTGTCGATTCCCTTGAAGGACATCGTGGGTCCCAGGTGGTTCCCCTCCGCCGTGTGGTTGTACACCACGTCGAGGATGACCTCGATTCCGGCGTCGTGTAGGGCCCGTACCATGTTCTTGAACTCGGGCACCGCACCTGCCGGGTCCCCGCGCCGCGCCGCCGCCGAGTAGCGCACGTCGGGGGCGAAATAGTTCAGCGTCGAGTAGCCCCAGTAGTTCGTCAGCCCCTTGGCGAGCAGGAAGGGGTCGTCCACATGCTGGTGCACCGGCAGGAACTCGATGGCGGTGATCCCCAGTTGCTGGAGGTAGCGCAGGATGGGCTCGGTCGCGATGCCCGCGTAGGTCCCGCGCAGCGCCTCGGGCACGTCGGGGTGCGTCATCGTCAGCCCCTTGACGTGCGCCTCGTAGATCACCGACTGGTGAAAGGGAACGTTGGGCTTCTGATCGCCCACCCAGTTGAACACCGGGTCTATCACGATGCCCAGCGGGGCGCCGCGCTGCTCCCCCGTCTGCATCACAGTATCGTCGCCGCCAGGCACGTAGCCGAAGACGCCCGCCTCGAAGCGCTCGGTGCCGTCCAGCGCCTTGGCGTAGGGGTCCAGCAGCACCACGTTTGGGTTGAAGCGCAGGCCCTTTTCGGGCGCGTACTCGCCGTGGACCCGGTAGCCGTAACGCTGCCCGGGGCTGATGTTGGGCAGGTAGCCGTGCCACACGAAGGCGGTGTGCTCCGTGATGGGATAGCGGGTTTCATGCCCCTGCTCGTCGAACAGACACAGCTCAACGCCGGTCGCGTTCTCGGAATACAGGGCGAAGTTCGTGCCCTTGCCGTCCCAGGTTGCGCCCAGGGGATAGGAACGGCCCGGGCGTACATGAACCCTGGGGGACGGCGGGGTCCCTGGGGTGGGGGAAGTGTGGTCAGTGGTCGTCATGCGTTCTCCACGGGCTCTCG
Source organism: Deinococcus apachensis DSM 19763 (assembly GCF_000381345.1). Classification (NCBI taxonomy): domain Bacteria; kingdom Thermotogati; phylum Deinococcota; class Deinococci; order Deinococcales; family Deinococcaceae; genus Deinococcus; species Deinococcus apachensis. The sequence continues at coordinate 327,824 of NZ_KB906398.1, read as the reverse complement.
GCCCGATGTGTTCTGGAAATTCAACAAGCGCGGGAAGGCGGCGGCTCCCGGGTCAACCCGTGAAGTCGCCGCCCATCTCTGGAAACGTTACCAGATGCTTCTCATCACACACAGGAAATGTCTTACAGAGCGTCCCGCTTCCGGAATGTCTCAAGAGAGTTGCAAGGCCGAGCTGTTGTCAGAAGTCCAGGCGACCCCGCGGCCCGCCAAGCTGGGCCAGCCTCTCCGGCGTCCACAGCTCGTAAGCGTACATCGGGTACTGCCGTTTGAAGCGCCCCACCCGGTCCCACACCTCGCGCGACTCGAAGGGCACGACCAGGATCAGCCGGATCACCGAGTCTTCCGCGTCGTAGATGTAGAAGTCGAAGTGAAAGGCCTGCTCGTTGCCCTTATCCGTGAAGAGCGGGAAAGAGAAGGGCCGGTAGCGCCACGCCTTGTTCTTCTGAGTCAGGATGCGCGCGGCCACCCGCTTGAGGGCGGAATCGGGGAAGGTGATGGTCTCGCCGTCGCGGTCCCGGAACGTCGCGTCGGGGGGGGGCGCGTCGAGCTGCACCCGCTTGAGTTCCGGCAGGGGCTTTTTCTTCGCCACCTTGGGCGGGGCCTGCCGCGCGGGGCCGGGCTTGAAGGGGCGCTCAGGACTGCTGTCGCGCTCGCCGGGTTTGCGCCGGGCGGGGTTGGTGGCGCCTGTACGCGCTCCCGTGCGGCTCTCCTCCCGCCTCGGCCTGGACTCCGCTGGCCGTCCCTCCTCCCGTCCCGGGCTGCGCTCCCGCGCGGGCCGGGTGCTGTCCCGCGTGATCCCGCCGCGCCCCTGGGCCGTGTTGCGCTTGGGCGCGCGGCCTCTCGATCCTCTCTTCGGTCCGGTCATGGGGGAAGGATAGCGGTCAGCGGTCAGCTGTCAGCGGTCAGAAAGACAAAAGCCCCAGCGGGAAGCCGGGGCTGCCGGTGGCGGAGGGCTCCCTACTTCGCCAGGCCGCGCACCACACCCAGATTCACAAAACGGTTCAGGTCCGGCACGTCCCGCGCGAAGCCCGCCTCCTTGTTCAGCTCGGCGTACTCGGCCAGCGTCTTGAGGTTAATGTCCCAGGTGACCTTTGTGCGCGCGAGCGCCTTGAACAGTTCCGCCGCGTTGGGGCGCTTACCGGTAAACGCCTGAATCTGGTCCGCGATGGCCTTTTGCGCGCCCGCGTTGCTCTTCCCAATAAAGTTGATGGCAGCGAGGTGCCCGCGCAGCAGGTCCTTCACGGCTTCCGGGTTCTGAGCGGCGAACTTCGTGTTCACCACGAGGACGGTGGTGGTGTAGTTGCCGCCCTCCCAGATCGCCTTTTCATTGGCAATCAGCCGCGCGCCCTGCGTCTCCATCACGGCGCCCCAGGGCTCCTGCACCAGCGCGGCATCCACCTGCTTGGAAGCGAACGCGGCGGGCATGTTCGCGGGATCAATGGGCACGATGGTCACGGTGCCGCCCTCGTCGGTGGTCTTCAGCCCGTTTTCGTGCAGCAGGTGGCGCAGGCTGATGTCCTGGGTCGAGCCGCGCGTGGGCACGGCGACCTTCTTGCCGCTGAGGCCCTTCACGTTGCGAATCCCGCTGTCCTTGCGCCCGACCAGCACCGCCCCCGCGTTCGCCGCGCCCGCGTAGACCTGAATGGGCACGCCGCGCATGAAGGCGTTCATCGCCGGGCCGGGGCCGACGTACGCCGCGTCAATGGCGCCCGCCGCGAAGGCCTCGTTGACCTGCGAGCCGTTGGCGAACTCCTTGACGACGAGCTTGACGCCCCCCAGTTCCTTCTGGAACAGGCCGCGCTGAATGCCGACCAGCCCCGCTGCGTGCGTGATGTTGGGAAAGACACCGAGCCGAAGTTCTTTAACCTGCTGCGCGTCAGCCGCACCCATCAGGAGGGCCAGGGTGGTGAGGGAGAGGAAGGTCTGCTTCATAAAACAAAGCATAGCAGAGCAGTTGAGGAGTTTTGTCAACTAAGGCGGAATGGTGGCTCCAGTCGCCTCCCAGTTCGCCCTGCAGAGCCGTCATAGCGCTCTTTCCAGAGGCCCATAGCCCGTCTGGACTGGTCACGCGGCGGTCCTATGGCCCCTCCTACCGTGGGTCCAGAGCGGGCAGGAACGTGGAGGAGCCGGGATCGGCCCGGCGCTGCCCACTCGGCTGACCCATCTGGGCGGAAGGAAGGGAGACGGGGATGCACAACTGGAAGAGGCTGGCGCTGATGGTTCCTGTGGGATTGCTGCTGTTCGGGGGTGCGGTGCGGGCGGATACCGTGCCATCGGGGATGTATGGCGATTACAGCACGGAGCGGAACCGGACTGAGAGGCTTGGTTACCGCGAGATCTTCGATCCGGACGTCTATACCTTGGACGAGTGGGAGACGACGGCGGAGGACCTGAGCCTCTCAGGCGGCACCTACCGCTTCAGGCCATCTGCGACAGCGACCGTGAAGGCCTGGATATGGAGGTCCTGGACAGCACTGGGCGGGTGATCGGCTCGGATTACCTGTCCGACGCGGTGCCCATCGTGACCGTGACGGTTCCCCGCGGGGACTACCGGGTGCGCGTGAGCATGGAATCCTGCTCCTGGGACCCCTGCGGAACCGTGCTGATGTTCTTCAAGCGCAACTGAGCACTGTGGGCGGGGACCCTGGGAAGAGGGAACCAGGGTCCCCGCCCATCGTTCCTTCCCTCGCCCTCCTATTTGCCAACCCCGCGTACAATCTGCGGGTGACGGTCGCCGCCCCCAACCTCTCCAAACTCCTGCCGACCGCGCCGGTCGGGAATGTGCTGCTGCTGCCACAGGTGGCCCGTGCTGCGCTCTTCGCCGCCCACTCCGGCCCCGCCGTGCTCCTCACCACGCCCGACCGGGTCGGCGTTTACGCCTCCGCTGGCGTCCTCGGGTCGCCCGTTAGCGTGAACCCTGGCCTGCGCGACTGGGACGCCCGGCACGAGCATGTCGTTCTCGATGTCAATACGGCCCTTGACCTGTTCCCCGCCCAGCCCGAGGACCACGCCCTCAGCCTGCGCGTCGGCGCGAGCTACCCACGCGAGGAGTTGCTCAGCCGCCTGGAACGCCTGGGCTACGAGCGCGGCGAGGAACCCGGCTTCGAGCTGCGCGGCGACACCCTGGAACTGCGGCTGGAGCCGGGCGCGGGCGTGCCGCAGGACGGCGACTCCACCTGGATTCGCGCGGAGTTCTTCGGCGACGAGCTCGACACCCTGCGTCTTCTGGCCCCCGGCGACCTGGTCGGCGAGAAGATCAAAACCTTTACCCTGGAACCCACCGCCGACTACCTGACCGAAGTGAAGTGGGACGCCACCCGCCTCGACCTCCTGCCGGGCCGCGTGTTTCTCGACGCGCCGGAGTTCTACGCCTCGGCGCTGGGGCCGCTGGCCGACACCCTGTGGCCCCGGCTGCGGGAGCGGGAGGTCACGAGCTTTGGCCGCGCGCCCCTCGACCTGCCCGATTTCGACCTCGACCTCAAGGTGCTGCCCTTCTACCGCGCCCGCCTCTCCGACCTGGAGCGCGACGTGGACGAGTGGCGGGGGGCGGGTTACCGGGTCCTCATCCTCGTGCGGCATGACCGTACCGCAACCTATCTGGCCGACAAGCTGCTGGACACGCGCGAGGTGCCCTGGCTCAGCGTGCCGCGCCTGGAGGAGGGTCACCTCGGCTTCCTGCGGGCGGGCGGCGAGGGCGGTTTTGCCATTCCCGAACACCGCACCGTCGTCCTGACCGAGGACCTGATCTACGGCTTCCAGGGTGGCTCGGCCCTGCGCGGCAAGCGGCTGGGGGGCAAACCCGTCACGGACGCACTGGGGCTGCACGTCGGTGACTACCTCATCCACCCCGAGCACGGCATCGGCCAGTTTCAGGGGCTGGAGACCCGCACGGTCCTGGGCGTCACGCGCGACTACCTCAACCTCGAATACCGGGGCGGTGCCCGCCTGAGCGTGCCCATCGAGCAACTGCCCGTGCTGCGCCGCCACCCCGGCACGACGGACGACCCGCCGGTCCTGTCGAGCTTCGACAAGAAGGACTGGGCGAAGGCCAAGGAAAAGGCCCGCAAGAACGCTGAGGAAGTGGCGGCCAAACTCCTCGTGCAGTACGCCGCGCGGCAGGTCACGCCCGGCAACGCCTTCCCGCCGCAGCCCGAGTGGGACACGCAGGTCGAGCAGAACTTCGCGTTCGAGCTGACCGCCGACCAGAAGACCGCGCTGAAAGAGACTATGGCCGACCTGGAAAAGCCCAACCCCGCCGACCGCCTGATCTCCGGCGACGTGGGCTTCGGAAAGACCGAGGTGGCCCTGCGCGCCGCCCACCGCGTCGTCGGGCAAGGAAAACAGGTCGCCATGCTGGTGCCCACGACCCTCCTCGCCGAGCAGCACACCTCCACCTTCGTCGAGCGGTTCAAGAACCTGCCGGTGCGGGTGGAGGGCTTATCCCGCTTCACCGGGGACAAGCAGGCGAAGGCGATTCTGGCCGACCTCGCCCAGGGCAAGGTGGACATCATCATCGGGACGCACCGCCTCCTTTCGGGCGACATCGAGTTCAAGGACCTCGGCCTGATCATCGTGGACGAGGAGCACCGCTTCGGGGTGGGGCAGAAGGAGAAGCTGCGGGCGCTGCGCGGTCTGCCCCCCATCTCCAAGGACGGCAAGATCGAGATTCCCGAGGGCGTGAAGGCGGTCGATACCCTGGCCCTCTCCGCCACGCCCATTCCACGCACCCTCTACATGAGCATGGTCGGCCTGCGCGACATGAGTTCCATCCAGACGCCGCCCAAGGGCCGCAAGCCCATTCAGACGGTGCTGGCCCCCTTCGACCCCGTGACTGTGCGCGACGCGGTCCTCTCCGAGATCGAGCGCGGCGGCAAGGTCTTTTACATCCACGACCGCATCGCCTCCATAGGGGCGCGCAGCCTGTACCTGCGAAACCTGATCCCCGAGGCGCGCATCGGCGTGGCGCACGGCCGCATGAACGAGGAGGAGCTGGAGGAGATCATGCTCGGCTTCGCGGAGGGCGCCTTCGACGTGCTGCTCTCCACGACCATCGTCGAGACGGGGCTGGACATTCCCGAGGCGAACACCATCCTGATCGAGCGGGCGGACCGTTTGGGCCTGGCGCAGCTCTACCAGCTTCGCGGGCGGGTCGGTAGACGGCAGCAGACCGCCTACGCCTATCTCTTCTACCCGCCGCGCATGACCGAGAACGCACAGCGCCGCCTGTGGGCCATCGCCGACCTGCAAGACCTGGGCTCCGGCCACCTCCTCGCCGAGAAGGACATGGAGATTCGCGGCGTAGGCAACATCCTGGGCGAGGAGCAGCACGGGCACGTCCAGGCCGTCTCCATCGACGTGTACACCGAGATGCTCGCGCAGGCCGTCGCGAGGCTGAAAGGCGAGAAGATGGACACGCCCGCCAGCGTGTCCATCGACCTGCCCATCAACGCCCGCCTCACGCCCGAGTATTTCGACGGCAACGAGGAGGAGCGCATCGCCACCTACGGTCGGCTGTCGGACGCGCGCACGCTCCAGGCGGTCAGCCGGGTCGAGCGCGACCTTCGCAAGAAGTACGGCCCGCCCACGCCCGAGGTCCAGAATTTCATCGACCTCGCCAAGCTGCGTCTCACCGCCGTCGCTAAGCGCGTCCTGAGCATCGGCGAGACGATGACGCACCTCCAGGTGACGTTTGCCTACAAGGGGCTCGACTACGACGCGCCCGGCCTGAAACGCTTCCCCCACAAGACGGAAGTGACCACCTTCCCGCCCGCCGTACGGCTCGAAAAGCGCGGGCTGAGGCCGGACGACTACGCGCGGACGCTGATCGATCTGCTGGGGTACTTCGGGTGAGGGGAGGCGTTGGCGGGGTCTCCCCTTGGAGGGAGGCTTCTGTGGGCAACGCCCACCCAGTTTCGTGCGCTTGGGAGCACCCTTTTGATGGAAGCTGATTGAGGGGTTATCGTCGCGTGACGCTTGCCCCAAGAGGCTGTTTCCCAGCGCTCTCGCATTGGGGAACAACCAGACGGCCGCCGGGCGCAAACTCTGGTTCGAGTTCCTCCGCGCGCATCCGGTCAAGTTCCGGCGTCAGGGGCCGATTCGTAGCCACATTTTGAACTTCTACGTGCCTTCCCTGAAGCTGTGTATTGAACTGGACGGCCGCAGTCACGACGAGCAGGCTGTGGCTGAATCCGATGCTGAGCGGACGCGGCAGTTCGCGGCGTTAGGCGTGCAGGTGGTGCGGTTCAGCAATGCGGAAGGGTCTGGGCAATTCGGAGGCGTATGTGCGGCGATTGCGGCGCCGGGCCGGGGAGAAGCGCCTTTCTGAACTGGAAGTTTGCCCCCTTCCCGCCTCCCAGGCAGTAGAACAAGGGCACCGATGAGCGACGAACAGGAGAGGCAGGCGGCGGAGCAGGGCACCGAGGTGAAGGTCAAGGTCCGAACAGGCGAGAAGGACCGCCCCGAGGACGAGCAACCCCGGGACGAGGTTCGCGTCACCCATCACCGCATGACGGTCAATGGACGCGAACTCCACTACACCGTCACGGCGGGTACGC